>DATHQJ010000051.1:0-9595 GCA_035482825.1 Binatus sp. (SeqCode) | reverse complement strand
ATCTGAAGTTTTCCCTTCTTAGCGTCCTCCGAAATTCCCGGCCAAGCCAAAACGCAAAGGAGTTCGCGTGCGAAAACAGCGATGGGTGGCAGTCCTGGCAGTAGCGTTTCAATTGACCAGTCTTGTGGTCGCGCAGCAAGTCCTGACGGAATCGGGAGCGATCTCCGGCGTACGCGAAAATGGAACCAGCGTCTATAAAGGCGTCCCTTTCGCCGCTGCGCCGGTCGGCGACTTAAGATGGCGGCCTCCGGCGCGTGCAGCATCCTGGACAGGCACGCGTACCGCCGACGCCTTTGCGCCGGCGTGCACGCAAGTCGGTGTGTCCATGCCGGGCGAAACTCCTCCGGCCGTGAGTGAGGATTGTCTTTACCTCAACATTTGGACCCCGGCAAACGCCAAGCCCGCGCCACAGCGCCTTCCGGTGATTGTCTGGATATATGGTGGCGGCTACAACAACGGGTCGGCGTCGATGCCCCTGTACTGGGGCGACCAACTCGCCCGCAAAGGCGTGATTGTTGTCACTATTGCGTATCGGCTCGGTCCACTCGGTTTTCTTGCGCACCCGGATCTGACCCGCGAGTCCGCCCACAAATCGTCGGGCAATTACGGCCTGATGGACCAGATTGCCGCGCTGGAATGGATTCAGAGAAACATCGCGAATTTTGGTGGTGATCCAAAAAATGTAACGATTGCCGGTCAATCCGCCGGAGCGATGTCAGTCAGCATGCTGATGTCCTCGCCGCAGGCGAAGGGCTTGTTCCAGCGCGCCATCGGCGAGAGCGGCGGCCTGTTTGAGCCCCTCCAGATCGCACCAAAATATCTCCTGGCCAACGCAGAACACGATGGGGAGAAGTATGCTGCCTCGCTGGGCGCGGCATCGCTGCAGGATCTACGAAAACTCCCCGCAGCAGCCCTGTTCGGTGGCAGTGCCGGTGACGTGAGCCATCCCGTAATCGAACCCTACGTGCTTCCCGCCGCGCCATATGAAGCGTTCGCTTCCGGCCACCAGAGCGATGTCCCGCTGCTCATTGGCTCGAATGCCGAAGAGGCACGTTCGCTGGTCGATGTCAGCCACATCAAAGCTTCCACGTTCGACAGCGATCTCGAACACAGTTGGGGCCCGCTGCCCGCTCCCCTGGTCGCCGCTTATCCGCACGCGACCGACGAAGATGCGCGCCAGGCGCGGCTCGATCTGGAGCGCGACCTCCGCTTTGGTTGGGACATGTGGGCCTGGGCGAGACTGCAGGCCGAAACCGGGAAGAGTGCTGTCTATTACTACTCCTTCCGGCAGCGGCCACCGTTCCCAGCCGGCTCCGTCTACGACGGATGGGGCGCAAGCCACTACGCCGAGCTCTGGTATGTCTTCGACCATCTTGACCAATCGCCCTGGCATTGGAGCGCCGCAGATCGAAAAGTGGCCGCCGAAATCTCCAGCTACTGGGTCAACTTCGCGAGGACTGGCGATCCGAACGGCACAGGGCTTCCCATGTGGCCGGCATTCACGAACGCGGATGGCAAGGTCCTGTATCTGGGCGATCCGATCACGGTGGGTGGCGTAGTGAATATCAAAAGCCTGAGCGTCTTCGATGCCGTCTACACCAGCGTACGCGGCACCGCCTTTGGCACGCGGTAGCGACGGTTGCATTGACACGTTTTAATAGTGATACGTTTGAATAGCGGCATTCCCGTGCTAGAATTTCGCCGCCAGGGAGATTCCGCTAATGCTGATGATGACTCGATTCCTCAAGACTTCTTTCGTCGATACGTTTCTTGCGCTGTCCGTCGTTTTAGGCTTGCCACAGTTTCTCCATGCGCAAGCTGCCGTGCCCGCGGCCAAGCCCTCCGTCCACTGGGAAGAACTCACCGCCTCCGACTTTCGCGAAGGCATTCACCGCTCCCAGGGCACCTGCCTGCTCCCCTTCGGAATTCTGGAGAAGCACGGCCCGCACCTTCCCCTCGGCACCGATCTGCTCGACGTCCGCTATGCCGCGCTGCACGCCGCTGAGCAGGAGTATGCCGTCGTTTTCCCCGAATACTATTTCGGCCAGATTGCCGAAGCGAAGCACGAGCCCGGCACCATCGCCTACAGTCGCACCATGCAACTCGCACTGCTGCAGGAAACCACCGACGAGATGGCGCGGAACGGCTGCAAGAAAATCCTGATCGTCAATGGCCATGGCGGCAACGACAGTCTGCTCCCCTTCTTCGCGCAGACCCAGCTCGACAAGCCGCACGACTACGTCGTCTACGTTTTCGACGAGCGCACGCCGCGCGAAGGTGGTCCAGCAAAGAAGACGAAGATCGACATGCACGCCGGCGAAAGCGAAACTTCCAAGATGATGGTCTCCCGCCCCGACACGGTCCATCTCGACCGGGCCACCAACGAGTCAGGCGCAGATCAAGCCCGCCAGAAAATCCCCTCAGACGTCTACACCGGCATCTGGTGGTACACCCGTTTCCCCAACCACTATTCCGGCGACGGCTCGGTGGCAACCAAAGAGCTCGGCGAATTCCAGATGAAGTGGTGGATCGATTCCGTGGTGAAGACGATCCGCGCCGTAAAGGCCGACGACGTCAGCCTCAAACTACAAAACGAGTTCTACGAGAAGAGCACGCACCCTCTGGACACCCAGCCGTAGAGACGTAACTCGCTACGTCTTGTTCCGCGAAGAGAGTTTTGACAACTACCAAAGATCGTTGCCGTCCCACGGACGCCGTCAACTCGCTTGGCGTCCATGGAAAGAATGAGTTGCACTCCGCGCGCTTTGCGAGGATGATGTTTCCTCGCTGCAGCGGCTACCGCCCAGCGCAGTGAATCGAGCCTATACAACGAGGGGGAGAACATGAAGTTCACGACAAAATTAGCTCTCGGTGTGCTGACGGCGCTGGCGATGCTGGCGCTCACGTTCGCGATTCCCAGGGGTGGTCCGGTGCGAGAAGCGCAGTTGGTTCAATTTCCTATGACGGTCGGGGTATGGGCGATCTTCGTTCTGCTCTTCGTGAAATTGAAATGAGAAGTCGCGCCCCGACTCATTCAGGCCGCGCGCAAACTTTTACGATTTCCCGATCAGCACGCCGGTGATAAACACCAACACGCCGCCAAGCCCTACCTGTAGCGCGGCCGATACCCAGGGCGTATCCATGTAGCGCTTCCGAATCCAAGTGATCACTCCCAGTTCCGCGATCACTACAATTCCAGCTGCCCAGAGCGCCGCGCGGAAGTCGCGCAGCAGAAACGGCAGTGTGTGCCCAATCCCTCCCAAAGCCGTCATCGCCCCGCAGATCAACCCTCGCACCCAGGGATGGCCGCGCCCCGTCAAACTGCCGTCATCCGACAGCGCCTCAGCGAATCCCATGCTGATGCCCGCCCCCGCCGAAGCCGCCAGCCCGACAAGAAAGGCTTCGTGACTATTTTTTGTAGCAAAGGCAGCCGCGAAAACCGGCGCCAGCGTCGACACTGACCCGTCCATCAACCCCGCCAGGCCCGGTTGCACGATCTGCAAAACGAACAGCCGCCGCTGCGCGACTTCCTCGTCCGCCTTGATGTTGTCCGGGAGTTTCTGCTTGTCGAGTTCCTGGGCGCGCTCCTCGTGCTCGCGTTCTTCATTCGCCAGATCGTCCAGCAGTTGCCGGATGCTCGCATCCTGCGTGCGCGCCGAAGCCTTCTCATAGAAGCGCCGCGTCTCCACCTCCATCGTCGACGCCTCTTTGCGCACCGCTTCGATCCGCAAAGGACGCACCAGCCAGAGTGCCGGCCGCTCCACAAACCCGCGCACATCCTGCCGCCGAATTAGCGGAATATGCTCACCGAATTTTTTCTGGAACAGCTCCAGCAACCTGCGCCGATGCCCGGATTCTTCTTCCCGCATGCCATCGAACATCGAGGCCGTGGCCGGATAGTCCTGCCGCAGACCTTCGGAAAAGTCGGCGTACACCCGTTCGTCTTCTTCTTCCAAAGCGATGGCCAGGGCCAGCACTTCGCGTTCCGTGAGTTCTTCGAACTTTTTCATGACGCCATAGCTTACCTGCCGCGCGCTCTGGAAACAATCTGGATCTCCGATCCTTCACGGATGATTTCCGGTGGCCGCCCCCGCCGGTATCGCATTTGGCAATCAGAAACGCCGAGCGGGCGCCGCTTCCGGATGCTACTATCCTGTTCATGAAGCCCCGTGGTTCCCCTGGCCGGGCGCCGAAAAAATCGCAGGCCCGAACCCCAAAGCCCTCCCGCGCTGCGCCGCGCTCGCCGGAACTGGTCATCATCACCGGCATGAGCGGTTCCGGGAAAGCCTCGGTGCTGAAAGCCTTCGAGGATCTGGGCTACTACTGCGTCGATAACCTGCCAGTGCAACTCATCCCGCAATTCGCCGACCTCGCTGTGCAGTCGAGCGAGATTCGCCGCACCGCGCTCGTGGTCGACGTGCGCGAAGGCTCCAGGCTCGAAGAACTGCCGAAGATCCTGAAGGCCGTCGGACGCATGATCCCGACCAAGGTGGTCTTCCTCGAAGCTTCCGACTCAGTCCTGATGCGCCGTTTCAGCGAGACCCGCCGCCCCCATCCCCTGGGCGCCGATTCACCCGTAAAGTCCGCGCTCAAAGCGGAACGCCGCCACTTGGGTGCCATTCGCGCGGTCGCCGATCTCGTCATCGATACTTCGAAGTTCAACGTGCATGAACTTCGCGCTCACATCACCGAACGCTTTCGGGAACAGTCGTCGGGAAAAAATCTTCAGGTGTCATGCGTGAGTTTCGGATTCCGCCAGGGCCTTCCAGAAGACGCCGACAACGTATTTGACGTGCGTTTCTTGCCCAATCCCCACTTCATCCCCGAGTTCCGGCCCCTGACTGGGCGAGACGCACGCGTTGCCAGATACATCCGCTCCTTTCCGCAGACGCGCGAGTTCATCTCACGCACGGTTTCCGATCTGCTCTTCCTGCTGCCGCACTACATTCACGAGGGCAAGAGTTACTTGACGATCGCCTTCGGCTGTACCGGCGGACAGCACCGTTCCGTCATGATCGCCGAAGAAGTCAGCAAACACCTCCGCCGCGCTGGATATCGTGTAAAAGTCGTGCATCGCGACAGCCCGAAGTAGGTCAAGGCAACGGCAGAAGCGGGACGCATTATCCGGCGGAGCCCGAAGTCTGTTGTCGATCCAAGTGCAGCGCCTCAAGTAGAATAAGGCCTTGCATCTCATCCCCATTCGACCGGCGGCAAGCGCTCGCGGCCTCGACCGCGCGGGAGCCCCATGCGGCAACTGACGCGCCTCGTCCGCTACGTGCTCCCTTTCCTCTGGCAACTGGTTCCCGGCGTGGTGTTGCTCGCGGCAGTCGGATTCCTCGAGGCCTTTCGCCTCGTTCTGCTAAAACCCATCCTTGATCGCGTCTTGAATCCCGCCAGCGGTTCGGAAAATATTGTCCTCTTCACGATTCCCAACTCCAACCATCCAATCTATCTGCAGCGCTTTGTTCCCTCCCATTTTCATAACGCGTGGAACATCGTGGCCTACGCCCTGGTGGCCTCCACTCTGCTGAAGGGGATGTTCGACTATGCCGGCACCTATCTGGTGAACCATGCAGGGTTCGGCATGATCACCAACCTGCGCAATGACTTGTACAACTCGGTCTTGCGGCGCTCGGTGGCTTTCTTCCAGAAGCACGCCACGGGTACCCTGATCTCGACCATCATCAACGACATTGAACGCGTGCAGTTTGCCATGTCGAGCGTCTTGGCGGAGTTCCTGCAACAGCTCTTCACTTTCATCTTTACCGCGATCGTGGTTGTGGTTCTCGGCCGGCAACTGGCGTGGGTGCTGCTGCTCTTTGTGCCTTTCATTGTTTTTTCCGCCATACGCATTGGCCGGCGCGTGCGGTCCACCACGCGTCGCGGGCAAGACCAGTTAGCCGACGTGCAGAATATTCTGCATGAAACCATCACCGGCAACCGCATCGTCAAAGCCTTCGGCATGGAGTCGTGGGAAGTCGCCCGATTCCGCAAAGCCGCACAGCGGCTCTTTCGCGCCAACCTGCGTTCCGTGGCGGCCGCCGCGATCAGTTCTCCCTTGATGGATATCTTCGGGGCGATTGCCATCGCGCTGCTGCTGCTGCTCGGCCGCAGTCGCATCGCGCACAATGAATTTACTTTGGGCGCTTTCGTCACATTCGTCGCCGCCGTGCTCGCGCTCTATAACCCGGTGCGCAAGTTTGCCGTTTTCAATAACAGCTTCCAGCAGGCCCTGGGTGCATCCTCGCAACTGTTCACGTTCATGGACGCTGAGGACGCAGTCCTCGAAAAGCCCGGCGCCAAAGCTCTTCCGCGGTTTTCGAAAAGCATTCAATTCGAGGGCGTATGTTTCTCCTATCAGGCGGATGGAGACGACTCCCGGGAGATTCTACGGGCCGTCGATCTGGAAGTGAAACGCGGTGAAATCCTTGCCGTGGTCGGCTCCAGCGGCGCGGGCAAGAGCACTCTGGTGCATTTGATTCCTCGCTTCTTCGACGTGACCGGCGGACGCATCCTCATCGACGGCCACGACGTGCGCGAAGTAACCCTCGCCTCCTTGCGGGCGCAGGTCGGCATCGTCACCCAGGAAACCATCCTGTTCAACGATACCGTGCGCAACAACATTGCCTACGGCCAGCCGCAGGTCCCGCAAAAAGACGTCGAAGCTGCGGCCCGCGCCGCTCTGGCCCACGACTTCATAGTTGCCCTTCCTGCAGGATACGACACGGTGATTGGCGAGCGCGGCGTGCGCCTTTCCGGAGGCGAGCGCCAGCGCCTGGCCATTGCCCGGGCGCTGCTGAAGGACGCTCCCGTGCTGATTCTCGACGAAGCCACTTCCGCGCTCGACAGCGAATCCGAGGCGCTGGTGCAATCCGCCCTGCACAATCTGATGAGCGGCCGCACCGTGTTCGTCATCGCCCACCGGCTTTCGACGGTGCGGCGTGCCGACCGCATCGTGGTCATCGAAAATGGCACGATTGCCGACATTGGCCGCCATGAAGAGTTGATGACGAGGTTAGGCACCTACCGGCGTCTCTACGAGTTACAATTCGCCCACACTGATTTGGTTAAAGACGATTCGCCCAAAGCAGTCGCTGAAACGTAAGATCGCAAAACCCTTATGCCCATACGCTCGATGACAGGCTTTGCCCAGGTGAGAGGTGAAATCCCGCGTCCAGACGGCGGAAACATCGCTACCCCTTCCGGCGAGACTCAGACCAGCGGCCGCACCGCCTTCGCGCTGTCCTTGAAGTCGGTCAACCATCGTTTCCTCGATCTCCATTTCCGTCTCCCCTCCGGCACCGATTCCCTGGAGATGCAACTCCGCCGCCTCCTGAAAGAGAAGATGGGCCGCGGCCACGTCGAAATTTCGCTCAGCCTCGAGCGCGGCAACAACGAAACGTTTTCGCTGAATCGCGAGATTGTCGGTGGCTACATCGCGGCCTTCCGGGCCGCGGCCGCTGAGTTTTCCCTGATCACCGACCCCGATCTGAACGCCGTCCTGCGCATTCCGGGCGCGCTCGACTCCGCCAACGACAGCGCTGACGGCGAGATTGAAGCCGCGGTGATGGCGAAGGTCGGCGAGGCGCTCGACCGCCTGAACCAGATGCGCGAGGAAGAAGGCCGCGGCATTGCCCGCGAACTCCGCGAGCGTATGGCCCTTCTCGTCGCGGCTGGCAAGAGCGTGCAACAGCATCGCCGCGCCGTGCTGCAGAACTACAGCGAAAGACTGCAATCGCGCCTGCAGGAACTGCTGGGTACAATCGTCGACAAGGAACGCGTGCTGCAGGAGGCCGCCTTACTGGTCGATCGCAGCGACATTCAGGAAGAGATCGTCCGTCTCGAAAATCACGTGCAACACTTCCTGGGATTGCTCGAAGCCGGCGGCGAGATCGGCAAGAAGCTCGACTTCCTCCTGCAGGAAATGAATCGCGAGGCCAACACCTTGCTCTCCAAGACTTCCGGCCTGGCGGGCGAAGCCCTGAAGATTACCGAGGCCGGCCTGGCCATGAAAGCGGAAATCGAAAAATCACGCGAGCAGGTCCAAAACCTGGAATGAACGAATCTCGAATGAGCCCGCCCCGCAAGCCCATCGTCTACATCGTCTCGGCTCCTTCTGGTTCGGGGAAGTCGACCCTGGTGAACGTTCTGCTCGAAATGACTCCACGTCTCGACTTTTCCATCTCCTACACCACGCGCTCTCCTCGAGGCAGCGAGCAAAATGGTAAACAGTACCACTTCATCTCTCGAAAGGAATTTGAGCAGATGATCAGTGACGACGAGTTCCTGGAACACGCCAGTCTCTACGGAAAGGACTACTATGGCACGGCTCGACGTTTTCTCCGCGAGGCCGAGCAGAAAGGGAACGATCTCCTGCTCGACATTGATGTGCAGGGAGCTGCGCAAATAAAGCAGAAACTGCCCGATGCCGTCAGCGTCTTTGTACTTCCCCCCGACCGCAAGACTCTCGAATGGCGCCTGCGCAAGCGCGGCGAGGATTCGGATGAAACCATCAATCGCCGCCTGGACGAGGCTCGTCGCGAGATTGAGAACTACGACAAGTATGACTACATTCTGATCAACGATAAGCTGGAGGAATCGAGCGACAGCCTGCAGGCGATCGTTTTGTCGGAGCGCTTATCGAGGTCCCGATCGCCCCGGTCCGCCGAGGACGAGAAAATCGCGGAACTGGCAGACCGTTATCGGCTGGCTAATATGCGGGAACGGGTCGGACCCATCCTCGCATCCTTTAGTAATCCTCCGCCCCCGGCACGTCCTTAGATTTCGCGGTATCATTTTAGGGACGCTGAAGACGGCGTCGAAAGCCACGAGTAAGATCGCGCGGGATAGATTACACTTCAAACCTGATTTTTGAGGGAGAGTCCCAATGAAGTTGATCGAAGGCTTTGACAGCAACTATCGTTACATTTTAGTGGCGGCGCGGCGTGCGCGGCAGCTTCAGTCCGGCGCGCCGCCGGTGGTCGACACCAATTCCCGCAAGCCCTGCCGCATCGCGCAGGATGAAATCCGCGCCGGCAAAGTGAAGTGGGAGATTCCAGAAACCCGCACCGCCGCCGAGCAGGCAGAAGACGCTCTCGACAAGGCGCTCGGCCAGGACTGAAGGCTATTGTTGATTTCGTGATTGCTGATTGAAGTGTCGCTTGCCACACCCCGGTGGTCAGGACCAACGGTTTTGAATCAGCAATCGATCATCAACAATCAAAAGCGTATGAAAGTAGCTCTCGGCGTCACCGGCGGCATCGCGGCCTACAAAGCGGCAGAAATCGTCCGTCTCTTGCAGGACCACGGTGTCCGCGTGCAAGTCGTAATGACCCGCGCCGCCCAGGAGTTCGTTCGTCCCCTCACCTTCGCCGCGATCTCCGGAGAAAAAGTGATCACCGGAATGTTCACCGGCGCGTCCGATCTGGGTGACGATCATGAACCCAATCTCGACTCCGCCATCGAGCACATCGCGGTCGCGCAATCCATCGACGCGCTCGTAGTTGCGCCCGCCACGGCCGACGTGCTGGCTCACTTCGCGCAAGGAATCGCCAGCGACTTTCTCACCACGCTCTATCTCGCGACCACCGCGCCC
>DATHQJ010000050.1:0-16048 GCA_035482825.1 Binatus sp. (SeqCode) | reverse complement strand
GCACGCCGGCTCCAGGCCGCCGCCCACGCGGTCGGAACACAAGGTGCACTTATAGACTTTCTTCGTGGTCGGATTGAATTTAGGAATGTCGTAGGGACATCCCGAGACGCAGAACTCGCAGCCGATGCAATTTTCCTGCTGAAAATCGACGATGCCGTTGGTGTACTGCACGATCGCGCCGTCGGCCGGGCAGGCGCGCAGGCAGCCGGGATCGGCGCAGTGCATGCACTGGTCCTTGCGCATGAGCCACTGGATGGTGCCGTCCTCGCGCTGGTGTTCGTTGAACTTGATCAGATTCCAGAAATTCCAGCGCGTCTCCGGCATCGTCTGGTAAGTGTTGTCGAAGGTGGTCGGGCTGAACGGCATGTCGTTCCATTCGACGCAGGCGACCTCGCAGGCCTTGCAGCCGATACAGATCGTGGTATCGATCAGCTTGCAGACTTCGGCATCGCGCTGCATGTCGAATCCGGCGGACGTGCCCGAGTGCCCCGATATTTGCCGGATTTGGAGTGTCTTGCGGTCGCTCATACTTTCTTCTTTCGTAGCGTGGCCGTCTCGGCGGCTGTCGCGAGGCCAGCGTCAATTTGACCTCGCATGCGCGGGCGAGACGCCCCCGCGACAGCCGGCGGGACGCCGGCGCTACTTTTACACCTTTTCCAGCTTCACTAGAAATCCCTTGAACTCAGGCGTGAATGCGTTCGGATCAATCACGGTCGGAGTCAACTGATTGGTCAGCGTTTTCGCGGTCTTGCCTTCGTCTTCGGCGATGCCGCGGAATCCCCAATGAATCGGAATGCCGATCTGAAACGTTTCTTTGCCGTCGATCTTCATCGGCCGGATGCGGCGCGTGACCATTGCCTTGGCAATGTAGTGGCTGCGCGCGCTGGTGACTTTTACGCGCTCTCCGCCTTTGAGTTGCATTCTCTCGGCGAGTTCATACGGAACCTCCACAAACGGTTCGGGCACGAGCTGCACGTTCATGGGATTGTTCTTGGTCCAATAGTGATAGTGCTCGGTCAAACGATACGTGGTGCACACTACATTGAAGCCCTGCTCGACCGTGCCGTACTTGTCCATGTCGGTCTTGTATTTCTTGACCACCGGATTCGAGGACTGGTTTGGATGGAGCGGATTCGCGATCGGGCTCTCGATCGGCTCATAGAATTCGGGAAACGGCCCGTCCTGCATGCCGCCCAACGGCACGAACAACCGGCCCACGCCCTCGGGATTCATAATGAACGGTCCCATGTGATCCTTCGGCTGCGAGTCGGGTTTGAAGTCGGGGACGTCAACCCCAGCCCATGATTGTTTCGCTTCGTCCCACCAAATTTGCCTCCGCTGCGGATCCCACGGCTTGCCCTCGACATCGCACGAGGCGCGGTTGTAGAGCACGCGCCGGTTCATCGGCCACGACCACGCCCAGTTCGGATAAATGCCTTGGCCGGAAGGATCTTCTGTGCCGCGCCGTTGTGTAAGCGCGCCCGCTTCCGTCCACGAACCGCAATACAGCCAGTTGCCGGAGAGAGTGGTGCCATCATCTTTAAGCCATGCGAAGCCTGGGAGCTGCTGGCCCGCTTTGATCGTGACATTTGTCTTGGGATCGGTGATGTCAACGAGCGCCTTTCCGTTGAGCTCCTTCGCGACTTCCGAAAGCGAAGGGTTATACGGATCGGTATACGCGAACGAAGCGTTCAGAATGGGATCGGGGAACTTTCCGCCGTCCTTCTTATAGAGCTCACGAACTTTCAGGAAAATCGTCGCCAAAATTTCCTGATCCAGTCTGCACTGCCCCGGCGGGGGCACGGCGACATTCTTCCACTGCAGCCAGCGGGCCGAATTTACAAACGTGCCATCTTTCTCGGCAAAACCCGCGCCCGGCAGACGATACACAGTGGTGTTGATCTGCTTCATCTCGTCGGTCGAGATGCCGGGAGCGCGCCAGAACTCGCTGGTTTCATCGGGATAGATTTCGCACACCACGAGCCAGTCGGCTTTCTTCAGAGCATCAATATTTTTCTGTGAATCCGGGCCGATCATTACGCCGTTCATGCCGAAGGCGAACATGCCTTTCACTTTGCCTTCGTACATGTCGTTCCAGATGTTTACCCAGGAATAGTTGCGGTCGACCTTCGGCAGATAATGAAACGCGAAATCGTTTTCCTTCGTTGCCGCCGGACCATACATCGCTTTCAGAAGCGAGACCGCAAACTTCGGAGTATTCGAGTAGTAGTTGAACGAGTCCCAGGGATCGGGCTTCGCAGCTGTCGGTGTAATCCGCTTCAAGAACGCAGCCAAATCTGTGTCGGCTGGCGTCGGCACTTTCAAATATCCCGGCAGATTGTCGAAGATGCCGGCCATGTCGGTGGCGCCTTGAATATTCGAATGCCCGCGCAGCGCGTTCACGCCGCCGCCGGCGCGGCCCACGTTGCCCAGAAGCAACTGCACCATCGCAGCCGTGCGAATGATCTGCGTGCCGAAACTGTGTTGGGTCCAGCCGACCGCGTAAATAATTGTGGCGACTTTTTTCATGTCGCCGTCTTTGCGGACCGACGTGAACAGATCAGCCGCTTTCAGAAATTCGTCTTGCGGAATTCCCGTGATGCGCTCGACCATCTCCGGCGTGTAGCGTTCGTACTGCTTCTTGAGAAGTTGGAAGACGCAGCGAGGATGCTGCAAGGTCAGATCGTAAGCTGTCTTCGACGGAAGTAAAGGTGGAGGAGGCGTCGCACCCGGAGTGGCAGCCTTCGGTGCGGCAGGCTTGCTCGGTGCGATATCAGACTTGCCCGCTAAATCTCCGCCCTCTTCATAATTCCACGAGGACTTGTCGTAGACCTTCTTCTCCGCATCGAAGCCGGAGTACAAGCCGTCATCCGGCAACTTGAATCCTTCTTTAATAATGAACGCGGCATTCGTGTAGTTGACCAGGTAATCGTGAGCAATGCGGTTGTTCTGAATGGCGTAATGGATCAGGCCACCGAGAAACGCGATATCGGAGCCAGCGCGGATCTGTACGTACATGTCCGCGGTCGCGGCCGTCCGCGTGAGGCGCGGATCGACCACGATGGTTTTCGCGTTGCGGTGAATCTTGGCTTCAATCGCCCACTTGAAACCGCAAGGATGGTTCTCGGCGGGGTTCCCACCCATGATCAACATCATGTCGGTGTTCTTGATGTCGATCCAGCCGTTGGTCATTGCCCCGCGTCCGAATGTTGGCCCCAAACTGGAGACCGTTGGGCCGTGTCAAACCCGAGCCTGGTTTTCCAGGTAGCAGACCCCCAGGCTGCGCATGCTTTTGACGACGAGATAATTGAATTCGTTGGTGTCGGTGCAGCCGCCGGTGAAGGCAATGCCTTCGCAACGGTTCACGGTGTGGCCGCTCGCGTCTTTCTCAGTAAATGTGTCGTCGCGCGTCTTCTTTACCTTCTGCGCGATCTCGGCGTAGGCCTGGTCCCACGAAATGTCTTCCCAGTCGGTCGCCCCCGGCCGCCGCACTTGCGGCTTAAGCAGCCGGCGGTCGTTCATGATGTCCTGTTCGAGCGACGAACCCTTGGGGCAGAGCGTTCCGCGATTAATGGGATGGTCGGGATCGCCCTCGACATGTACCACCTGCGGGATCGCGTTCTTGGCCTTGTCGCCCAGCGTGTAAATAATCACGCCGCAGCTCACGGAACAATAAGGACAGGTGCTGCGGGTCTCGCTGGCGCGTGAGATTTTCAGGTTCTGGGTTTGCGCGTAAACGGGAGTGAGATCGAATCCGAGAGCGGAAATCCCGGCTCCGCCGACAATGGCGCCTTTGAGAAATGTCCTGCGGGAGAATTCCATCAAAACCTCCAGCAACTACCGAACGCGTTCGACTGCGCTGCGGACCCCTGGTCAGACTAGGATGTGAGACGGAGGTTGAAGGTTGCGGCCGTCGTGCCGCGTGCTCTCGACGACCGAGTCAAATCCAAACCGATGCCGGAAAATATACCTCCGAGGCCGGAATGGAGTCAATGCGGGAAAGTGCGTATGGCCCTTGTGTGCGATGGCGAACGAAGCCCGCTCCGTTGCTCGCACCATTGCTCGCATATCGGACTGAGTTGATAATTACCCCGATGACGGTTTCGCAGTGGCAACGTCGAATTGCTCGCGCGCAAGAACTTGCCGGCCAGCATCCCTTCGCCGCGGAGATTCTCGGTTTCTACGTGCACCTCGCGAGCTTTCAGGAAGACTTGCATTCCAAGCTGAGCCGGGCAATGCAGTCTCCGGCGGCTTCTCTTGATCGCGAGCTCACGTCGTCGGAGATTTCAGAACTCGGCTCCAGCTTTGTGGAATTTCTGTCGCTGGCCGAAGCGAAAGGCCCGAAGCCGCTGGCCGAACTCAGTCGCGGCTTGCGCTCTCGCGGTCTAGACCTCTGGTCTGATCTGCTGAGCGCGAGCTGGCTGGCGTCGTCCCCGTCCGATGCGCGGCAAATTCTGGCTCAGGCTTTTCTTCAGCCTTATGCCGAACTTCTGCGTTCCCGCGCCGCGCTGCGCGCGAGCCAGAGTGCACACGCGCTTTGTCCATTCTGCCATCGCAAACCCGCTCTCGGCGTCTTGCGCCAGCTGGGCGACGGCGGCGCGCGCTCCATGATTTGTTCGTTCTGCCTTGTCGAGTGGGATTTTCGCCGCATCGTTTGTCCCGGCTGCGGCGAAGAGAACGATAAGAAGCTCTCAGTTTTCACGGCCGCTGAATTCGATTACATTCGCGTGGAATGCTGCGAATCGTGCAAGACTTATATCAAGACAGTTGATCTCACAAAGAACGGACGCGCCGAGCCGCTGGTCGACGAACTGGCATCCGCGCCGCTCGACCTCTGGGCGCGCGAGCATGGGTACGCGAAACTGCACGCTAATCTATTCGGAATGTAGTTTAGGCGGTGAGGTGCGCTATGCTCGTCAAATGCACCCCAGCTTCCCATCCCGCGGAGATCAGAAGCTGATCCAGATAGTGGATTCCGCGCTCGCCGACGCGACGCGCAAAAGCGGCAAATGGCTGGCCTGCCGTCCCGGCTGCACACAATGCTGCATTGGCGCATTCTCGATCAATCAGTTGGACGGTCTCCGCTTGCGGCGAGGACTGGCCGATTTGGGGAAGCGTGCACCGGAGCGCGCGGCAGCGGTTCGGCGGCGCGCTCGCGAATCGGTGGTGCGGTTGTCGCGCGATTTTCCGGGCGATCCCGTCAGCGGACTGCTCGACGAAGGGGAGGAGGCCGAACAGCAATTCGCCGATTTTGCGAACGACGAGCCGTGTCCCGTGCTCGATCCAGAAACGGGATACTGCGAACTTTACGAATCGCGCCCCATGACCTGCCGCGTCTTCGGTCCTCCGGTGCGATCCGAGGATGGCCTGGGAGAAGATGGCCTCGGCGTCTGCGAACTCTGCTTTCAAGGCGCGTCGGACAAAGAAATTGCCGCCTGCGAGATGAAGCCCGATCCCGACGACCTGGAATCGCGCCTGCTGCGGGAAGTCGAAAAAAATACCAGCAAGAGCGGTAATACGATCATTGCGTTCTGCCTGTCATCCTGATGACGCATCACGCCTGCTGCTTCTTCTCCAGCTCTGCCCAGCGTGCGTAAAGCCCATTCACGTCGTTCTGGGCCGCTTCCAGTTCCGCGTGAGCCGTCATGAGTTGCGTCGCGTCGCTGGCAATCGCTGGATCTTCAGCATGTGTCCGCTTTGCCTCCATTATTTTTTCTGCCTCGGCGACCCGCTCTTCGATGCTGGCATATTCGCGGGCTTCGAGATACGAGAGCTTTCTCTTCGACGACGTCCCCGGCTCGGCCGTGACCCGAACGGCGACTCGGGAGACGTTCTGCGCGGACTGCTCGCGCACCGCCTGCCACGCTTCCCATTGCGAGTAGTCGGCGAAACGTTCGGCGCCGCCGCGACCATCGAGCCCGAGCACGATGGTTGAAACCCGATCGAGCATGTAGCGATCGTGCGTCACCAGCACCAGGGATCCGCGAAACTCAAGCAGACTTTCCTCCAGAATTTCGAGTGTTGGAATGTCGAGATCATTTGTTGGCTCGTCGAGCAACAAAACGTCGGCCGGCTGCAGCATGAGCTGCGCAATCAGCACCCGCGCCCGCTCGCCGCCGGAGAGTCGCTCCACCGGCTGGTTGAGCTGTTCGCCTTTGAATAGAAACTTCGCCGCCCACGATGCGACATGCGTGACCCGGTCCTGATAGATGACCGAATCGCCCTCCGGAGCGAGCGCCCGCCGCAGGGTCACATTGGGATCGAGTTCCCGCCGTTGGTCGAAATAAACGATGCGCAGTTTGTCGGCGCGACGAATCTCGCCCTCGGTCGCCGCCACTTCTCCGCGCAGCAGACGCAGCAGAGTCGTCTTGCCGCTGCCGTTCGGCCCCACCAGCCCAACTCGCAGTCCGGCCGTGACAATGAAGTTCAGCCCCTCAAACAGCCGTCGGCCGCCAATTTCGTAGGCGACATTCTGCAGTTCGACCAGCCGTTTGGTCTTGCGGTCGGTCGCCGAGAAATCGATTTGTGCAGAGCTGGTGCGAGTGCGCGTGTTCAGGTCCGCGAGCTCCTCCATCAACTCGCCAGCTTTGCCAATGCGCGCTTTCGATTTTCTAGTGCGCGCTTTGGCTCCTCGCCGCAGCCATTCGATCTCGGAATGAACCAGGTTCTCCAAGGCTTCCTGCCGCTTCGATTGCGCGTGCAGAAATTCCTCTTTCTTCTCCAGGAAAACACTGTAACGACCTTTCACCCGCAGCAGTCCATCGGGATAGATGCGGCTCAGTTCCGCCATCTCGGTGGCCACGTTCTCCAGAAAATAGCGATCATGGCTGATCACCACACAGGCGAACCCGGCCTGCTCCAGCGTTTCTTCGAGCCACTCAATTCCCGCCAGGTCCAGATGATTCGTCGGCTCATCCAGCAGCAGGATGTCCGGCCCCTGCACCAGCGCCTGCACAATCGCCAGGCGCTTCTGCCAGCCACCGGAGAGCGAAGACGCTTCGGCATCCAGATCCACAAACCCGGCGCGTCCCAGGGTTTCTGCAAAGCGCGTTCCGCGCTCGCTCTCCGGCACCGCCGAACTTTTCAGCGCAGCGTCGACCACCGACCGTACGGTGTCCCCGGGCCGAAATTCCGACTCCTGCTCCACATAACTCATGCGAAGCCGCTTTCGGAAAGCGATTTCTCCGTCGTCGGTATCTTCCGTGCCGGCGAGAATTCGCAGCAGCGTGGACTTGCCTGACCCGTTCGGGCCGATCAGCCCGATGCGATCTCCCTCGGAAACGGTGAAGGAGACGTTCTGAAACAGCGGGTCGGCTCCAAATGCTTTCGAGATACCGCGAACATTAATCAACGGCGGCAATGATGTGCTGGCTCCTGAAGGTCAAATGAGGAACGAGGGTCTATCTTGAGATTATCAGGAAGCGCGGGAGGCTGGACGGGTGCAAGCAAACGCTATGCGGCATCGCATGCCTGGAGCTGTGCGCGCCGGGGAACGGAATAGGGATCAGACCGCGCGCAGATGATCAGAAGCGCGCCGGTTTTACCAGGCTGGCTTGCCGTCTTTGAATCGCAGAGTGAGCGTATCGCCGCCCTTGACCACTTCGCGCGCCAGGGTCAGATCCGCTCCATCCTGCTTGATTTTCGAGCCGGTGACTTCCACCGCATCGTCCGCCTTGAACTCCACTCCCATATCCGCGAGAAATTTCTTGGGGCAAAGGAAGACTTCAACCGAATCCGGGCCACTCTTGACCACCAGGTAGGCAACCGGTTTCGCGCCTGTGGGAGGAACGAATTTCAACTCCTGCACCACTCCCTTGATCGTGCTTTCGGTGGCGGGATCGTATTTCGGAGCTGCTTGGGAAAAAGCGGAAGTAGTGAGAAAAGTAATCGCCGCGATTTTCAGGAAGCGGCGGCACATCGGGCCAAACGCAGTCATGGCGGGCCCTCCGCAGGAATGTTAGGCCTCCCGCTGTGGAAAAGCAATCGGATTGTGCATCGCGCAGGCGCCGTCTCTTATACTCGAACTCGTTGAGATGTAATCGAGGGGCCAGCTAGCGATGAAATCAACATCACCGTTTAGAGCAGCACGACGATTCGCGGTTTTCGGCGCAGCATTCATCGGCGCAACCTTGATTTGCGCCGCGCTGGTATCGCAATCTGCAGCCGCTGAAGACGGAGCCGAGGCCTGGTTGCGTTACTCCGCATTAAGTCCGCAGGCAGCCAAGGCGTACCAGCGATTGCCATCGAACACCGTGGTGCTCGGCGATGCAGCCGTACTGCATACCGCGCAGCAGGAATTACTCCGCGGCGTCGCGCAAATGCTAGGCAGAACGCTGCGCACGCGTGCCGCTTCGTCACCCGAAGACGCAATCATTCTGGGAACGCTCGCCCAACTTCGCGCGTTCGCGCCTGCGTTGAATCCGCCAGAGGAGTTGCGCACCGACGGATATTGGTTGAAAGCGGCAACCATTCACGGGTCGAAATGCCTGGTGATCACCGCCGCCAACGAGCGCGGAGTTCTCTATGGTGTTTTCGGGCTGCTGAGCAAGATCACGCGCGCCGAGAGTCTTTCAGATATAGACGAGGTGCAGCAGCCCAACGCGCCCATCCGCTGGGTGAATCAATGGGACAACCTCGACGGCCACATCGAACGCGGATACGGCGGCCCATCGATTTTCTTCGCCGACGGAAATGTTCGCAGCGATCTTACCCGCGCCGGTGCATACGCCCGACTATTGGCTTCGATCGGCATCAATGGATGCACGATCAACAACGTGAACGCCGCTCCTGGCATCCTTGAGGAGAGTTTCATCGCCCAGGTCAGCCGCATCGCGGACGTATTCCGTCCCTGGGGCGTGCAGCTTTCCATGTCCGTCGATCTGAGCAGTCCGAAAGTCATGGGCGGCCTGGACACGTTTGACTCGCTGGATCCGCGGGTTGCCGAGTGGTGGCAGAAAAAAGTGGATGAAATTTACCGCCGCATCCCTGACTTCGGCGGCTTCGTGGTCAAAGCCGATTCCGAAGGCCGCCTCGGCCCGTCCACTTACGGAAGGACTCCGGCGGACGCGGCCAACGTCATCGCGCGCGCACTCAAGCCGCACGGCGGCGTGGTCTTCTATCGCGCCTTCGTTTACAACCACCATCTGGATTGGCATGATCTAAAGAACGACCGCGCCAAAGCCGCTTATGATAATTTCCATCCGCTCGACGGCGCGTTCGACGACAACGTCATCATCCAGATCAAGAACGGCCCCATCGACTTTCAGGTGCGCGAGCCGGTCTCGCCACTCTTCGCCGGGCTGCGCCGCACCAACGAAGCCGTCGAGTTGCAAATCACGCAGGAATATACCGGGCAGCAGCGTCATCTCTGCTTTCTCGTTCCCATGTGGAAAGAGGCGCTCGATTTCGATATGCGCGTCGACGAGAACGCAACGCCAATGAAAGCTCTGGTCGCGGGCCGGGTGTTCCATCGTTCGACCGGCGGATTCGTCGGCGTCGCCAACGTCGGCATGGACGCGAACTGGTTGGGCAGTCCGCTAGCCATGGCGAATCTCTACGGCTTCGGACGCCTCGCGTGGAACCCCGATCTCAGCGCAGAAAAAATTATCGACGAATGGACGAGCCTTACGTTCGGCAGGGACCCGCTCGTACTGAAGACGATCGCGTCGATGCAACTCAACTCCTGGCGCGTCTACGAAAGTTACACTGGCCCCCTAGGCGCCGGCACGCTCACCAACATTACCGGCAATCACTACGACCCCGGCCCCGAATCTTCCGAAGAAAATGGCTGGGGACAATGGCACCGCGCCGATCACGCCGGCATCGGCACGGACCGGACTGTCGCGAGCGGCACCGGATACATCGGCCAGTATCCTTCCGCCGTTCAAAAGCTTCACGAATCGCTCGCAAGTTGTCCCGATAACCTGCTGCTATTTTTCCACCATGTTCCTTATACGTATGTGCTGCACTCCGGGAAAACCGTGATCCAGCACATCTACGATTCGCACTACGACGGCGCAGACCGCGCGCGCGATTTTGTTGCGCAATGGAAAACGGTCGAAGGCCACGTTGACGAAGAACGCTATCGCGACATTCTGGCGCGATTGCAGTACCAGGCCGGGCAAGCCGTGGTGTGGCGCGATGCTATCTGCAGTTGGATTTATCGGCTCTCCGGTATTGCGGACGATCACGGCCGCGTCGGCAAGCCCATTTCGCAAGCTTCCGGTGAAGTCCAGCCTCAAAGCTGACTCATTGCTCACCTGGACCGCGCACCAGAAGCGGCCGCCGGAATTAATTTTGCTTCACCTTGCGCATTTGGACCAGTTCCGTTAACGTTTACGACGGCCTGAGCGACTTCCCCCAAAGTTGCTTGGACTGTTCGTAGCAACGCGGGCCATGAACATGGGCAAACCTCCTACTACTCTCCGTGACATTGCGAAGGCGCTGGGCACTTCCATCGGCTCGGTGCATCGAGCCATGCATGGCAATCCCGGTGTGAGTCCACAGACCAAAGCCAAAGTCTTAGAGATGGCGAGAACCTTGGGGTACCGGCCGAATCTTGCCGCCCGCTACTTGTCGTCCAAGAAAACTCTGCGCATTTCGGTGAACACTCTGCAGGGAACGACATCTTTTTGGGACGAAGTGAGGATTGGCATTCGCGAAGCCGCGGCGTCGATCCTGCTGGAAAATGTCGAACTCGAGTTTCGAACTTATCCTCGTCTCGGTGAAGGCGACGAAGCGGCCTTCGAAGCGGCCATCGGCGACAAGGTGGATGGGATTATCACTTTCCCCAGCCGGCCCCAAGTCTTGCGGCCCTGGATCCGGCGCGCATCGCGTGCGCAGATTCCTGTTGTATGCGTAGCCACCGACGCCCCTGATAGCGGTCGATTGGGCATTGTGGCCGTCGATACCCTGGCCAGCGGATCGGTAGCGGCCGATCTGATGGGCCGATTTATCGGCCCGCGCGAGGGATCGATCGCGATCACCGTTTTCGACATGACCATCACCGAGCATGCCGAGAAATACGCCGCGTTCGAAAATACTTTGCGCACCTTTTATCCCAAGCTGAAGTTGTTGAAGCCCATCGAGGATCACGACGAGCGGGCGGAAGCCTACAGCAAAACCCTCGCCCTGTTTGAAAAATATCCGAATCTGGCTGGAGTCTATGTGACGACCGAGGCCTCGATCCCGGTGCTGGACGCGGCGCGGGACGCGAAAGTGCTGGAGCGCCTTACCATCATCACGACCGACTTGTTTCCCGACTTGATTTCGCAGATTCGATCTGGTGCGGTGGCCGCGACCATCTACCAGCGCCCTCGCGCTCAAGGCCAAATCGCGTTCCGCATGTTGCACGAGTTTCTGGTGGAAGGCTCCAGCCGGTCGCCGCAGGTTGCACTGGCTCCGCATCTGGTGATGCGCGGCAATCTCGATTTCTTTCTGCAGCGGCAGTCTCGGGAATCGGCGAGACAAAAAGTTGAGGAACCTCAGGAAACAAGAGGCGACCTGGCGGAAGATTTTGCTTAGCGATTTTGTCTAGATTCAGGAGCGCGCGAGCGCATTGAAGATTGAAGAATGAAGAGAAGGGAAAGGAAGAGGGGGCAGCATCGCTTATCTCGGTATTGACGTAGGAACCGGCGGCACGCGCGCGCTCGTCATGGACGAGGCCGGCAAGGTCATCGCTTCCGGATCGGAAGAGCACGAGCCGTTTCTCAGCCCGAAGCCCGGCTGGGCGGAGCAGGATCCGCGGGACTGGTGGCGGGCCTGTGGGTTGGCCGTGAAGAAGGCGCTGCAATCTTCAAATCTGCGCGCCGAAGATATTGCTTGTGTCGGATTTTCCGGCCAGATGCATGGCGCGGTCCTGCTCGACTCCAAAGATGAAGTGGTGCGCAGCGCCATCATCTGGTGCGATCAGCGCAGTGAAGCGCAAAGCCTCGAACTCGAGAAATTATTCGGCCGCGAAAATCTGATTCGCTTGACCTGCAATCCTCCGCTCACCAATTTCACGCTCACCAAACTGCTTTGGGTGCGTGAGAATGAGCCGCAGAACTGGGCTCGCGTGGCGCACGTGATGCTGCCCAAAGACTACGTGCGCTTCCGCCTCACCGGGGAGCGCGCCATCGACATGGCCGACGCTTCCGGCACTCTGCTGCTCGACGTAACCAATCGGCGTTGGTCGGCGGAAGTTCTCAGCAAGTCTGCGATCGATCAGAAGTTGTTGCCCGCGCTTTTTGAATCGCCGCAAGTCTGCGGGAAAATTTCCGCGGCCGGGGCCGAAGCCACGGGCTTGCGAGTTGGAACTCCCGTCGTTGCCGGTGCCGGAGATCAGGCCGCCGGCGCGGTCGGTATGGGCATCGCACGCGCGGGCGCGGTCAGCGCGACCATAGGAACTTCCGGCGTGGTCTTCGCCGCTACCGATCGTCCCGCGCTTGATCCTCAGGGACGTCTGCACACTTTCTGCCACGCCATCCCGGGCCGCTGGCACGTCATGGGCGTGACTCAAGCTGCGGGATTATCTCTGCGCTGGTTTCGCGATCGCTTTGGCGTTGCGTCCGAGGTTCCGGGAAATGCCGCGCGCGATCCCTACGACATCCTCGCCGAAGAAGCCGCGAGGGCTCCCGCCGGTTCCGAAGGTGCGTTCTGGGCGCCGTACCTCATGGGCGAGCGCACGCCGCATCTGGACCCCAACGCCCGCGCCGCTCTGCTCGGACTGACCGCGTCGCACACGCGCGGCCACATCATTCGCGCCGTCATGGAAGGCGTGGCCTTCAGCCTGAAAGATTCATTCACCATCTTCGATGAAATGAAAATCCCCGTAACCTCGATCCGCCTGGGCGGCGGAGGCGCAAGATCACCGCTGTGGCGCCAGATTCAGGCCGACGTCTACGCCCACGATGTAGAAATCGTCGCCGCCGAAGAAGGCGCAGCCTACGGCGCAGCGATCTTGGCGGGAGTCGGAGCGGGTGCGTGGAGTTCCGTCGACGAAGCCTGCGACAAAGTAGTCCGCGTAGCCGCGCGCATCGCGCAGCATCCGTCGGACTCAAAAACCATGCAGCAGGGCTACCGCACCTACCGCAAGATTTATCCCGCGCTGAGTCAGGTGTTCGGCTAGATGCGTGTAGTGGGGATTTTGCAACAGCTACGGTCTCCACTGTCCTTCGTATCTTGTGTAACCAGCCGGAAGCTCGAACATTGTGTCTGCGACAGTACCCCCCCGAAGATTCTTAACCTGATAGGTCGTGACCCGATGAGTCGCATCACCGACTTCGGAAAGGAGGGTGATCCCCAGTTTCTTATCCGTCCAGAAATAAACGTGAAACCCTTTTGGATTCCAGAGGTCCCATTTATTCGCCATCCGCCCCTCTAGATCCTCTTGGCCCGCCAGTTTGCAGGCGGAAGGCACCTGGGCGTGGGGGCATAATGATCCGTTCGTCATCTCTGGGGCATACGTCGATAGATCCTTGTCGGCGAGGTCCCAGTACGTTTTCGTCCCAGTAATGACACGCCAGCCAGTCCTCTTGTTCAGGTCGAATACATCGGTAAAGAGCCCCCATTCGATGCGAAGATGGCTGTTGCTCAAATAAAGCTTTCCAGTGAGCCTAGTCGCACCGGGGATCTGCGGATCTGTGGCGACGTCAGCGGTGAACGGATGATTGCATGCTGTCAACATGAGCAACAGGGCCGGGAGGAAGATGACTCTTCGCATAGAGTGATGGGTTATCGTGTATCTTCGTGGCGCATCGACGCAATCATAATCCTTGTTGACTGGCGAAGACAGGCCATAGCACTCATTGAGCCGGCCACGGAGCCGGCCCATAAACTCCTACCGCTCGGGCTCCTTCACCGCCACCACTCGATCTGCGGCGACGTCTTTCAATAGCTGCACAATCCCCGAAGGCCAGCGAATCTCCACTACATCCGCCTTGGCATTCGCTCCCAGCCCGAAGTGCACCGGCCCCGCGCTCGATGACGCGTATCCGGCGCTGGTCGTCATGTGGTTGTACTGCGCGCCGGATTTCGTCACTACTTTGATGCGCGCTCCGATGCCGTCGCGATTGCTCTTGGTTCCCTGCAATTTGAATTCGATCCAGTGATTGTTCCCCGGACTTTCATTCATCCAAATTTCCGCTGGCGCATTGATCGCGGTCACGACGACGTCAAGTCGCCCGTCTCCATTCAGATCGCCAACCGCCGATCCCCGATGCCGCGAAGGTGGTTGCGCGGTCAGCCCGGCCTCGGCGGTCAAAGCCGAAAACTTCATTCCGCCAAGGTTGCGGAACACCGTGTTGGGCTGCGCCACCGCGATATTCGGTTCTGCCAGCAGCGACTGAACATGTCCCCGCGTCACGAAAATATCTTTCCAGCCATCGTTGTCGAAGTCCGCAATCGTCGGCGAATATCCGGACATGGGCAAACTCAGTTTTGTCATGTTGCTCTCGCGTGTTACCTCCACGAAATTTCCTTTGCCTGTATTCCGGTACAACGGAAACGTTTCTCCATCGAGCGCGACCAGAATGATGTCGGGATAGCCGTCGTTATCCAGATCGCGAAAATCCACGCCCATGCCGGAGATGAAAGTTCCGTCCTCGCGCAGCGCAACGTTCGCGTCGAATCCAATTTCCTCAAACTTTCCACCGCCTTTGTTGCGGAAGAACCAGTTCATGAGTTTGTCGTTGGGAATGACGAGAGCCATCTTGCCGGAGAGGTCGAAGTCCGCCGCCGCCACGCCCATCCCTTTGCCGGGATGCGAGCGAAATCCCGCTTCGGCCGAGGCATCGCGAAAGGTTCCATCGCCGTTGTTCAGAAATAATTGGTTCGGAGTCGGCTTGTACATCTTGGGGTGGCAGTACTCGCGATGCCCGTAGCCCTCACACACCGGCTCATGATCGAAATCCCATTTCAAATAATTGATGACGATGAGATCGAGCAGGCCATCATTGTTCACGTCGACCCAGGCCGCCGCGACCGACCACAGCGGCCCATACTCTGCATCCGGTTTGTTCAACCCTGCCTTCGCGGTTACATCGGTAAACGTGCCATTCCCGTTGTTGTGATACAGCGTGTTGCGATACACGCCGGCCACGAAAATGTCTTCGTAGCCATCGTTGTCGTAGTCGCCGACGGCCACGCCCATGTCGTAGCCGGAGCCGGCCAGCCCGGCCTTTTCGGTTACGTCGGTGAAGTGCCCGTGCCCGTCATTCTCGAAAAGCCGATTCGAATATTTCGCGGAAGTTTTCTGGAGCGTTTTGATGTCCGCTCCGTTGGTGAAGAAGATGTCGAGCTTGCCGTCGTTGTTGTAATCGAAGACCGCGACGCCGCCCGCCATGGTCTCCGGTGCGTGGCGCTCGGGTGTCTCGTCGCTGTCGAGTTTGAAATCAATGGGCTGGAACGTGAATCGGATCGGGCTATCTCCAGTGGACTCAGACGAAGAAGAGATCGGTTTCGGCGGCGACTGGGGATGCAGAGCCGATTGCGGCATCAATACCGCAAACAAAGGCAGCAGCCTAAGCGAGCCAGCAAACCTGCGGATGTTCATCTCTCGGGGTCCATGTGGTCTCCTCTAATCTTAACCCGGGTGATCCGGACAAACGACGGCCGAGCTTGGCTCGGATGGGTTCAGCGTGCTCCTGCAGGGCAGGCTAGAATTGATGTCATTGCCAGTGCGACTAGCATCGGGCTGAGGCGACCTGTTGGATGAACCAATGAAACCTTCTCGCCCGTTCGGGGTATGGGTCGTAACTATCTACATTGGTATTTCCATTGTTTTTAATCTCGTTGCCATTGTGAGCTCCAATCGTGGAATGATTCCTCTCGACAAAAGTGCGCACGCCTATGTGAGGCTGACGGTCCTGGACCAGGGAATGATCGCAATTCTGCTGTTGCTTAGTATCGCCAAGGGGATCGCTCTCTTCAGGCTCAAGAGGTATGCTCTTGGCCTGTTTTTACTGGCGTTCATCGTCAATGGCGCATTCCTTATTTTTCGTGGGCACGCGATGAGAACAGCGCTCCCGCTTGGTGGAGAGACCGCCCTGTTCACCAGCCCAGTGATCGG
>DATHQJ010000049.1:0-4804 GCA_035482825.1 Binatus sp. (SeqCode) | reverse complement strand
TCGACGCAACCGGCAATCTCTATTTCAAGGGCCGCAAGAAAGAAGTCATCGTCACTCCGGCTGGCCTCAACATTTACCCCGAGGACCTGGAATCCGCGTTGCGCCGACAGCCCGAGATAAGAGATTGCGTGGTCGTCGGCGTCGACCGCAGAGGAAACCACCGAGGAGAAAATGCCGAGCCATGCGCCGTCGTGATTCTGCGCGACAAAGTGAACCGAGACACCGCCTCGGAATCGAGGACCGATGATCTCGTGTCAGAGATCGTCCAGCGCACCAATCAATCCCTGGCCGAATATCAGCGCATGCGGATGTGGTTGCAGTGGCCGCAAGAAGACTTCCCACGAACCAGCACGCAAAAGCCGCGCAAGAACTTGATCCAGGAAGTCGCTCAAACCCATTTCCTCGCACCCGACTCGAAATCCGGAAGCAATCCAATCTCCGCCGCAGCGCCCATCGCCGATCTCATCACTCGCGTCGTCGGACGTCCCGTTCCCAACCTCCAAGCCACCGCCAACCTTGACTCCGACCTTGGCCTCAGCTCGCTGGATCGCGTGGAACTGCTGGGCGCCCTGGAAGACCGCTATCAGGTCGATCTCAGCGAAACCCGGTTCAGCTCCGTCCGCACGGTAGGCGACCTCGAAAGGATTCTGCGCGGCGAGGCGTCAAACGAAGCCCAACAGAAAAGTGCTTATCACTATCCCCGCTGGACTTTGCGCTGGCCCGCCACGTGGCTGCGATTCCTGGCTCATTACTTATTGTTGCGGCCAGCGATTGGGCTGCTCGGCTGGCCTCGAATCGAGGGCCGCGAACACCTGCGCGGCGTGACCGGGCCCGTTCTCGTGGTCTGCAATCACATCGCCGACGTCGATTTTGCTTTCGTGCAGACTGCGTTGCCCGCGTGCTTCCGGCATACGCTGGCCACGGCTACTCGCGGCGAGGATCTCGAAGCTTTGCGCACGCCTCCCCCTTCTCGTGGATTTTTCGCGGGCATCTATGACCGCATGCTGTGGTTTCTCGGCGTGTCTCTGCTGAACATTTTTCCTCTGCCGCGCGAGGCGGGATTCCGGCAAAGTTTCGCCTACGCCGGAGAAGCCGTCGACCGCGGCTACAGCATTCTGGTTTTTCCCGAGGGTCGCCACACCGTGGATGGAAACATAAATTCCTTTCGCGCCGGAATCGGGCTGCTGGCCAACAATCTCAGCATCCCGGTTCTGCCTATGCGAATTTTGGGACTGTTCGAAGTGAAGCGGGCAGGGAAGCGATTCGCCGCGCCGTGGAAGATTCGCGTACACATCGGCCAGCCGATGAAATTCGCGCCGGGAACCGATCCCGTGCAGATCGCCGCCGCACTGCAAAAGGCAGTGGAGCTTCTCTAGACTAGTCTAGCGAGCTACTGAAAAACTCACTCTTCAGCCGAAAGCGATCCGCAGGCGCTGAAGTGCGGCTGCTATTCAAGGACTTAGCGGTAGGAGTGAACTCGTGCCCTTCCCAAAATCAGACCGAGGAAGGGTTTTTCAGCAGTCTGCTCGGAGTTAATCTTCGTCTCGAACTATTCCTCGTCTCGAACTATTCTTCGTCGCCCATGGGTTCTTCCATCTGCAAGGTGGATTCGATTTCGATCTCCGGCAGATTTGCTTCGTGCAATTTGCGATTGAGTTCGGGCAACGCTTCTTTCTTGAACGCAGCCCAACGCTTCATCATGGCCGCGCTGTCATGTTCCGCTGTGGTGATGGCTGCCAACTGCGCGGATGTTGGCGTGGCATCTACCTGCCAAATCTGGCCGTACAGCGTGCTCGCATTTCCGTTCACCTGCATCAGCGTGGGCTCCTCGGCCGCCGGCGCGCCGAATCCCCCGCCGCCGCCCAGCAGCGCGGCAAGTTGTGCTTGAAAAGTCTGCACCGCTTCTCCGGCGACTCTCAACTTTTCGCTCTGTTTCTTGAGTTGCGCATCGATCGAGTTAGCCTGCTGCGCCGCCAGCGAGGTCTGGCTGACCAGGGACGCCAACTGCGTCTCGGCCGCGAATTTCTTTTCCAGTCCGAGCGCCGGAGTTTTCACCCGCGGGTCCATCTTCACGGTGAGCGCTGCAGTCTGGCTCTTGCCGTTTGCAGTCAACCGCACAGTGTAGTGCCCAGGCAACGCGGTAGGCCCAAGTGGCAAACGCGGCGTGTCTCCCGGAATCGCCGCGATCGGGTATTCGTGCCGCAACGAATTCGGAGTCTGATAGTGCAGGTCCCACACCCAGCGGTGCACGCCCGCCTCCGCCGAAAGCGCCCGGAACGGACGCAGCCAGTAAAGCGGGATCAGTTGCTTTTTCAGATCAGCTTCTGAAGCCTCGGGCTGGTCCGCGCTCGAATAACTGCGCACAACTTGGCCACGCGCGTCCAGAATCTCCAGCTTGACCGGGCCGGAAGCCGAGCTTCCAAGATAGTAGTCAATCACCGCGCCATCCGGCGGATTCGCCGCCGCCGGTTCATCCGGCGGAATCGGCGTGTCGGTGTAGTTGTCCCGCTGCACGCGATAAGCAGCGGCTGGCGCGAAAAGATGCGCATCCGAACTTACAACCGCTTCGCTAACCTGGCGCAGCGGAGTAATGTCGTCCACGATCCAGAAGGAACGGCCATGGGTTCCGACAATAAGATCGTCGTCGTGAATCCATAGATCACGCATCGCAGTGTGCGGCAGATTCAACTGCAGCGACTGCCAGTGGTCGCCGTCATCGAACGAGACCCACACCGAATTCTCCGTGCCGGCAAACAACAGGCCCTTGCGCACCGGATCCTCGCGAACGGTATCTACTGGCCCAAAATCCGGAAGCCCAGCCGTGATCAGCTTCCAGCTCTTGCCGGCGTTGTGCGTGCGATAGATATACGGATGCTGATCGTTGATGCGAAAGCGGCTTACCGACGCATAGGCCGTTTCTTCGTCAAAGTGCGAAGCCGCAATCTGCGTCACCTTGCTCCACGGCGTGAGCTCTTTCGGCGTGATGCCGTCCCAGTTTTTCCCGCCGTCGCGAGTCAGCCAGATGAGGCCGTCGTCGCTTCCCGCCCATAGCGTGCTCACGCTCTTGAACGAAGGCGCGAGTGCGTAGATCACGCCGCGCTGCTTCTCCGCCCCCTTGCGCACCAGCTGGCCCACACTCGAAGGCACTCCGGGATTCTCGCGCGTCAGATCGCCGCTGATGGCCTGCCACGTATTCCCGCCGTCGGTGGTCTTGAACAACACGTTCGTGGCGTAATAAAGAATGTGCGGATCAATGGGCGAAAACATGGTGGGTTCGGTCCGGTCCGCCCGGTATTTTTCGTTGTGCACCGGAATGGGAGTCACATCCTGCACCTGCCCGGTCGACCAGTGAAACCGCGAAACGTTACTGCGGCCACCGCCATAAATTATGTCGGCATCAAGCGGATCAGGCGCCACATAGCCGTATTCGATCACCCCCACGGGATGCCATTCGCGGTAAGTGATCGCGCCGTCATTGCCCCGGCTTGAGATGCAGACCGATCCGCTCTCCTGCTGTCCTCCGCACACGCGATATGGAAACGTATTCGTGACCGCCACGTGATAAATCTGCGCGGTGGGCTGGTTGTACCAGGAACTCCAGCTGGCCCCGCCATTCACCGTCACCAGCGCGCCCTGATCGCTTACCAGCAAAATATTGTTGCCGTCGTTGGGATTGATCCAAAGATTTTGATAGTCGTCCCCGCCCGGCGCGCCCCGGAATCCCGCCCACGTTTTCCCGCCATCGATCGAGCGCATCGTCACTGTGCTCGCGACGTACACCATGTCAGCATTCTTCGGGTCAACCCTCGGAATCGGTAGATCGCCGCCGCCGATTCTCCCCGACGCGCGCGGATCGTCGGTTATCTGTGCCCAGTTTTCCCCCGCGTCATCGGAGCGATAAACAGCGAGCTTGCCGCCGCTCGTACTCAGCGTCGCGTAGAGGCGGCGCGCATCGCTGGGCGCGATGGCTACATAGATTTGCGAAAGATCGGCAGGCAAGCCGTTGCTCAGCGGCCGCCACGTAGCGCCACCATCCACCGACTTGAACAGCCCGCCCTTGCTGCCGTTGAATTCGTTGCCATCTTCCCACGGGCCTTCGCGCACCTCCCACATCGAGGCATACACCACATCGGGATTTGACGGATCAATCTCCACGTCCGAGCCACCGGTGTTCTCGTCCTTGGAAATCACTTTCTGCCAGCTCTGCCCGCCGTCGATGGAGCGGTAGATTCCGCGCTCCTCACTCGGACCGTAGGGATGCCCCAGCACCGCCGCGAACACCCGGTTCGGGTCCCTCGGATCGACCGCCAGCGCCGGAATCTGCTGCCCGTCGCGCAGCCCCAGGTGAGTCCAGGTTTTCCCCGCATCCGTAGATTTGTAAATTCCGTCGCCCACCGAAAGATCGGGACGATGCAATCCCTCCCCGCTGGCCACGTAAATGATGTTGGCATCCGATGGCGCCACCGCGATCGCTCCAATGGATTGCGTCGGCTCGTGGTCGAAGATCGGGTTCCACGTGCGGCCCGAGTCGTCTGTTTTCCAGACTCCGCCATTCACTTGCCCGACGTAGAACACGTTGGGCTGGTTCGGGACCCCCGCAGCCGCGCGCGTCCGGCCTCCGCGGAACGGGCCAATCATCCGCCAGTGCAGTTCCTGATATGCGCTCTCGGGAATCTGTTGTGCGTGGAGCGAGCCCACCGGCAGGACAAACAACGCAACCGCGAATAGACGACGCACTACCCAGGATCTGATCATTTCCCCCTCGGTCACGAACGCAAGCTACATAGAATAATCTAAAACGTTC
>DATHQJ010000048.1:0-3677 GCA_035482825.1 Binatus sp. (SeqCode) | reverse complement strand
CGATAACGGTGGCGGCAGCGATTAAAAGGAAACCACCGACTCTGGCTTTCGTCTCTCCTTGCATTTGGCATCACGGCACAAGACTGAGTGACCACCCTACGCGCTGGCGGCTTCCTGCCCGCCCAGCGGTAGGAAATATTGCGTGCCCTTGATCGGGGCTGAGACTTTGCGCAGGAGTTCTTGCAGGTCATCGTTGCGGTCGACGAAGTCGATCTCGGATGTGTTGACGATCAGCAGATCTGACGATGTGTAGTGAAAAAAGAAGTGTTCGTAGGCTTTGACCACTTCCTGCAGATACTCGTCGCTCACGGCGCGCTCACCCGGCGCATTCTTTTTCTTGAGCCGCTTCTTCAGCACGTCAGGCGTGGCCTGCAGATAGATCACGAGATCGGGGGTGGGCACCTGCTCGCGGAAGTGGTTGTAATAGCGGTTATAGGTGTCGAGTTCCTGGTCGGTAAGGTTGAGGCAGGCGAAGAGCTTATCTTTTTCGAAAATAAAATCGGCGACCACGGTTCTTTGCGAGTGGGGATTAAGATCGAGCGCGCTCAGTTGCTCGAAGCGCCGCACCAGAAACGCGAACTGGGTTTGAAAGGCCGCGCCGCGTTCACCTTCGTAGAAGGCGGAGAGAAAGGGGTTGGTTTCCGGTTCCATCACCCGCTGGGCGTTCAGGCGCTCGGCCAGAATGCGCGCCAGCGTGCTCTTGCCGACTCGCAGCGGACCTTCTACTGCGATGTAGCGGGGCAGTTCGAAAAGATTGGCCATGGGCTCCGGAACCGAGACTTGAAGATGCAGCATAACGCGCTAACCGCCGCCACACAATTGCGGGAAGAGTTAACAGCTGTTGATTTCTTTTTTCTGATTTGCGCGAGAGCGCGAGACAGTGCAGGAGGCGCCAGAGACCATCGACCATCTCAAGAACGGGTTCGGGAAGGGTACGGCTTACGCCATGCCGTCCATATGCCCCAGAAGTCAGGGCTTTAGCCTCTGAGGTCCACGCTCGTGTCCAACCGCAAAGGACTTACGAGATCTTCTAGAGCGCAGCTGCCTGGTCGCGGCGGCGCGCTTGAATCTCAATGTAGACGTTGACCAGCGACACCGCCGCGGGAGTGACCCCGGGGATGCGAGAGGCGTGGCCGAGCGTACGCGGCTGCACTTTGCCGAGTTTTTCCTGCATCTCGCGGGAGAGTCCGCTGACCGAGCGGTAATCGAACCAGTCGGGAATAGCGCGCTGTTCGGACCTTTTCAGGCGATCCATAGCGCGCTGCTGCTGCAGCAGGTAGCCTTCATACTTGATTTCCGTCTCGACGGATTTGAGCTCGTTGCGGACTTCGGAAGAAAGCCTGGCCACGGATCCACCCGGATCTACAGCAATTTCTTCCGCTTGTCTCTGGAAGAAAAAAGGATCCAGTTCGCGGAGAATCGGCGCCATTTGTTCGATGACGATCTCGGGGCGCTTCAGCAGTTGCGCGCAGCTCTGGCCGACGATTGCCGGCGAGAGCTGCGCCACTTCAGCGATGTGTTCAGACCCGACGGGCGAGTCGCCCGTCTCCCCACGGACTGAGGAGGCGGCGGAAATTTGCTCGAGCATCGCGGCGGTCAGCTTCGTGCGCTCCAGCAGCTTCTTCAAATTTTCCAGGCGCCGCTGCTTGGCCTCGAAATCTTCCCAGGCATGGTCTGAGATCAGTCCTACGCGGCGGCCGTGTGGGGTGAGGCGCCGGTCGGCGTTGTCAATGCGCAGGTGCAGGCGGAACTCGGCGCGCGAGGTGAACATGCGGTAAGGCTCGTTCGTGCCCTTGGAGATGAGGTCGTCGATCAGGATCGCAGTGTAGGCCTCGGTGCGGTCGAGAATCAGCGGAGGCTGCCGCTTCACCTTGAGCGCGGCGTTGATGCCGGCCATCAGGCCCTGGCAAGCCGCTTCTTCGTAGCCGGAGGTTCCGTTGATTTGGCCGGCGAGAAAAAGATTGGCGAACTTTTTGGTTTCGAGCGTGCGTTCGAGTTCGGTCGGGTCGATCGAATCGTATTCGATGGCGTAGCCTGGCCGCAGCATGTCGGCGTTTTCGAGGCCGGGAATCGACTTCAGAATTGCGAGCTGGACATCCACCGGCAGCGAGGTGCTCATGCCGTTGACGTAAATCTCGTGCGTGTTCAATCCCTCGGGCTCGAGGAAGAGCTGGTGCATTTCCTTGTCGGGGAACTTCACGATCTTGTCTTCAATCGACGGACAATAGCGCGGCCCGATGGATTGAATCTGCCCGCTATACATCGGCGAGCGGTGTACGTTCTCGCGAATGATGCGATGGGTTTCGGGCGTAGTCCACGCGATGTAACACGGCACCTGCGAATCGTGATGTGCCACCCGCTTCGTTCGAAAGCTGAACGGCGTGGGATCGGCGTCGCCGGGTTGCGCCAGAAAGCGCGACCAGTCGATGGTGCGTCCGTCAAGACGCGGCGGCGTGCCGGTCTTGAGCCGGCAACCGCGCAGCCCCAGCTTCTTCAGCGCTTCGCCCAGCAGAACCGCATTCGGTTCGCCGGAGCGTCCCGCGGGATACTGCTGCTCGCCGCAATGGATGAGACCGTTGAGAAAAGTTCCAGTGGTGATGATGACGGCCTGCGCGCCTACGGTGCGGCCGTCGCGCAGCCTTATACCGAGAATGCGGGCTTCGGGCTTCAGCTTTCGGGCTTCGGCAACGGCGGAGTTCGCCGTTCGCAGTTCCCGATTCTCATTGCCGTCTTCCAGTGAAGCGGGTGACGGAACGTCCACCGATTGGTTTGCCGTAGCCCCTGGCCCGAAGGCCGAAGCCGGTTCTTCCACAATCAGATCCGCCACTTCCGCCTGCTTGATCTTCAGGTTCGGTTGCGATTCCAGCACTTCGCGCATCTTCAGGCGATAGGCCTGCTTGTCGCATTGCGCGCGCGGCGACCACACGGCCGGGCCGCGGGAAGTGTTCAGCAGGCGGAATTGGATTCCGACCGCGTCGGTGATTTCGCCCATGATGCCGCCGAGGGCGTCCACTTCGCGGACGAGGTGTCCCTTGGCGATGCCGCCCACCGCCGGATTGCACGACATCTGCGCGATCAGGTCGACGTTGAGCGTGTAAACGGCGGTCTTCAAGCCCATGCGCGCGGCGGCCATCGCGGCCTCGCATCCGGCATGGCCGGCGCCGACCACGACTACGTCGAATTGTTCGGTGAAGAGCATTGTTGAGAACTTATGCTGGGCCCCGGAGGCTGATGCCCATTACTCAATCAGCCTTGGGGTGGCGCGGCTGAAAGCCTTGCCCTTCTCAACTCCAAATTATGAGATCCCTGACATCGAGCCGCCGACCACATCTTCTCATTCTAGCAACATGCCAGCATCGGTATCGCTATCACTTGCCCGGCTGCCACTCCGACCGTATAGTAATGCGTTAGTCGATCGCTGAATACGATCGCTGAATACGAGTGCCGAATACGAGCGCTGATTGGGGGCCATCATGAATACCGCCGAATTCTTGTCTCAGCTGGACGCGCGCATCGCCAACTACGACCTACTCTTCCATCCTTTTTACAAGGCGTGGGCAGCGGGCGAGTTGACCCACGAGGATCTGCGCCACTACGCCCAGGACTACTACCATCATGTGGAAGCGTTCCCCTCTTACCTCGCCGCGCTCGGTCTGCGCTTGGACGATGGCGAGCTA
>DATHQJ010000047.1:0-5165 GCA_035482825.1 Binatus sp. (SeqCode) | reverse complement strand
GGTTCTCTATTAGTTTATCGGAAGGCAGCGGATTCACGCACGCGCCCCGCTCGCTGCGTTTACAAAAAGCAGGCAGGGCGCGCGCGGACAAGAGCTGATTGCAGCGAGAGTATTATTTCGAGGCAAGAACGTCGGGCTTTGCAATATCCGGCGCTTTCGCCAGCAGATCTTTCGCCTTGGCAAACAGCGCCTTGGCAATCTCCCCGTTGAGATGAGCGTTGCGCCCATTTTCATCGGCGAACGTATCAAAGATGCCGTACTTCCCTGGCCCCATTTTGATGGCGTACCAGCTGATCGTCCCCGCCTCGCGCTCCGCCAGCGGCTGCGCCGACTTCAAGAACTCTTCCACTTCTTTCTCTTTCCCTGGCTTAGCTTCCAACTGCGCCCATATTGCAAGTCTTCCCATGATGTGTATTCCTCCTCCACATCTGATGCCACACCCACCCATTTGGTAGCGAGGCTTGCGAAGACTCGCCGAAATCCCGATGCCAATCCTGCGCATCGCAGGTTTTCTTTGCGACCTTCGCGGTCCAAAGCTTTGGCAGCCCCACGTCGCACCCCCGCACGTATAATCCCCTCATGAGCCTGACCGAACAGATCCAGAAAGACATCGTCACCGCCATGAAGGCCAAAGACGAAGCCCGCCTCTCCACCCTGCGCATGGTCAAGAGCGCGCTGCAGCTCAAGCAGGTCGAAAAAATGGCCCCGCTCGACGACAAAGAATCCCAAGCCGTCCTGACGACGCTGATCAAGCAGCGCAAAGATTCCGTCGAACAATTCACCAAAGGCGGACGCCAGGAAATGGCCGACAAAGAAGCCGCCGAAATCATCGTAATCGAAAGCTACATGCCAAAGGCCGCCGGCGAAGCGGAAATCATCGCCGGAGTCAAAGCCGCAATCGCGGAAATGGGCACTCCCACCATGAAAGAAATGGGCACCGTGATGAAGAACGCCATGGCCAAATTTAACGCCGCAGGCATGCGCGTGGACGGCAAGATGGTTAGCGAGATTGTAAAGCGAGAGTTATCCGGGAAGTAGCACGATCAATCCACGGATTCGGACGAATCACCTCTGCGTCCTTCAAGCTGGTCGAGAGCTAGATAAGTTCGCCAAAAATCCCAATCCGCAAACCCTGGGTAGTGGTCTTTCGGCAACATGCCTAGACCAGTCGCGCTCAACTCTCTTCCGGCCAATATTCGTTTGTCCAAATGCTCGGCAGCTACGACGTGCGTGGGTAATTTCGCGTTTGACAGTTCCGCATCTATCGCTGCGCCCAGAGAGCTCATTTCTGAGCCCGTCAAGGGCGACAATTTCGGACGCCAGAATGGCCACCTTGGTTCTTCAACGGCTGTTAAGAGCTTCACTATGGATTCGAACGAAGACGGTGGCAGACTCGCTATCGAATAAATCCTCATGTCTTGTCCGGAGTCCCAGGCAACGAGCTTATATCGGAACAACGATGAGCAGTTCGAACATTCGGAGACGCCTGACGTTGTTCCATCGTAATAGCCCAACGACAGGAACTTCCCGAAGGGAGAATCCATGGGAAAGTTAGCCGGCAGCGGTTGACAACAAATCCACCCAGTTGTGTTCATGACCTATGCGCTACTTGCTCCTCTGCCACTCGCGATACGCTTCGCTCTTCGAAACCCCCCGCTCCTTCGCCACTTTCTTCAGCGCCGCTTTCTCGTCCACTTTCTCTTCCGCCATAATCTTCTCTACCCGCTGCCGGATCGGAACCCGGGCGGACGAGGCGTCCGCCGCTACGTGAGTATCGTTCTCATCTGCTTTTCCTATCAGCAGCGTGATCTCGCCTTTGACCGTCTCACGCGCCTTCAAGGTCTCCAGCACCTCGCGCGCGCGCCCCCGCAGAAACTCTTCATGCAGCTTGGTCACCTCGCGCGCGACCACAACGTGCCTCCCCGAGCCCAGAACCTCGCAAACATCTTCCAGAGCCTCCACCACCCGATGCGGAGCTTCATAAAACACCTGGGTCCGCGGAGAACTCTTCACTGCCTCCAGCACCGCCCGCCGTTCCCCGCGCTTCGCCGGAAGGAATCCGCTGAAGCGAAACGAATCCGTGGGCAGTCCGCTCGCTACCAGCGCCGCCAGAAACGCCGACGCCCCCGGGATCGGCACCACCGGCAAATGATGCCGGATCGCCAGCGCAATCAGCCGGTATCCCGGATCGGAAATACCCGGCATGCCCGCATCGGTCACCAGCGCGACGCTCGCCCCCTCCTGCATCTCTTTCACCAGTTCCGCCGACCGCGTCATCTCGTTGTGCTCGTGATAGCTGGTCGTGCGCGTCGCGATCGCATAATGATTGAGCAGCTTCTGCGTCTGTCGCGTGTCCTCGCAGGCAATCACGTCCACTTCCTTCAGCACGCGCACCGCCCGCAGCGTGATGTCCTCCAGATTCCCAATCGGCGTCCCCACCAAGTAAAGCGCCGGCCCCACCGCAGCATCCTTCATGGCCGGAAGTCTACCACCGGCCATGTGACCCGACGCGTATCTTCCCTTGACCCAGTCGCTGCACAACCGTAACCTCCCCCTCAGGCGAATTTTGCATCACACTATGGACTATGCGGACTCCGGCAAAACCCGTGATCGCGGTATTGCTCTGTGGGCTCGCTCTCTGTGTCTGCTCGGCGGGGCAGGAGCCGCGCCAGACCGGGACTTCAAGCACCGCGCCGCCAAGCGCGAGTGGAAACCACGCGCCTCGCAAGATTCGAACACTCACTCCCGACGACGGTCTGGGCGTGATCTCGGCTGCGCTCGATCCCAACGTCCGTCGATATTCAGGACACGACTGTTCTCACCTGATCCATGCGATTTACGAACGCGCCGGCTTTCCCTATGCCTACGCCAGCTCCGACGATCTCTACGCCGGAGTCCAGGGATTTCAACGAGTCTGGCACCCTCAGCCCGGCGACTTGATCGTGTGGAGCGGGCATGTGGGAATTGTCGTCAGACCGTCGCGTCACGTCTTTTTCAGCTTCATGAGTGCAGGGCCTGGAATTGATAACTATGACGCCCCCTACTGGGTCAATCGAGGACAGCCCCGTTTCTATCGTTACATCAAAAACGATCCTTGCGCAGGATGCACCGCGGTCAGCACAACGGTCCACCGAACTCCGCCAAATTGACGCCACCCGGCGGCCGCCCCTAGAATCAAGCTGACGCAGTTGTTCCTCACAACCGTCTCACCCACATGCCCCTTTACGAATACGAATGCAAGAAGTGCGGTCACCGCTTCGAAAAAATCCAGAAGTTTTCCGACAGGATGGTCAAGAAGTGCCCCGAATGCGGCGGCCAGGTCGAGCAGATGATCTCCGCTCCCGCCGTCCAGTTCAAGGGCTCAGGCTGGTACGTCACCGACTACGCCAAGAAATCTTCGTCCCCCGGCTCGTCGGGAAACAGCGATTCCTCTTCGAAAGAAAAGAAGGACGATAAGCCGAAATCGGAAAACAGTTCCAAAGACAGCTCGGCAAAAGAAAGTTCGTCGAAGGAAAGCTCCTCGAAAGACTCTTCTTCCTCGTCCAAAGAAAGCTCTTCGAAAGAAAGTCCGCGCAAAGGCTCTGGCAGGCAAAAATAAAAGCGCTCCGATTCGCGAAGCCGCCTGGATCTCCGCGCATCACTGGCAACTGACCACCGGCAACTGGCAACTGCCCTACTTCAGCTCCCGCTCAAAGTGATCCTCAATCATGGTGAACAGATGCACTCGCGAATCTTTCCCCGCAATGCTGTGCGTCTTGTTGGGATAGATCATCAACCGGAACTGCTTCCCCGCCTTGATCAGCGCATCGATCATCTGAATGCTGTTCTGGAAATGCACGTTGTCATCGCTCGTGCCATGCACCAGCAGCAGCGCACCGTGCAACTTGTCCGCGTTCGTCATCACGTCCGACTGCTCGTATCCCGCCTTGTCGTCGTTGAGCAGTCCCATGTAGCGCTCGGTGTAAATCGTGTCGTAATTTCTCTGGTCGGTCACCGGAGCCACGGCCACGCCGGCGCGAAAGCGGTCTGAATGCGTCATGGCATACAGCGTCATCGATCCGCCATTTGACCAGCCCCAGATGGCGGTCCGGTCCTTATCCAGCTGCGGATACTGTGCGTAGAGTTGATCCAGCGCGGTCAGCTGATCCTTCAACTCAATCGTGCCGAACTCGTGCCGGATCGCCGTCTGAAATTTCCGGTCTCGCCCCGGCGTCCCGCGATTATCCACCGCGAAAATCGCGAAGCCCTTGCGCGCTAGAATTTCGTCGAACGGGTCCGGCGCCGACTTCCGCACCACCTGCGCCGCCGGACCTCCGTAAATATTCACAATCAGCGGAATCTTCCCGCTAGCCGCCGCGTCCGGAGGCAGCAACAACCGCCCATACAACACCGTTCCATCATCCGCCTTGAACTCCAGATATTTCGGCGCCCGCAGTCCATACTCGGCAATCGCGTTCTGCGCCGCCCACACCGGATGGCACTCCCCTCCCACCGCACACAGCACAATGCTCGGCGATTTCTCCGGACCAAAATACATGTGCGTATAGTGCTTCGCATCATCGCTGAAATTTCCGATATGCATTCCCTCTTCGGTGGTCAGCGCCTTGAACCCCGACCCATCCAGCTGCACCGAAAAAATCTGTAGCTGCCGCGGGTCATCTTTGTTCGCCGAGAAAAACACGGTCCCAGCCGCCTCGTCCACGCCCTCAATCCCCAGCACCTCGTAATCGCCCTTCTCCAGCTGCCGCTCTAGCTTGGCGTCGGCCGCCATCGGATTCTGCCTGTCAAAACTGTACAGATACATGTGCATGTTGCCGTCGCGCCAGCTCGGCCACAGAAACTGCCCGGCGGATTTCAGGAAGCGCACCTCGACATGCTCGAAGTCAATCCACGCCCCCGGCGCCGTCTCGGTCAGCACAATGCGCGACTTGCCCGTTTTCGCGTCCACGAAATACAGGTCCATCTTGTCCTCGGTGCGGTTCAGCACCTCGGCCCAAATCACGCCTTCTTTCACCCATCCAAATCGCGGAATGTACGACTCCTCATCCTTGGTCAGTGAAATCCAGCGCACCTTGCCCTTCTCTGGATCTACCACGCCCAACTTCACCACCGGATTCGGATCGCCCACCTTGGGATACTTCTCCGGATCGACCGTGGGATGCGTC
>DATHQJ010000046.1:0-20192 GCA_035482825.1 Binatus sp. (SeqCode) | reverse complement strand
TCGATGACGAAGGACTCCTGCGCATAGTCGGGAGTCTTGGCGACGGTGGCCGCGGCTTTTTCCGCGGCGGCCGCGGGAGTGGGGGCGTCCGGGATCGGAGATGTAGAACCAGGTTTTGTAGAACCGGGCGTTGTAGAACCGGGCGTTGTAGAACCGGGCACGGTTTGGCTGGGTTGCTGGGAACTGGCGCTGGCGGTCAGCAGGCACGAAAAGAGAAGAGCGAGGTAACGATCACGCATAAGGTTAGTAGTCATTATCCCATGGGGCGGCGCCTCGCGGCAGGCAAGGAGACCGACCCTCCGGAAACTGTCAGAAATGGAACGTTCTAAAGCCGCGGGGATGCGATTGAATTCGGGGAGGTGAGAGCGATTTGTAGACCTGGAAGGAGGGCTAGTTTTCACGTCAAGATGACCATATTTTTCTCTCCCGAAGGGCCGAATTCGGGTTAGAATCCGCTTAGATAGTCCTGCCCGCCATGACGCGCGGCAGGCGTGACGCATAATGTACTTGCGCCACGATCCTTCCGTCGGAGGTTTTCTTGGCATGGAAGATCGGGCCCCTGTCGTCGCTTCGATTGATACCGAGCAGTCCTCTACTACTACCTCAAGCATACGGAAACATGAAGGCCGCGGAGCTTGGGTTCTTACGGCCTACGGAATTTCCGGCCTGGCATTGTTCGGGGTACTAGCCTACTTTTTCTCGGACTTCATCTCTCACTAGTCCGCGGTCGCGTTGGCGAACGGGCGCGCGCGTCCGCGGAATGCGATTGAAGTGTAACTGTATTCTCTGCAAGGTCTGTTCCAGAATCCAAAACCTGCGTGGCGGCGTCCTAGAACCTTGGGTTGAACGTGCTACAATTAGCGGCCTTAGTTGATTGTCGCTGCGGCACCCGGCACTGACCCCACGCAAGAATTACGAAGCACGCGGAAAGATTCTGTGGCCAAGACTCCCACACCCAGCCCGACACCGATTACCTACGCCGATGCCGGGGTGGACATCAGCCGCGCCAATCGTACCAAGCAGCGCATCAAGTATCTGGCCCACAAAACGTTTACGCGGGGCGTGCTGAGCGAGATTGGCGGCTTTGGCGGGCTGTTCGCGGTGGATAAAACGAAGTACACCGATCCCGTGCTGGTGTCGAGTGTGGACGGGGTTGGCACGAAGTTGAAGGTCGCGTTTGAAATGGGCTTGCACTCCACCGTGGGGGCCGATTTGGTCAACCACTGCGTGAACGATATTGCGGTGCAGGGCGCGGCGCCGCTGTTTTTTATGGACTACCTGGCGACGGGGACGCTCGATCCGTCGATCGCGGAGAAAGTGGTGGAGGGCATTGCCGACGCCTGCAAGCACAATGGCTGCGCGCTGATTGGGGGCGAGACGGCCGAGATGCCGGGGTTTTATCCGGATGGAGAATACGATCTCGCGGGATTTATTGTGGGCGTGGTGGAGCGCGAGAAAATCATTACCGGTAAGGATGTTCAGATTGGCGACATCATTCTGGGGTTGCCTTCGAACGGGCTGCATACGAATGGATATTCGCTGGCGCGGAAACTGTTGTTCGAGGTGGCGCACTACTCGGCTGATACTTATGTGAACGAAGTGAAAAATAAGGTCGGCAACGAACTGATGCGCACTCACAAGAGCTACTGGCCGGCGCTGCGCAAGTTGATCGACGGGCAATGCGTCGCCGCGCTGGCGCACATTACGGGCGGCGGCATCACGGAAAATCTGCCGCGGGTGTTGCCGCGCGGGACGGCGGCGGTCATCGAAATGGGCACGTGGCCGGTGCTGCCGATCTTTGAACACTTGCAGCAACTGGGAAGCGTTCCGCAGGATGAAATGCTGCGGACGTTCAATATGGGGCTGGGAATGCTGCTGGTGGTTCCGTCGGCGAAGTTCAAGAAGGCGCAGTCGGTGCTGGAGCGCGTGGGCGAGAAGGCTTACACGATCGGGCGGATTGTGAAGGGCGAGCGCAAGGTCACGTACAGCTGAGGGGAAATTGAGTAATTGGGTAATTGGGTAATTGGGAAATTTGGTGATTGGGGAATTTGAAAAACAAACCCGATCCTCAATTACTCAATTACTAAATTCCCCAATTACTCAATTCAGTTTCAATCAAAATGCATTCTCTGGGAATCCTCCTATCCGGACGCGGCTCGAACTTTGTCGCCATTGCTGACAGCATCGACGCGGGCCGCATTCCCGATACGCAGATCGCGGTTGTCATCTCGAATAAGTCAGACGCGCCGGGGATCGCGACGGCCCGCCAGCGCGGACTGAACGCGGTCGTGCTTCCGTCGAAGGGCAAGGCGAGGGAAGAGCATGACCGCGAAGTCGTCACCGCACTGAAAGAAAACGGAGTCGACTTAGTCTGCCTCGCGGGATACATGCGGCTGCTGTCGCCCTGGTTCGTGCAGCAGTTTCCGCACCGGATTCTGAACATTCATCCGTCGCTGTTGCCGGCGTTTCCTGGACTTGAGGCGCAGGAGCAGGCGGTCGCTTATGGAGTGAAAGTTTCCGGCTGCACCGTGCACTTCGTGGACGAGGAACTCGACCACGGGGCGATCATTGTGCAGAAGACAGTTCCGGTGCTTGACAGCGACGACGAACACGCGCTCGCGGCGCGAATTCTGGAGCAGGAACATCTGGCGTATACGGAAGCGATCAATATTGTTTTGCGGGGGAACTGCGACGTCGTGGGACGGCGGTTTGGGATGACAACAAATCAGGGGCGGGGCCTTTAGCGTTCACTCGCGGCTGGTTGCATAGATCCTTCGAGGCGCAAAAGGCGCGCCCCTCAGGATGACAAATTCACGATCAACCACGCGCCATTCCAGCGGTTCAGTTCTGTCTTTTTCATCCCGTTCTTTATAATGTCCTTTCTCATGTCAACCTTCGCTCCGGTCGACGAACAGCTTATTTATCTCAAGAAGGGCTCGGCGGAAATCATTCGCGAGGCTGACTTGCGCGCCAAGCTAGAGAAGTCGCGCGCTACTGGCAAGCCGCTGCGGGTGAAACTCGGGATGGATCCGACCGCGCCTGATCTGCACCTCGGGCACACGGTGGTGCTGCGAAAGCTGAAGCACTTTCAGGATCTGGGGCATACGGCCATCTTTCTGATTGGCGACTTTACGGGGATGATCGGCGATCCGACGGGGCGCACGATTACGCGGCCGCCGCTCAGCCGGGAGCAGATTGAGCAGAATGCGGAGACTTATAAAGAGCAGGTCTTCAAGATTCTTGATCCGCAGAAAACCGTGATCGATTTCAACCGGCGCTGGATGGGTGCATTTACGCCGGACGACTTTGTGCGGCTGATGTCGAAGTACACGGTGTCGCAGATACTCGAGCGCGAAGACTTCCACAAACGCTTTCACGACGAGAAACCGATTTCGGTCCACGAACTTTTGTATCCGCTGGTGCAGGGATATGACTCGGTGGCGCTCGAGGCTGACGTGGAACTGGGCGGAACGGACCAGAAATTCAACTTGCTGGTGGGCCGCGAACTGCAGCGCGCTTACGGGCAGGAATCGCAGGTGGCGCTGACCACGCCGATTCTGGAAGGCCTGGACGGCGTGCAGAAAATGTCGAAGTCGCTGGGCAATGCGATCGGCATCCACGAGGCGCCGCTGGAGATGTACGGGAAGATCATGAGCATCTCCGACGAAATGATGTGGAGGTATTACGAGCTGTTGACGGACGTGCAGGTGGCCGAGATTGAAAAGCTGAAGCGAGAGATGCATCCGATGGCGGCGAAGAAAGAGCTGGCGCGGAGGATTGTGGCGGACTTTCATTCGGCGGAGGCGGCGGCGAAAGCGGGGGAGGATTGGGGGAAGCAGTTTCAGAAGGATCAGGTGCCGGAGAGCGTGGAGGAGAGTGAAATCGATGCTCCGGAAAACAAGATCCGAATTGACAAGCTGCTCGCTCGGACGCAACTAGCGAGTTCGGTAAGCGAAGCTGGCCGGCTGGTGAAGCAGGGCGCGGTGAAAGTTGACGGTACGGTGGTTAACGATCCCGCGAAGGTGTTGGATATTTCTGGCAAGCCCACGTTACAAGTTGGACGCAGGATTAAGAGAGTTCGGCCAGGAATCCCGGGAACTGGGATCGTTACAGAAACCTTGCCCGGCTGAGATCTCAGCGGCTGATTCTGCTACTCTCTCCCCGCATGCGCGCGGCAGCTATTCTCGGGTTGGGATGTTCTCCCAAGCAACTGGGGCCCTTTCAGGGCGACAAGAAAATCGAGTGGCGGATGGGCATGCCGGCTTCGAATGACGACGCCGACGTGGTTCTGGTTTTCGGGGGCGACGGGACGATTCATCGTCATCTGGGGCAACTGGTGCGGCTGGGGCTGCCGGTGCTGGTGGTGCCGGCGGGGAGTGGGAATGATTTTGCGCGGGCGCTGGGGCTGCGGCGGGTTCGGGATTCGATTGCCGCGTGGGTTCGATTCTGTGGCAGCCGTGAGAATGTGCGCAGGGTTGATTTGGGAGTCATTGCTCCCGTTGAGAGCGCGGGCGGGGCCCCCTTCGACAAGCTCAGGGCAGGCTCTTCGACTATCGCTCAGGGCAGGTCCGCGCCACATAGCCCTCGATATTTCTGTTGTGTGGCGGGGGTGGGGCTTGACGGTGAAGTTTCCCGGCGGGCCAACCGGTTGCCGCGCTGGCTGCGCGGGCATGGAGGGTATGTGCTGAGTCTGGCTCCGACGATTTTTACGTTTGCAGCGCTGCCGATGAAGATTCTGACGCAGGCGGAGGGCGGCGAGGATTGGACGATGCGCAGCGATCGGCCTACGATGCTGGCGGCTTTTGCTAATACTCCCACGTATGGCGGGGGAATGAAGATCGCGCCTCAGGCCAAGATGGATGATGGGCTGCTCGATGTCTGCATTGTGGGGGGCGTCGATCCTTTCAAGCTGTTCTGCATGTTTCCGACGATTTTCAGCGGGCGGCATTTGAACATTGAGGAAGTTGAATATTTTCAGGCCGGGCGGGTGCGGGTTGAGACGGAGCATCCGCTGGATGTTTATGCGGACGGGGAATTTGTGCGCCAGACTCCAGTTGAAGTCGGGGTGGAGCGGGCGGCGCTGAAGGTGGTGACGCCGTAGACCGCAGGGGCGACTAACCTGCGCGCGAGATCCCTTCGGCTTCGCTCAGGGCAGGCTCTTCCCTCTGCCTGAAAAACGGCTACGGTCAAGATGACGTACCCTTCGTCAAGACAGCGGAGGGGCTACCTCCGCCTCCCTGAAGTGCTAAACTTTCCTCATGGCTGACGGACGTTCGCGCACACTGCTTTGGATTCTGATTGGCGGAGGAGCTTTTTTCCTCTTTGTGCTGGCCGTATTTTCGCTGGTGTATATCACGCTGCACGCGGGTGGCACGGATGCCGGGCTGACCGGGTTCGGCGACCGCATTGGCGTGGTTGATCTTGATGGCGTGATTCTCTCGCCGCAGCCGGTGGTGGGACAACTGAAGAAGTTCGCTGACGACTCGTCGATCAAGGCGATCATTATTCATGTGAATTCGCCGGGTGGGGGCGTGGCCGCCTCGGAGGAGATTTATCGCGAGGTCAAGCGCATTCGCGCGGAGAAGAAGAAGCGCATCGTCGTCTCCATTGAGACCGTGGGGGCGAGCGGGGCGTATTACGTCGCCTCGGCGTCGGACAAGATTTATGCCGACTCGGGCAGCGTGGTGGGATCGATTGGCGTGATCGCGGAGTGGATGAATTATGGCGATCTGTTGAAGTGGGCCAAGTTGAAGAATGTCGTGATCAAGACCGGGGAATTCAAAGACACGGGGAATCCGGCCCGCGATCTCACACCCAACGAGCAGGCTTACATGCAGTCGCTGATCGACAGCATGTTCGGGCAGTTCGTTCACGCGGTGGCGGACGGGCGCGGGCTGAAGTATGACGACGTGAAGGCCATCGCCAATGGCAAGGTCTGGACCGGCGAGCAGGCCAAGTCGATGAACCTGATCGATGGTGTGGGCGACTTTGAGACTGCGGTGGACGAGACCGCGAAGTCGGTGGGAATTCGAGGTGAGCCGACGCTGGTGCATCCTGACCGCGATCGCAAGACTCTGATGGATCTGCTGCTGGGCGATGTTTCGCAATTCCTGCCGGGGCGGGAGAAGATGCTGGAGCAGCAGGTGGGGTTTTATTACCTGTGGAAGTGATCGGTCCGGTTACTTTTCTTTCAAACCCTGTTTGCGAATGATTTCTTTTTGTGCGGGCGTCCACACGCCGGACATATCCCCCAGTTCGCCCAGCATTTGTTTTTCGACGTACATCTTCTTGGTGAGCCGAAAGTACTTCACGTTGGCGTAGTCTCTTGACTCGTCCCAGGTCTGGCTCACCTCCGGATCGTGATATCGGAAGGCGACATTTTCGGCGTTGTGGACAATGTTGCTCCAGTCATCCATCGCCGTGAGGGACGATACGGGATTTCCGTGGGAGTCGCGCTGCAAGACCGCCTTCTGTTCCAGGATGCCGGGAATCTTCAGAGTATAGGTAGTTTTGTCCGCGGACTCGAAGAATTCGAGGGCAGCGGGTCTGATCTCGCGGAATGGCATTGCCGGCTCGCCAGGCACAGCGACGTACTGCTGGTTCATGTATTGCACGATTTTGCTGAGCGCCTCGCGCTGCTCGGGCGAGGAGTGGTCGTCGAGATAGAGCGTGGCGAAGAGCCGGTCGGGCTTTGCGTCCACCAGATCGCCCACCATGGCGAGACTAAGTCCGTCCAGCTTAACTTTGCCGTAGTGACCACGCTGAATGTGGGCGACGTCGGAGGCGAAGCAGGTTCCGTGCGTGGGGGCGCCATTGGTTTGGCAGGGACACGCGAAGGCGGTGCACTGACACTGAAACAGGCCAACGCCTTCGATTTCAAAGTCCTCCACGGTCTGCTGATCCGCCTTCTGAGCGCCCAGAATGCCGAAAGCACAGACGAAGGGTAATGCAACCCATAGGCCCAAAGCTGTCTTGCGCATGGTCGGACACCTCGAGGACGGGAACAAGATTGGCTTCGCCGGAGGATATTGTGGCGGCTGGATCAGGTCAAGAGGGTAAACCTTTGAATTCGAGAGTTTCATCCTGCCCCCGGGGCGACTCCAGCTTCCCACTTGCACACAACCCCTGAAATTTGAGAAGGTTATGGGTGGTGGAGCGCGGAATTTCCGTCCGCGGCAAAGTAGGCCATCCGGAACGAAGAGGGGTTATGACCAAAGCCGATCTGATTGACGAAGTCTCGCGTTTGGCGGAACTTACGCGGAAAGACAGTGAAGTGATCGTGGAGACGATCTTTGACAGCGTGGTGCGCTCGCTGCGCGCCGGCGACAAGATCGAGATTCGGGGCTTTGGCAGTTTTCGCACGCGGCAGCGCAAGCCGCGGGTGGGGCGCAATCCCAAGACCGGAGAGCGCGTGGATGTGCCCGCCAAGAAGATTCCCTTCTTCAAGCCCAGCAAGGAATTGAAGGATCTGGTGAATGAGGGGGCGGCGGCTTCGGTAACTCCCGTTGCTCCGGCGGCTTCGACGCCTCCGACGGCGTAAGACGGTTCGACTTGTCCTAAGAGACGTTGCTTGCAACGTCTCTTTTCTTTTGGCGGGAATGCCTTACCGCTTATGCCACGCTGCGCGCGGCGGACAGCCGGGGGCGGCTGTCCCCACATAAACACCTTTCCCATGAACTACTTTTCACCATCTGCGGCTACGGCTTGGTCCCCAGGTAAAGCTTCGCAACTTTCAGCGCTAGTTCTTCGGGGTTGATGTCGGTGCGGTTGGCCAGGACGATGATGGTCAGGTCGTCGTCGGGGAAGCGCTGGATCGTGGTGCGGAAACCGATGGTCTCGCCATCGTGTGACATACGTTTGTGGCCCTGATAGGGATCGAGGAACCAACCGAAGCCGTAGCTGATTGGCCGGCCGTCAGGAAACTTCGCTGGACCGTCCGTGGGCTGAACTGGGGTGAGCGCGGGCTGCATTTCGGCTGCGCTCAAGAGAGTGTGATCGCGCAGGGCGCGGTCCCATTTGGCGAGGTCGTCGAGCGAGGAATAAATGCCGCCGTCGCCCAGCACGGCTGACGTGGGACTCTGATCGGTCTGTTGCCAGGCGGCTTTGTCATTTTCTTTCGCACCATTCTCTTTCGCAGCGTCTTTCTTAGTTTGGCCGTAGGCGCGGTGCGGCACTTCGTTTTTGCCTTTCTCGTAGGCCAGCGTGTTCTTCATTTTCAGCGGCATGAAAATTCTTTCCTGCAGAAATTGCCCGAAAGTCTTGCCGGAAACTTTCTCCACGATCATGGCCAGCAGCGCGTATCCGGAGTTGCTGTACTCCCACTTCGTGCCGGGCGCAAATTCGCCGCTGCTTTGGTGCGCGAGCAGTTTCAGCACGCCGGCGTCGAGGACTTGCGGAATTTTTTCGGGCGGCGTGTCGGGGTATTGCTTCATCAGCAGGTCCTCATAGTCGTCGAGCCCCGAAGTGTGGTTCAGCAGGTTGCGCACGGTGATGGCTTTTCCATACGCCGGGAATTCGGGAAAGAAGTCGGTGAGGTGGTCGTCATAGTGCAGCTTGCCGTCGCGTGCCAAAAGCATGATGCACGCCGCGGTGAACTGCTTGGTGAAGGAGGCCAGACGGAAGTTTGTTTTCGCGTCGATCGGACGCAGGCTGCGCAGACCCGTGATCCCGTATCCAGCACGAAATACCGGGCGTCCGTTGCGGACGACGAGCACGGCCGCGCCGGGAGCGGTGCTTGACTTTAGAGAAGCGAAGATGGCATCGATCTGGCTCGATGAAACCTGGGCGGAGGCAAGCACCGTAGGAAAGCTGAACGCGAGGCCGAGTACTACTGCCGCTAGTCGTGATCTCAAATCAGAATCCTCATCCTCGATTATTTAAGACGCCGCTAGCTTTAGACACCGGGATGCTCGACACGATAGCACACGGACAGAGCGGTAGACGAAAGCCGCGCGCGGCCGCTGGGCGTGTGATGAAAAGCGGCGTTTCCGGGATTGGGCCCAACGCACACTTTAGTGTGCGCTGGCGCATGTCAATCAGACACATAAAGGAGTACTCTTCAAGAGTCTCATCTAGCATCTTCCCGCCGCGCCTTCCGGTGACGGCTCCTTGCGAAATCAGACAGCGTTTTCGCTGCGCAAGGAGCGTCCCATGGCCATTAATCCCCGTCCACCTACCAAGGTCTCCGCCAAGCCGCCCAGCTCGGACGGCGACGGCAACCAGATTCACAATGAACTGGTGGTCGGCCTTCCACTCAAAGAATCTGAATTGTTGTTTCCGAAGCTGGAGTTTGTGCGCTTACAGACTCATCACGTGCTGCATGAGCCCGGCGACACGTTGAAATCTGCTTACTTCTGCAATAGCGGGTTGATCTCCATTCTGAGCATCTTTCCGGACGGAAAGAGTGTGGAAGTCGGACTGGTGGGCAAGGAAGGTTTTATCGGGATCCCACTGGTTGCGGGCTTTCGTACCGCCCCGACTCGAGCCATCGCACAGATTGAGGCGACGGCGTTCCGGATCAACGGCGAAACTCTGATCGCAATTCTGCGGCAGTGTCCGGTGCTGGAGCGGCGGTTGCATCAGTTCGCTCAGATCATGGCGATGCAGACCACGCAGATTGCGGCCTGCAATCGTCTGCACGAAGTGGAAGAGCGGCTGGCGCGATGGTTGTTGATGAGCGCCGAGCGGATCGGATCGGATTCGGTGCCGTTGACTCAGGAACTTCTCGCCCAGATGCTGGGAACCCGCCGGTCCAGCGTGACGGTCGCGGCCGGGATGCTGCAGAAGGCCGGCCTTATCGCTCACACCCGTGGTGACGTGAAAATCGTCGACCGAAAAGGATTGGAAGAAGCCAGCTGCGAATGCTACGGCATCATGCGGCGGCAGATTGAAAAGTGGCGTAGCGAAGCGCAATAGCACTCGCGTCAGCTTTCACGCACACTCGCCGCGCTGTTCTGGGCGAACCTCCACCTGTCTCCCAGCGTACCGACAGACTCCCGGGACTGCACTACGATCCGACCATGCTTCGGCGCCATTCAGCATCGACGGGCCCAGGCGTGGTTCGGAACAAGGTTCGAGACAAGGTTCGAGACCGGGTTCGAGACCGGTCGAGCTTGCGTCTCGATTTCGATCTCCATGAACTCGAGTGCCCGCTCTGCCAAAAGCGGACTCGACACGCCTGGCCCGGCGCCACAATCCTGTTTTCTACCGCGAAATGCGAGCACTGTGCCGAGGAATTTCTGATCGTCCAAAATAAGCCGTGGCTTGGCGACAACGATTCCGACCGCCAGCAGTCATAGCGCCCCGCCATTCCGCGAGCCGAGCCAGACCTCATCTCAGTCGCTATCCCCATTCATTATTCGTTGCGGATTCCCGCGACCGCCATCAGGCGTCCCGTCTTGCCCTTGTCGGCACGGTAGGAAAACAACTGATCGGGATGGCAGTTGGTGCAGAGCGCAGAGGCCTCGATATTTTTCGCTGGCACTCCAGCAGCCAGCAACTGTTGCCGGTTCGCCTCCACCAGGTCGAGGAAGATTCTTTTCGGAAGGTCGCTGTGCCCGGGGGCGCGAGCGGTTAGAAACAGAAGCGGATATTTTTCGCGCACCGGATCCGAATCCTTGACCTCGCGGAACAAGCTGGCGCCGTACTCGAACTGCGATTCAAATTTGGTGCGAACCTCTTCTCCGACTTCGTAGCAGCAGCCCTGAATTCCCGCACCAATCGCCGCCTTGAGATCGCGGGGACGGCTGCCGAAACAGCGATGCATTTCGCCCACGCCCTTCTCCACGATGCGCTGCACCGTCCCGCGCCAGCCGGCGTGAAATATGCCGACCACGCGGCGCTTCGGGTCGACCAGAATCACGGGTAGACAGTCGGCGGTCTGGATGGCCAGCAACAGGCCGGGGGTCGCGGTAATCAGGCCGTCTCCGCTGAGGGGCTGGTCGAGAATGGAATCGATGCGGTGAATGATGTCGGAGTGAACCTGGGTCAACGTGATCAGTGGCCAGAAGGAACCGGCGTTGTTCTTCGCGATACGGCTCGAACCGTTTTTGGAACTGCGGCGGTGGGGATTGACTGCACCGATTTCGCCCAGAAACGCGGCCCGGTTTTGTTCGACGGCGGACGGGGCGTCGTCTTTGGTGAAGCCGAGGTTGAGATCGCCTTTGCGGTAGGCGCGGGAGGAGCCTCCCGCGCGCGTGGAAAATCCGTGCAGCAGCCAGGGAATCGGGCTCAAGTTCCGGGCGCGAAGAATCGTGAGTTTGGTTTGGTTGGGGGCCCGGGTTGGCACACGTCTATGTTACCTGAAGGGAGTGTCCGCTCCGCACGAGTTTGCCCACGGTGCAGCTCTCCGCTATAGTTTATGCATGTTTGCCGACTTCACCGCCACCGACCCCTGGACGAAGAAGCAGGTCCATTGCGTCTATCAGGCCATGATTGTTGCCATCGCCACGCGGCACGCCGACGCGGTCGACATTAAGTTTCTGGTGGACGGCCGTAAAGTCTGGGTGGCGCTGCCGCATCCGGCGTGGGTGGAATACAAAAAGCGCACGGGCCGGGCGATTACCGATTCGCTGGCGCAGGAGATCGCCGGTCATTATCTGAAGAGCGCGCTCGAAGCGGGCGAAGGGCTAGGGCGGGACATGTATTCGCTGACGATCGAGGAGACGCTGTCGCATCTGGACGCGGTGGTGGCGGAGATGCAAGCGCAACCCGCCTAGCGGCCTCCTCTGCGCGGGCAACGCATCACAAGCCTCCTCACGCCTGACGATTACAACGCTCTTGCATTCGCACTAAGCGTATCGTGCAGGATTGCAAAGAACTCCTCAGCCGTCGCGTCCGGTGAACTCTTCAACAACTGTTGCCGCTCGCGAAGCGAGGCAGGCAGCACCGACGAATCGACGCCCTCTGAGACCACTGAGATCACGGGCTTGCCCATCCCAATGGCAGCCCCGATCTCGAAAAAGAGGTTCGGGCGCTTTATCGTGTCGGGCGTCACGAGTAACGCGATAACGTTGCTCTCTCGCAATCTCTTCTCAATCGCTTCCTTCCACGATCTTCCCGCCTGAAGATCATTGGAATCGAGCCAAACTTTGACGCCCCGATGATGTAACGAATTCGCAAATTCTCGTGCCCAGCTGCCGTCCGAGAAGGAATGAGAGATAAAAACCTTTGGCTTATCCATAGTCCACCTGTCCCTAATTCTACGCCTTTGCCACACGACTACGGAGTTCCTTTAGGTAAGTACCGATGTCATTGAGGTCGATTAGGTTACGCTTCTTGATGAAGACAGGCATGCCTGGCCGGGACTGCAGGTCCTGCGGCGTGATTCCATGCAGAATCACAACAATCGGAATCCGACGACCCCAAGCAGCTCCAATTTCGGCCCAGATATAGGGCCGGTCCAGAGCCCACGGCGTGAGCAGTACGACCAGTTCGTGCGCCTTGGACAGGAACGCCAGGATTGCATCTTCGAATTCGGCTCCGGTTTCGATGTGAGCTTCATCGAGAAACGGTGCTGCACCGCAAGCTGTTATCTCGCGGGCAATTTGCTTCGCCACCCAAGTGTCACGACTGCTGTGGCTTACGAAAACAAGTCTTTTCCGAGGTGCCCGTCGGCTTTTTGCCACCTTCCGCTTCAAATGACCACCTCTTCTTTGTACTCCCCGAACACGCGCCGCATCGCATCGGAAATTTCTCCTACGGTCGCCGACGCCTCGACTGCGGCCAGAATCCGCGGCATCACGTTCGCGCCGGACTGCGCCGCGTCTTCTACGGCCCCCAGCGCGGACTTCCACGGACCCACGTCGCGCTTGGCGCGCAGCGCCCGCAGGCGTTCGATCTGCCTCGGCTCCAGCGCGGGGTCGATGCGCTGAATCGGGATCGGTTTTTCTTCCTCGACTTCGAAGCGATTCACGCCCACCACGATTGCTTCCTGGCTGTCGACTTGCTGCTGGTATTCATACGCCGCATTCTGAATTTCCTGCTGTACGAAGCCGCGTTCAATGGCTTTCAGCATGCCGCCGAGCACTTCGATCTTCCCCAGATATTCGGCGGCACGCTTTTCGATCTCATTGGTTAGCGATTCGATGTAGTACGAACCCGCCAGCGGATCGATGGTTTGCGGAGCGCCGGATTCGTAGGCAATCACTTGCTGTGTGCGCAGCGCGATGCGCGCAGCCTGCTCAGTCGGCAAGGCCAGGGCTTCGTCGTAGGAATTGGTGTGCAGCGACTGGGTTCCACCCAGCACGGCGGCCAGGGCCTGAATTGCCGTGCGCACAATATTATTTTCGGGCTGTTGCGCCGTGAGGGTCGATCCGGCCGTTTGGGTGTGGAAGCGGAGCATCCACGATTTTGGATTCCTGGCTTTGAAATGCTCGCGCATGATGCGGGCCCACATGCGGCGGGCGGCGCGGAATTTGGCGACTTCTTCCAGGAAATTGTTGTGGGCGTTGAAGAAAAAAGAAATTCGCGGGGCGAATTGATCTACCTCGAGGCCGGCTTTGATCGCCGCTTCTACGTAGGCCATGCCGTTGCCCAGCGTGAAGGCAACTTCCTGGACGGCGGTCGAACCGGCTTCGCGCATGTGGTAGCCGGAAATCGAAATCGTGTTCCATTCGGGCACGTGCTCGCGCGTCCAGGCGAACATGTCGGTGATGATGCGCATGGCCTGCTGCGGGGGATAAATATAAGTTCCGCGGGCAATGTATTCCTTGAGCACATCGTTCTGCACCGTGCCGGACAGCTTGCGAATATCTGCCCCTTGCCGCCGCGCCACCGCCACATACAAGGCAAGCAGGATCGATCCGGTTGCATTGATGGTCATCGATGTAGAAATCCTGGTCAGGTCGATGCCGTCGAACAGGCGCTGCATGTCTTCGATGGAATCGATGGCGACGCCGACCTTGCCGACTTCTCCCGCGGCCAGGGGATGATCGGAATCCATTCCAATTTGCGTCGGCAGATCGAATGCCACCGACAGCCCTGTCGTTCCGTTCGCCAGCAGATACTTGTAGCGTTTGTTCGATTCCTCGGCGTCGCCCATGCCGGCGTACTGGCGCATGGTCCAGAGGCGGCCGCGGTACATGGTGGCCTGCACGCCGCGGGTGAAGGGATATTCGCCGGGATAACCGACTTCGGTTTCGTAGTCGGAGTGTTTGAGGTCGGCGGGGGTGTACAGAGGGTTTACGGGAATGTGGGAGGAGGTTTCAATCTCTGTGGCGGTCTCGGGGCCAGTCTTTGATTTTTCTGTCATTGATCTTCACTCAGTTCGCCAAGGCGTGCCATCCTGAGACCAGCGTTCTTTGCGGACCGAGGACGCCTTGCATTCGCGGCGGGTTGCATAGATCCTTCGGCCCGCAAAAAGCGCGGGCCTCAGGATGACAAGAGCGCCTCGGGTACTCAGGGGTGCTGGCTTTTCCTACGCGCCTTCCAGAACGAAGTCAGGCCGAACCAGGCGAAGGCCAGGGTGAAGCCGGCTGCGATCGCGACCCGGCTGGCGGTTGTTTGGCCGGCTGTGTACTTCACATATTCTCGGACCAACGCCGCCCCGCCGAAAGCCGCCATCGCCAGAAAGACTGTGCCGGTAACTTCGAGCCACAGCTGGTTCGCCGCGCGGCCGAACGATCGCACAGTGCTCCGGACAGCGCCTGTGGCGGCACGGAGCGTGCGGCTGCGTCCGATCGCCTGCCCGGTCTGGCGCCCGGCAACCCGCGCCACTACACCTAACTTTCGTAAGGTAGAAACGTTGCTCACGGCCTCGATTTTAACAGCCTTCGGCGCTACAATGACGCAACGCCGGGACATTCGCCGCGACGTTCAAAGCCGGCGGCGAACCGTTCGGCGGGTGATGGCATCTAAGGCAGATAGGCTGGCGAATTTGTCGAGGGGGACCCAGTGGATCAACAACTCAAGCAGCTGATGAAAGAGCTCGGCGAGGCCATCAACGAATCTCTTTCCGACTCTGAGCAAATCTCTGAAGTTGTATCCCGCATTAAGGAAGGTGGGTACGACATCTTCCTGGTCCTTGAAGCCACCATCGGCGTGAGCAAGCAGGGCGAGAAATCGCCGGATAAAACGTCGCTGGTCACCACGCTGTCCACGAATCCTGAATTCAAAATCAGCGACCAGGACCTTAAATTCCTGAAATCGCTCCGCATCAAGATTGACGAAGAGAAGCAGGATCAGGACAAGCGCGACCAGGGTTAGTCAAATTGTGCCGTCCCTCCGGGACTTGCTGTCCTCACGTTTCTTCCTAGCGCTTAAGCGCTGGGCTAAGTTAGTTCGCCCCTGCGGGGCAAAATTCTCGTCCTACCTTTAAGATCACACTGCCAGCACCACATCCAGAAGCTGTTCCACCGCGCGGTTGGCCTCGATAATCGATGATTTGTGATCGGGGGTACCGGAAAGGTCGGTGTTCGCGAACGCGATCCTGCCAAATGGAGCTGCCCGCAGAACGTCTCCCGGGGCGGGCTTGCCGTCTTTGCCGAAGTAGAATCCGGGGGCGGGGCTGGCGTAGGCGTGGCCCCAGCGGTTCAGAATAATGCCGGCGAGGTCGCGCGACGCATCGAAACCCGAGCGCGCGAACATGTCGGTAAACTGCTGACGAATTTGCCGCTCGTACTCGCGAAACGGAGTCGAAATCATTTCCGCGCGGCCCATGTGGCCCTGCTGCTCGGCGGTCTTACCTGGGTAGGAGTACAAAACTTTGATGGCCAGCACGACCGGCGAATCGGGGCTAATGGTCGGCGAATCCGCCCCGCAGAGCGCCTGCTTGCGAACCTGCATGTAACTTCCCAGACCCTCATACCACTGGCAGCCGGAAATCCCCATCTTGTACAGAAATCGCCAATTGCGTACCGCGATATTCGCCACCATGCAGGGAGAGCGATAGAACTGCGCGTAAGCTTGTTTGCGATCTTCCGGAAGGTCGCGAACAATATGCCGGGTCGTCCAGCTTCCGCCCGCCATCACCACGGAACGCGCCTTCACCCGATACGTCTTTCCGCCGCGAGTGTAGGCGACGGTGACGGACTCTGATTTCGCGGGATCGCCATCGTGCTTGACCCAGACCGCGGTCGAATCCAGGCGGATGCGGGCGGCGGCTCCGGCGCGATCGAGCGCGGCAAAATTCACCGGCTTGCGGCAAATATCTTCGAGCGAAGGTGAGCCGGCGATCGATTCTGGGATCAGGGTCTTGACGATGAGCCGCGCGATACCGCTATTGCCGTCGGGAAACATTTCCGTTCCGTCATCCGGGATGGGCCCGAGTTCATCGAAGGCATAGGCGGTATAGCCGGAAAGCGCGTCCGGACCCAGACCGAAGCCTCCGCCTTCATCGGGCGCAAAGGTGCGGACGGTTTCGCGGCTGATGCGGTACCGTTCCATCATGTAGTCTTCGAGGGTGATGGTGTCGAGGCGGCGCGAGATGGCGTCGCCGCGGTACTGCGGTTTCTGCGGGGGCGTCGAGTCCGACTGGTAGCGCAATAATTCCTCGCGGGCTTTTGCGGAAATCGGCGCACCTTCCAATTTCTTGATCCCAGATTTCTCACCCCAGGCATCGGTCACCCAGACTCCCTGCGGCTGGCCGAATTTCGCGCCGAAATACAGACCGTAAGGAGCCGACCCAAGATAGGGCGTGCGCGTGAGCGGTATTTCCGGCGCGGGGCCGGCCCACTTCTGATATTTCAGGCGGGGCGCCGTCAGGCCGATCGAATCGTAGAAGCGCGCGATGAAGCTGTGGGGATATGGGGGCCAGAACAGCGCCGAACCTTGGTGCCCGATCAGGCGGTGACCGTCGACTAGGAATTCGTTGCGCTTGGCTTCGCCGCCGAAGATGGGATGATTGTCGATCACCAGGCAGGTCTTGCTGTTGCCCGCCAGCCGCTGAAAAATCAGCGCGCCCGCCAGACCGCTGATTCCGCCGCCCACAATCACGCAGTCGTAAACTTCGCCGGTATCGATGACGCTGGCCGGAAGGGTCTCAAACAAGCCGTCGCGGATCTGGTGCCCAGCCTCGAGAACTCCGAGCGTATTACCGTTGGAGTTTGCGTAGTCGCCGACGCCTCCATAGCCGGTCCAGTCGTCTGCCGATCTCGACTCCGGCGGACTCGCCGACGCGGCCCGCGCCAGCAGTTGCAGAGGCGAGGCGGAAGTGAGCAGTAGAGCACCGGAACCGGCCAGAGCCCCATTCAGAAAGTCCCGCCGCGTGATCTCGCGATCCATGCCACGCATTATAAGCATCGAATGAGCAACCGGCGTTGGCCTCCCGCACCTTATGAATTCGCTCGCTGTGCTACCATCTACTGTTTTCTTTTCGCTTCTGCCGGCGGAGAACAAAGATTCCGGTTTCACGGATACCATAAAATCGGCATCTGAGGGGAGTCATGAAAGATACTCTCGGGGTTCTATTGGCAGGCGGCGCGGGCGAGCGGCTGTATCCGCTGACGCGCGACCGGGCCAAGCCCGCGGTCACCTTCGGCGGCATCTACCGCATCATCGACATCACACTTTCGAATTGCCTGAACTCTGACCTGCGCCGAGTCTACATTCTCACCCAGTACAAGGCGCTCTCGCTGAACCGGCACATCCGCGAAGGCTGGAACATTCTGGGTCGCGAGGTCGGCGAGTTCGTGGAGGTGCTGCCGCCTATGAAGCGCGTCAGCGACCAGTGGTATCAGGGGACAGCCGACGCGGTTTATCAGAACATATATTCCATCGGCTCGGAGCAGCCCAAGCATGTTCTGATTCTTTCCGGCGATCACATCTACAAGATGGATTACGGCAAGATGATGACGCAGCACCTCGAATCGGCCGCGGACATTACGCTGGCGACGATTCAAATCGATCCCTCGCAAACCTACCAATTCGGCGTGGTGGACGTGGACAAAGACGGGCGTATTAATGGTTTCGAGGAAAAGCCCAAAATCACGGCCTTGCGTTCGCCGTTGAATCCGGAAAAGGTCGCAGGATCGATGGGCGTGTATCTGTTCAATGCCGACGTGCTGATTCCCGTGCTGCTAAAGGACGCCGAGAACCCGCAGTCCAGTCACGATTTCGGCAAAGACATCCTGCCGAAAATGGTCGACGACTACCGCGTCTTCGCCTACGACTTTATCGACGAGAACAAAAAAGAGGCGCTGTACTGGCGCGACGTGGGCACGCTCGAGGCCTATTACGAGGCCAACATGGACATCGTCTCGGTGTCGCCGATCTTCAACTTGTACGATGCGGAGTGGCCGATCCGGACGCACCAGCGGCAGTATCCGCCGGCGAAATTCGTTTTCGCAGAAGCCGGACGCACCGGCACGGCGCTTGATTCCATCGTGTCGAATGGTTGCATCGTTTCCGGCGGAGCGGTGAAGAACTCGGTGCTTTCTCCGGATGTGCGGGTGAATTCTTATTCTGAAGTCGACGACTGCATCCTGTTCTCGCATGTGAGCGTGGGACGCCGCTGCCGCATCCGCCGTGCCATCCTCGACCGCGACGTGCACGTCCCCGAAGGCACCACCATCGGCTACGACGCCGAAGCCGACCGCCAGCGTTATTTCGTCACCGAAAGCGGCATCACCGTGGTCACCCGCGACTATTCGCTGTTTGAAAATCCGGTGACGGTGGATTACTTCACCAGCGAGTAGCTGAAGTTATAGGTGCTGAAGTTATACGTGCTTTAGAGAGCCCAGCATGGTGCTGCAAAATCTGAAGATCGCAATCCGGGTGCTGCTCAAGAATCCGTTGTTCACATTGACCGCAGTGGCGACCATGGCGCTGGGCCTGGGGTCGACTACCGCGATTTTCAGTGTGACTAACGGCGTGCTGTTGCAGCCACTTCCGTATAAGGATCCTGACCGCGTGGTGGTCGCCGGAATGGATTTGCGTCAGCGACAGGTTCGCAACCTTCAATTTTCCAATGCGGACTTTATCGATCTGCGGGAAGGAACAAAGACTGTCTTCGAGGATTTAGGCGGCGTTTTCACATTCCGTAATGTGACTCCTCTCGAAGACGGTACGCCGGAGCAGACTCGGGTCGCAATTGTCACCACAAATTTCTTCCGCTTGTTTGGCGGCCGAATCATGGTCGGCCGCGATTTTGTTGATGAGGACGGCATCCCGCAACCTGCCGCGCAGCCCCAGGCAGGACAGCCGCCGCCACCGCGCCTGCCCGTGGCAGCGATCCTCAGCTATGAGTATTTTCAGCGACGCTATGGCGCCAACGCGGCCGTGCTTGGTCATCCTCTGCGTGCCGGCGGCCCCAGCCCGATCATTGTGGGCGTGCTGGCTCCGCGCTTTCACCTGTACTTCCCGCCCGAAGCGGACGAAGAATCCGCACCGGACATCTGGATTGCCAATCGCGTGGGCTACGATACCGCCAACCGTAATTCGTTCTCGATTCGTCCGGTGGGCAGACTGAAACCAGGTGTATCGGTCGAACAGGCGCAAGCGGCAGCCGATAACGTGGCTGCGGAAGCGCGCAAGAACTTCCTGATTGATAGGACTGCCGGATATTACATCCACGTCGAACTGATGGGGCAGCATTTGGTTGCGGAAGTTCGGCCCGCCATTCTGGCGCTGATGGGCTCGGCGATTTTTCTGCTGCTGATCGCCTGCGCCAACGTGGCCAATCTTTTGCTGGTAAGGGCTTCGTTGCGCGAGCGGGAACTCGCGGTGCGCGCCGCCCTGGGTGCCAACCGGTGGCGCTTGATTGCTTCCCTCCTGACGGAAGCATTTCTGCTTACGGCGGTGAGCACGATCGTGGGTCTGGCTCTGGCCTGGATCGGAATTCACGAACTGCTTCTGCTCGCGCCTGCGAATCTGCCTCGCCTCGACGCGATCCGGCTGGATTCGTCCGTACTCGGGTTCACCGCCGTTACATGCCTGGCCGCGACGGCAATTTTCGGCATGCTGCCAGCCTGGAGAGCTTCGAAGCCGGGAGTCATTTCTCTGTTGCGCGGCAGCAGCCGGAATGCCGGGCTCCTGGGCGGCAGCTCTCTGCGCAATGCGGTGGCCATGATCGAAGTTGCTCTCTCGTTCGTTCTGCTCGCTGGGGCGGGATTGATGTTCCGCAGCTTCATCGAACTGCAGCGCATTGATCCTGGCTTCGACCCGCACCGAATGTTGACCTTTCAAGTTGACGGGAATCCTGGAGGCGGAGACTCGCCAGAAAAGCGAGCTGTCTTTATCCGTCAAATCCAGGATCG
>DATHQJ010000045.1:0-25659 GCA_035482825.1 Binatus sp. (SeqCode) | reverse complement strand
CCCGCGGGAAGCGTGATGCCGGAGACTTTGCCGGTGGCTTTGTATTCCTTCCAGGCGGAGCCGGAGATGTAGCCACGCACTACGCACTCGACGGGAAACATTTCCGCGCGATGCACCAGCATGGAGCGTCCGCGGAGCTGGTCGGCATACTTGCGAATGGTCAGCGGGTATTGGTCGACATCGGCGGTGATGAGGTGGTTGGGGACGATGTCGGCGAGGTAATCGAACCAGAACAGGGACAGCAGGCTGAGCACTCTCCCCTTGTGGGGGATGCCGGTGGCCAGAATGTAGTCGAAGGCGGAAATGCGGTCGGTGGCGACGAAAAGCAGCTGCTGATCGCCGACGGAATAGACGTCACGGACCTTGCCACTGGCGTGAAGGTGGAGATCGGGGAAGTCTGTTTGTAAGAGGACGGGATCGAGAAGTTCAGAGGCCATGATGAAATTTTACAGGGAAGGAGCGAGGCGTATTCTAGCTGGTCAGAAAAAAATGTCAACGCCCGTGATCACAATGTGCGGTGTCGAACGTAATTTATTCGGGTGAAAAATGTTGACAGCAAAGAGGATGGGCGGGAAGGCAGGCTGGGCAAGCCATTTGGCATGACGGCGTTGTGGAAAAGCTGAGGATGGGAGTGGAAAACGAGGACGAGAAGAGTTCGGTTCTCGGGTGTGCGTTCGTTGTGACAGGATGGGGAATTCGACTTCTGGAGGATAGGTGAAACTGGAAGTCAAAGTCCCCACCCTGTCCCTCCAAAAAACGGAGGGACAAGGATGGGGCAACCTGCCTAGGCTGGCGCTCCGAATCGGACTGAAACCAATTTCGAAACTCCCGGTTCCTGCATGGTCACACCGTAGAGAACTGGGGCGATGCTCATGGTTTTCTTGCTGTGGGTGATGAGCACGAACTGGGTTTGCACGCTCATTTCTTTGACGAGTTCGGTGAAGCGGCCGATGTTGGCTTCGTCGAGTGGGGCGTCGACTTCGTCGAGGATGCAGAACGGGCTGGGAGCGTACTGGAAAATGCCGACCAGAAGAGCCAGCGCGGTCAAAGCTTTTTCGCCGCCGGAGAGCAGGAGCACGCTTTGCAGGCGTTTGCCGGGGGGCGAGGCTACGACGTCGATGCCGCTTTCGGCACTGTTTTCTTCGTCGGTCAGTTTCATGAAGGCGTGGCCGCCGCCGAAGAGTTTCTTGAATGTGGCCTGGAAGTTTTCGTTGATCTTGCCGAAAGCCTCTTCGAATTTCTGACGCGAGATTTGATCGATTTCTTTGATCGTCGCGATCGTGTTTTCGATCGATGAGATCAGATCTTTGCGCTGAGTGTCGAGGAAGGAGTGGCGCTCGGCGCTTTCTTTGTACTCTTCGAGGGCCATCATGTTGACCGGGCCCATGGCTTCGAGCTTGGTGCGCATGTCGCGGTAGAGTTGGTCCTCGGTGGTGAGTTCGTCGCCGGTCACTGTAGCCAAGGTGGTGTCGGCTATGAGTGCCATGCGCTCCACGCCGAGTTCGTTGATACAAGTTTCGGACATGTATTGCGCGTCGGATTCGAGTTTGGCGGCGGCGGCGGAGAGTTCGCCACGGCGGTCGCGAGCCTGATCGAGCAGCTGGCGGCTGTGGCGCAGGAGTTCGTCGATCTCGGTTAAGCGGGCGCGGAGTTGCTCGGTCTCGAACTGCAGCAGGCCTTCGCGGACCTGCGCGGCGTTGCGTTCGGCTTCGAGGTCGGCGGCATGCTGCGCGAGTTGCTCGTTTTCGGATTCGCGTTGGAGTTTTTCCGCGGCAGCGGATTCGATTTGCGAAGCCAGAGCGTGGACGCGCTCGCCCATTTCAGAGAACAGAGACTCAATGCGGTGTAGAACACTTGCCGCCGAGCGGTGACGTTCTTCGAGGGTGGCTACGCGGGCGGCGTGCTGCGATGTCGTGTGGGCGGATTCCTCGCGGCGCTGGCGGAGGGCGGTCAGAGATTCCTGGGCTGCCGTGAGTTGCTGTTCAAGGCGGACGCGTTCCTCTTCGAGCGTCGCAATCTCCGACTGGCGCGCGCTCACGATATTTTCTTGTTCAGCGCGTTCGGCGGCGAGCCGGCGCAGTTCGAGTTGAGAAATATTCAGACGTTCGCTGACCCGGGTCATCTCGGCGTCGAGTTGCTGCAGCAGATGGCCGGAGGTCATGGCCTGATGTTCGGCTTCGCGCTTTTCGCCCTCGAGGCGGTCGAGCAGGGAACTGAGGTCTTTGATTTCGCGGCCCAGGGTGAGCACGCGCATTTCTTCGTCGCGCAGGGCGCGTTCGAGATCCTCGAGCTGGCGCAGGACTTCGCGAAGCTCGCGCTTCATCGAGAGCGGGCCCTCGGCGCGCTGTTTGCCGCCGGTGACAGTGACGTTGTGGAAGCATTCGCCGGCCTGCGAGAGGAAGAACGCGTCAGGATTTTCGAGCGCCAGACCGCGGGCAACATTGGCTTCTGGCACGATGTAGCCGTCGCGCAGCTTGGGCAGAATTACTTCCAGCGATTTGCCGAAACCGTCGAGCACGCGGATGGTGCTCTTCAGCGGAACGATCTGCGCTGCGGGCGGGGCGCAGTGTGCGGCTTCATCGAGCACGAACGAGAATTTGGCCTGCGAGTCTTCGGGATGGACCAGGAATGTGGCGCGGCCGTCGACTCCGGTGCGCAACATGCGCAGGCCTTCGTCGGCTGCATCCCAGGACTTGACGACGACGTAGTTCAGTTCGTCGCGGAGGAAGTCTTCGACGACGCGCTCGTAGCGTGGTTCGACTTCAAGGAAGTCGGCGAGCACGCCCACGGGGGCGAGGCCTCCGTGCATCACGCCGGATTGAAAGAGGCGGCGCACGGATTCCGTGGAATATCCGTGTTCAGCGATGACGGCTTCGAGCGAGCCTTTCTTGCCGAGCGCGGTCGCATACTCGGCGCGCAGAACGTCGAGATTGGTCTTGGCGCGAGTTTCTTCCAGTTTCTTCTGTTCGATCAGGCGGCGCAGTTGGGTGATCTCTTCAGTGATTCCGGTGGCACGCTGGGTGACGGATTCGAATTCGAGGGCCAGTTGTCCGCGCTGTCCGCCGAAAGCTTCGACTTGAATGCTGGCGTTGGCGATTTCGGCTTCGAGGCGGCGGGCTTCGCGGTCGGCTCCAGCGAGGCGTTCTTCGGCTTGCGCGAGTTGATTGCGCAGGCGCGATGCCGAGGAAACGGTATCGAACATAGCGACGCGGGATTCTTCCTGCAGACGCTCGATTTCTGCGAGGCCAGCGGCAGCGGCAGCGGCGTCCTGCTGACAGAGAGCGAGGTCACTCTGGGCGGCCGCGAGGTCGGCGGCGGCGGATTCGAGAATCTGGCGGTTGGATTCGCGCTCGGATTCGAGCGCGGTCAGACGATGATGCGCCTGCGCTAGTTCCGCTTCGGACGATGCGGTGCGCACCAGCAATTCGGCGCAACGTTCTTCGTTGTGGCGGCGGCGGGCGTGGGCGCGGTCGATTTCGAGCGCGATCTGGTTGATGCGGTCGTGGTTCTCGCGCAACTCGCCTTCGATAGTGTAGCCGCGTTGAGTGCGCTCGTTGTGCTCGGACTCGAGGTGTTGCACGGCCTCGGTGCGATGCTGCATTTCCTCGGCGAGGATGTTGAGCTGGGAATCGAGTTCGGAGCTTTCGAGTTCAATGGCCGCGAACTTGCTGGCTAGAACCAGGCGCAGTTTGGCGCGCATTTCCTCGCGCAAGCGGGCGTAGCGTTCGGCTTTTAAGGCTTGGCGCTTGAGCGAATTCATCTGGCGCGTGACTTCTTCGAAGATGTCGTTGATGCGGGCCAGGTTCAGCTTGGAGTCCTCGAGGCGGGCTTCGGCGAGGCGCTTCTTGGTTTTGAATTTCGTAATTCCGGCGGCCTCTTCGAGAATGGCGCGACGGTCGGTGGGACGGCTGCTGAGGATCTGGCCGATGCGTCCCTGCTCGATGAGCGCGTAGGATTCGGGTCCGAGGCCGGTGCCCATGAATAATTCCTGGATATCGCGCAGGCGGCAGAGTTTGCCGTTGAGCAGATATTCGCTGTCGCCGGAGCGGAACAGGCGGCGCGTGACCACGATTTCTCCGGCGCGGAATTGTTGCTGGTTGAACTTGCGGCGGCGGATTTTCAACACAACGTGCGGGGCGACGGTTCCGGCGGCAGTCGGTGCGGCGACGGTATGCGCGGGGAGGGCGAAGACGGGTTCGTCGTCGGGGAAGGCGACTGCGTTGGTGTTGATTTTCGAGCGCGGGATTTCTACTTCTTCGGTCTTGCCAGGTTGCGCGTCTTCTACGGCGTCTTCGGTGGCCTGGGCGGCGCGGGCGCGGATCGAGGCTTCGTCCCAATCGTCGCTGATGTTGGCTTCCGGAAGATCATCCTGGATATCGATTTCGGTGGGGGCGCTGGCGTCGGAGCCGCTGTAGGCTTCCGGGTCGATCAGGGTCAGCGAGACTTCGGCCATGCCGGTGGGCTTGCGGTCGCGGGTGCCGGCGAAAATTACGTCTTCCATGCGGGCGCCGCGCAGGGTCTTGGCCGATTGCTCGCCCAGCACCCACGAGATGGCGTCGGAAATATTCGATTTGCCGCAGCCGTTGGGGCCGATGATGGCTGCCACACCGTCTCCGTGGAACTTGAGTTCGGTGCGATCGCAGAACGACTTGAACCCGAGAATCTGAAGACGCTTCAGTTTGAGCAACGTGGACTCCTTAAGAACAGTGGCCAGTGATCGTCAAATTGTCGATCAGTGGCCAGTTGCCAGTCGTGCGTGCCTGGGCACGAATGTTTACTCAAGGGATTCCTCCCTTCGATTCGATGCTTGTTCCGGTCGATGGACTGACCGTTTCTCACCCCAGGCTGGATAGGGCGGGCACAAAGATAAGCTACTGTAACGGTGAAATTGGGGCGGGGTCAAGCAATATAACACCATATATGGTGTGACCTTACGAGCGACCGCGTTGGGTTGCACACACATTGCAGCATAAGCCTGATTCATGGGGTGTGGGATGGAGCGAGGTGGGAGAACCGCGAGAGCAGAATAAGGCTAGCGCAATCCGAGCGATGGGTGCAAGGATTTATCGAAGAATGATCCTCAAGACGGCGATCAGCTCTAGCCTCCGAGCTTTTCGAAGAAGCGGCAGATGGTTTCGATCCCGCGGTGAAAGTTGGGGATGTGGAATTTTTCGTTGGGGGCGTGCAGGTTGTCGTCGGGGAGGCCGAAGCCCATCATCACGCTGGGAATTTTCAGGACATCCTGGAAGCCGGTGACGATGGGGATGGAGCCGCCGCTGCGGATGAAGACGGTTTCTTTCTTGAAGGTGTCGTGCAGGGCTTCGGTGGCGGCTTTGATGTAGGGGTTGTCAGTGCCGACGACTGCGGCGGGGCCTTTGCTGTGTACGATGATTTTGGTTTCGATGCCTTTGGGCGTCAGCTTCTTCACGTAGGCTGAGTATTTTTTGAAAACATCGTCGGCGTCCTGGTTGGGGACGAGGCGCATGGAAACTTTTGCGGCGGCCTTGGCGGGAATTACGGTCTTGGCGCCGGCGGCGATGAAGCCTCCGGGCATGCCGTGGACTTCGAGGGTGGGGCGCGCCCAGGTGCGGTAGAGGACGGAGTAGCCGGGCTCTCCGGTGAGAGATTTCGATCCGACTTCGGTTTTGCGGTAGTGTTCCTCGTTGAAGGGGAGACGCTTCCAGGCTTTGAGTTCATCTTTCGTGGGAGCTTTCACGCCCTTGTAGAAGCCGGGGATAAGAATTTTTCCTTTCGAGTCTTTTAGTTTGCTGATGATTTCGATCAAGGCGAAAAAAGGATTTGGAGCTGCGCCGCCGTAGACGCCGGAGTGGAGGTCAACCTTGGCGCCGCGGGCTTCGATTTCGGTGTAGACCAGGCCGCGGAGGCCGACGCATAACGTGGGAAGATTGGGAGCGAAAAGTTCGGTGTCGCAGACCAGGGCGAAATCGGCTTTGAGTTTGGCTTTCTGCTGGACGATGTATGCGTCGATGGATTCGCCGCCGACTTCTTCTTCGCCCTCGAAAATCACTTTTACATTGATGGGCAGCTTGCCACCGCCGGCCTGCATGAGGGATTCGAGGGCTTTCACTTCCATCCAAAGTTGGCCTTTGTCGTCGACTGCGCCGCGGGCGTAGACGTTGTTGTTGCGCTCGGTGGGATCGAAGGGCGGGGTGATCCACTCGTCGAGGGGTTCGGCGGGCTGCACGTCATAGTGGGCATAACAGAGAACGGTGGCCTTGCCCGCGGCGTGCAGCCAGTCGGCGTAAATGAGGGGATGGCCTTTGGTGGGGATGATTTCGACATTTTCCATTCCGATGCGGCGCAGATCGTTGGCTACGTAGTCGGCGGCGCGTTGAATGTCGGGTTTGTGCTCATCGAGGGTGCTGACGCTGGGGATGCGGAGGAGATCTTTCAGTTCATTCAAGAAGCGCTGCTGATTATTGCGCGCAAAATCGACTGCGGGGGAGGCCATGGGTGCGTCCTTTCACGGGAGAACTCAAGATTGCGAATCACGATATGGGAAACGAAACAGTATAGCGCGAACCGTCTAGCGCTGGCGCTACGTGTCGAATACGACCTGACGCAAGAAATCCCATGTCTCGCAAAAGAAGCGAGACATGGGGCACCCCATTTTAGTGGAATCTGGCCGGCGAGAACGGACACAGGTCGTATTCGGGGATGCGGCCTTCGATGATCGCTGTCATGACTTCCGCGGTGATTGGAGAGAGTAAGATGCCGTCGCGGAAGTGGCCGGTGGCGACGTAGTAGCCAGGAGTGGAGGTTGCGCCGAGGATCGGGAGTGCGTCGGGAGTTCCGGGGCGAAGGCCGGCCCAGTCTTCGAGGATTTTCGCGTTGCGCAGTTCTGGGAGCAGGGCGAGCGCGGCGAGATGGAGACGCTGGATCGTGGGGATGTCGGTACGTTTGTCGAATCCGGCTTCTTCGACGGTGGCACCGACGAGCAGGCGTCCGTCAGTGCGGGGGATGAGATAGACCTCGGGCGCGCGGATGACGTGTTTCAGGAATGTCGGCGAAGGCATCAGCAGGCAGAGCATTTGGCCTTTGACCGGGCGTGTGGGAAGGCGATGCGGGCCAATTTGTCCCGACCATGCTCCGGCGCAGTTAACGATCTTGGCGGCGTGAAAGGCAGTCTTCGTAGTGGTGACACCGACGGCGCGGCCGTCGGTGATGGTGACTGCGGTGACTTCGTCGCCGGAAGAGAAATCCACGCCGCGATGCTTTGCGGCCTGCCACGCGGCTCTGGAGAGTGCGCGCGGATCGACGCTGCGCTCTTTTAGATAGAAAGCTGGCCGGTCACGATTTGTTCCAGTGAGGCAGAGTTCCAACTCCGCGAGAGTGGCGGGCGGAGAGCCCGAGGCTTGCGCTTGAAGGAGATGTTCGACGGAGGGGAACCAGATCGTCCCCTGATCGCGCAGGTCAACTTTCATTCCAGATTCGATTTCCAGTTCATGCGCGAATTCTGGATACATGCGGGCGCTGGCAGTGGCCAGGGGTTGCAGGGCTGCTGGAGTTTCGAGGAGACAGTCGACCAGCATGCCTCCGGCCGCATGGGAGGCTTCGCGGCCGGGCTCTCCGCGCTCGACGATCAGCACGGTCGCGCCGCGTTTGCGCAGCGCGATCGACAGCGAGAGGCCGATGATGCCGCCGCCGATGATGATTACGTCCCAAGTCTTCACCTCGGCATTGTACAAAGACCGGGGCTTGGGGAGATCTAGGCGAAGAGCTTTTAACCGCCGAGATCGCGGAGAAAATCCGCCGAGAGCGCGGAGAAAATCTTGGGGCCATTGCTTTGCTCGGCGTTCTCGGCGGCAGTTCTCGGCGTCCTTGGCGGTTAAGAGCTTTTGCACCGAGTGGTGCGGGTCGTATCGAAACGCGGGATGACAGGGAGGGCGCGGCTGCATAAAATGGATCGTATGAAGAAGATCTTGGGAACTAGGATCGCGGTAGGGGTCGCGCTGGCGATGCTTGCACTGTCGGGCGTTGCCGTGGGGCAACAGGATAAAGAAGAGGAGCCGACGTCTTGGATGTATTTCCTCATCCTCAAGGAGGACAACGGGAAGCCGGTGCGCAATGCAGCGGTTATCATGCATTCCGTCAATCCAAAGGGGAAGCAGGAGCGCGGCGGCATGGAGTTGAAGACTGACGCGGAAGGCAAGGCGAATTTTGACGGCGTTCCATACGGCCCGCTGCGGGTGCAAGTGCTGGCGCCGGGTTTTCAGACCTACGGCGAGGACTACACCGTCGACAAGGCAAAGATGGAGATCACCATCAAAGTGAAGCGTCCGCAGAACCAGTATTCGGTGTATGACGATCACTCGAAAGACCCGGGCTCGACCAAGCCGGATGCGCCGAAGCCGGACGCGGCTCCCAAACCCGATCCGCCAGCGGATCCGAACAAGAAGCCGAACTGAAGGATTAGGATGGACTACCTACTGAAGACGGAGCCGTCGACTTATTCGTTCGCTGATCTGCAGCGGGACAAGACGACCATCTGGGATGGCGTCTCGAATCCGGTGGCGTTGAAGAATTTGCGGGGCATGAAGCCGGGCGAACGGCTGGTGATTTACCACACTGGCGATGAGAAGAGCGCGGTGGGGACGGCGACCGTGGTGTCCGTCGATGCGTCGGACTTGAAGAATCCGCAAGTGAAGATCAAGGTGGGAAAGGTCAACGCGAAGCCGGTGACGTTGGCGGAGGCGAAGGCGAACAGGTTGTTTGCTGAATCGCCGCTGGCGCGGCAGGGGAGACTGAGCGTGGTGCCGCTGAATGAGGCTCAATTTAAGTTTTTGACCGGGGAGTGAAGCGTGCGGTCCCCCGTAAGAGTTAAGAGTTCGTCGAAATCAAAATCAGCAAAATCAAAATCAGCGGTTCAAAATCCCCACCCTCTTTCGCAGAGGACGCGAAAGAAGGGTGGGGCAAGCGCTTCATTTTTCTTTTTACGATGCGCGGGCGTCGCGGCGAATCAGTGTGGAGTCGAGCAAGTAGCCCAGGCCGAGCGCGAAGGGGATGGCGCCGAAGGCGGTGGCGACTAGTGCGTCGGGTTCGACTCTGGCGATAATGCTGAAGGTCAGCATGTAGCCGAGGGCGCCGGCGATCAGCAGAATCCCCGCGCGGCGGGAATGGGCGGCTTCGGTGAGATCGGGCTCGATGGGGACGCTGACGCCGCGCTGCATCGCGGCCAGTCGTTCTTCGGTGCGTAGTTTTCGCACCCGATAAAAAGTGTACATTCCTAGTACTGCCGTGGGCATTCCGAGAAACATGATTACCGCTGCGAGACCGGTGATTCCGTCCATGATGGTTTCTCCTTACTTGTTGACCTAGTTTGTTGCGCTGGGCGCGTGCCGAATCTGAAATCGCTTGCAGGAAAAGATACGGACGGCCAGACCGGAAAGTTCCCATAGTTCCCGCAAAGCTGGCCAACTCCTGCCGGGGCGAATGCTTCCAAACAAGGGAAGCTGGCTGCTGGGGGCTCCTATGTTGGGACGTGCCGGGTCGCTCTTCTGGAGACGAGATGAAATCGGAAAAATTGCTCGGGATGAGGGTCACGAGAGCGGTTGCCTGCTTTGCCTTAACCTGGCTTGTTTTGATCGGCGCGACTCAAGCGGTCTGGGCGCAGGAGAGCAAAGAAAAGGTCACCGTCGATGACGTGGACCGCAGCTTTATGGTCCGGCTGCCGAAGGGCTACGATGCGTCAAAGCATTACCCGGTGGTGATCCTGCTGCATGGCATGAGTCAGGACGCGGACGACATGGAGCGGCTCACGCGCTTCGATGAACTCGCCGATAAAGACGGCATTATTGCGGTGTATCCCATCGCGATGCACGGGCGGTGGAATGTCGGCGTGCGGCCGCAGCAATCGCAGCGGCCGATGGGGATGGGGCCTGGCAGGCGCGGACGCTACGGCGGAGGCGGTTATCCCGGTGGGGGTGGTGGTGGGGGCGGCGGGCAACGGCAGGGCCAGGACCGTCAGAGCCAGGATCCCAGCCAGGATCCCAGCGAGGATCGAAGATCGGCTCCCGCGGATGACATTGCCTTCTTTAATCAGATGCTCGATCAGATAGGGACGAAATTTTCCGTGGATCCATCGCGCATCTATGCGGCGGGCCTTTCCGAAGGCGGGTTCATGAGCCTGCGCGTGGGATGCGCGTTGAGCGACCGGATCTCGGCCGTCGCCGCGCTGGGGGCGGCCATGCCGAAGACCATGATCTGTGTGCCGACGCGTCCGGTGCCGCTGGTGATGATTAATGGCACTTCGGACCCGATCGTGCCTTATGGTGGCGGCACCGAGCACAACCGGAATCTGTCGGTGATTTCGGTTGAGGATAGCGCCAAGGCGTGGGCGAGGATTGATCGCTGCGCCGAGAAGCCGGACAAGAGCAAGTTGTCGCCGCAAGCCAAAGGCGGCATGGAAACCAAAGTTGACACTTACAACGGCTGCCAACACGACGCGCAAGTTGTTCTCTATAGCGTGAAGGGCGCGGGGAATACGTGGCCGGGCGGGGAACAGTATGAAGCGGAGAAAGCGATTGGCAAGACCGCCCCTGATCTGAATGGGAATGAAGTGATCTGGAGCTTCTTTGTGAAGCGCACGCTGCCGGTGGCGGGCGGAGAGCAGAAAAACGCGCAGAAAGAACAGAAGTAAGTCGACGAGAGATTTCTTGGCTTGCGGCGGGCGCTTCATCCCCTCTCTCCGGACGAATGTGTCCGAGGTTACGTCAAGTCAAAAACCCCACCCTCTCGCGAAGGACGCGAGAAGGGTGGGGCAACCTCCGATCTACAAACTAGCGTTCGTGATCATGCCTGAAGGGAGGCGTGAGGCCGGTGTAGTCGCCGATCACTTTGGCATCATAGGGGCCGTTCAACAGATCAAAGCCTGTGCCAGCAACGGCTATTGTGCCCTGGCTCCAGACGATGTTCTGGTTTGGGTCGACTTCAATAACCTGCATGTTGTACTGGTCGCTGATGAGGGTGTTGCCGTTCTTCAGTCGGATGCCGCGTGTCGGAAGCGGCGACGAGACGCTGCCGGCGCGCGTATTCGTATAGTACGTCCACACCGGATTGCCGCCAAAGTCGACTTCGATGATGCGGTTGTTGTTGGAGTCACTGATCAAAGTGTCGCCATTGGGGAGGCGGCTGGCGAAAGCAGCGCCATTGAGTTCGCTGCAACTGGCGCAACCGTAGCTCCATACGATCTGCTTCTTGCGGTTGACCTGGATGACGCGGTTGTTGCTTTCGTCGGCGATCAGGATGTCGCCATTTGACAGGAGTTCGGCGCTGTTGGGATTGTTGAGCTGATTGGGACCGTCGCCGGCGACTCCGGTTTGGCCGTACTGCCAGACGATTTGCCGTCCGTGGTTGACTTCGATGATGCGCATGTTGCCCTGATCGGTGATCAGGATGTGGTGGTTGGGCAGCCAGGTATTCTGCACTGGAGTATTGAGCTGATTTGGACCCGACCCGGTGACTCCCGCCTGGCCGTATTGCCAGATGATGCTGCCGTTGGGATCGACCAGCATGACGCGGTTGTCGGGACAGCCGTTCGGGCACGTAGGCTCTGCTCCCGCGGGCACGCCCGTGCCGGCGACCAGCGTGATCGGTCCAATGCGCTGCGCGTCATTGACCCCGACCACTGACGTAGGTCCGGCTACACTCGAACCGTCCCCGAACGTCCATACAACGTCGTTGGTGTTGGGATTCACTTCGATCAGGCGATTGTTGTACTGGTCGGAGATCAGAATGTTTCCGGGCGTATTGAAGGCGTTTCCCTGGGCCTGGGCTGAGAGCGCGCAGACTGCGACGAGCGCGGCTGCGCAAGCCCAGATTTTCAGTTGCGACAAATTCATGACAATCCTCCTGGGTAGTGTCAAATCGAGTTCGATGTGATTCGTTCCTTATATCGATCCTGCGAAACGACGTGCAGGGCGGGGCATTTGGGTCGCGGGCGGGGGATGAAAACTACCGTCGCCCGTAGTCGAGGCCAGTGTGTGGGTAGGACTGGACGGAATTGTCAGCGCCGTGTCAAAACGGTGTCACTTCTTATGCTAGAGCTGGGGCTCAGTAGTTTGCTGTATCCCGCTCAGCTGAGGGACTTTCTGAGCTCGCGGCGCAAAATTTTGCCGGACGCGGTCTTGGGGACGGAGTCGACGAAGTGGACCTGGCGCGGCTGTTTGTAATGGGTGAGGCGGTCGGCAACGAAGCCGCAGAGTTCGTCTCCGAGTTTGCCGCTGTCGACAAATCCGTCGCGCAGGGCGACGAAGGCTACCGGAATTTCTCCGGCTTCCTCGTCGCGGCGGCCGACTACGCCGCACTCTTTTACCGCCGGATGCTCGAGCAAAACGGCTTCAACTTCGGCGGGCGCGATCGCGAAGCCCTTGTACTTGATCATCTCCTTGCGCCGGTCAACGACGCGGTAGAAGCCCTCGCGGTCGCGGGTGACGATGTCGCCTGACCAATACCAGCCGTTGCGCAGCGCGGCGGCCGTGGCTTGCGGTTCATTCCAGTAGCCGAGCATGAACTGCGGTCCGCGCATGACGAGTTCGCCGGGCTGACCGGAGGGCGCTTCAGTGACCTGGTCGGGAGTGTCGGTGGGATCGAGATCTGGTTGCGCGAGCACACGGCAGTCGGTTTGAGCGAGTGGATGGCCGATGGAATCGGGGTGGTACAGTTCCGGTTCGAGAAAGCCGACGTGAGTGACGGGCGAGGCCTCGGTCATGCCGTATCCCTGACACACCGGAATTCCCGTGAGAGCGGTGAAGCGTCGCGCCAGTTCGGGAGCGAGCGGAGCTGCACCGGATTTTACCCAATGCACTTGATGGTCGCGGGGGAACTGTCCCGCCTCGGCGGCCTGGCAGAGCACGTTCATGGCGGGCGGGACCAGAGGCATCATGGTGATCGCTTCTTCGACCAAGCGCTTGGAAAATGTTTCCGCATGAAAGCGCGGTACCAGGACGAGTTTCGCGCCGAGAATGAGGGATGGATTCAAAACTACATTCAGACCGTAGATGTGGTAGAGCGGAAGACAGCAGAGGATGTTGTCGGAGGAATTGAGCGCCGTGCCGTTCGGTCCCAGCAGTTGATACACGTTGGCGACCAGATTGTAGTGCGAGAGCATTACTCCCTTGGGTAGTCCAGTCGTGCCGCTGGAGTAGGGAAGCGCGGCCAGCTTTTCTTGGGAAGGCCGCTCCGGCTTGGGATAGGTCGCAGTCACGGGATAGATTAGGTTGGTGAACGGCGCGGTGCCGGATGCGGTCTGGCGCGTAGTGTAGACGCGGCGAAGGTTGGGCAGGCTTGCGAGATTGACGCGTTCGATGTTTGCGCCGTCGGTGATCAGAATCACGGCGCCGGAATTTTCCAGTTGATAGCGGACTTCGCGCTCGCGATAGGTGGGGTTGAGCAGAGTCGGAATAGCTCCGGCGAGTTGGATGGCGTGAAACGCCGTGCAGAACTCCCAGGAGTTCGGCAAAAAAATGGCGACCACTTCGCCGGGCTTGAGGCCGGCGGCAATCAGGCCGCGGGCGACGGACTCGACCGTGTCTCCGTATTCGGCATAGGTCAGGCGGCGGCCGGAGGAGGTGTCGACCAGCGCGGTTTTGGGAGCGTTGCGGCGGCAGGAGTCGAGCACGAGATCGTGCAGAAAAAGGTTGTGGGGGTCGGCGTAGAGTTGGGTGCGCAACATGCCGGGAGAGATTGTAGCGGAAAGCGGCTGAGATGAACGAGGCAGCTCTAGCTGGCCAGTTTACGCAGGAATTCCTGTTCGTCCATGCGGTATTTGAAGGCTTTGCGGCCATCGATGAAGACGACGGGGACTTCGTCGTTGTACTGGCGGCGCAGGTCGGAGTCGGCGTCCACATCGACTTCCTGCCAGGTGAAGCCGCCGCGGCGTGACAGCTTGGTCAGGCTCTCTTTCACCACTTCGCACAGATGGCATCCCTTGCGGGAATAGACCACGACGTTGCGCGACTCGGGCATGCGGGGAGATTCTAGCGCGGGGAAATGCACTTTTCCAGCGGCATTTCCGAAGCTGGTCCAATACTGAGACGGACACACGAGCGCCCGTCCTGAGCGCCACGCGGTAAAATCCCTTCATGCTAGACCACAGGGAAGACCTTCAGGCGAAACCTCTTCGCGGGAAAACTGCGCTGGTTACCGGTGCCGCGCGGCGGCTGGGACGGGCCTCGGCACTCGCTCTGGCGGAGGCGGGCGCTGACGTTGCCATTACTTTCAGGAAATCAGCGCGTGAGGCGCAGGAGACGGTCGTGGACCTGTCCGGGTTCGGCGTGCGGGCCTTCGCGCTGCGTTGCGACGTAACCGATGAAGCCAGTGTTCGAGCGATGATGAAGGACGTGGGGCGCGAACTGGGCCGCATCGACATCCTGGTTAACAACGCGGCGAACTACGAGACCGCGGAGTTCGAGAAGCTGACGGTGCGGCAATGGGACGCGATCTTCGCCTCTAATACGCGCGGACCATTTCTGGTTTCGCGAGAGGCGCTGAAGTGGTTGCGGCGGAAGCGCGCCGGCCAGCATGCTATCGAAGCTAAGATCATCAACATGGGTTCGCTGGGCGGGCTGCGGCCGTGGGCGACGCACGCACACTATTGCTCTTCGAAAGCGGCGCTGCACATGCTGACCAAAGTCATGGCGAAGGCGCTGGCGCCGGAGATCGCGGTGAACGCGGTCGCCCCGGGGATGATCGATCTCGGAGAGAAATCGGCGGCGGCCTTTATGCGGCGTATGGCAAAACAGACGCCAATGCAGCGCAATGGTCGCGGCGATGAGATCGCCAGGGCGGTGCTGTTCTTTGCGACGGCACCGCAGTTCATTACAGGGCAGATTCTGGCAGTGGACGGGGGGCTGGGGCTGTAGCTGGAGGTCGCACACCTCGCTTTGCTCGGCGGACGAATGCGCCGTCCCCGCGTCGGCGTTTCGTGAATTCGCCATTGCTTCTTGGGCACGGTATATTGGGGCAAATGAAGAAATCGAAAGGCAGTTCTTCTGTCTCGCCAGGGTCTGCGCAGGCCCCATCTTTTCAAGCCGATTCCTCCGCCCCGCGAGTGGCCGTGGCCATCATGGCGGCGGGCAAGGGCACCAGGCTGAAATCGCAACTTCCTAAAGTGTTACATGAAGTCGGAGGGAAGCCTCTGCTGGAGCATGTGATCCGGGCTGCGGTGCGCGTGGTGCCGGCGCAGGACGTGTACGCCATCATCGGGCATGAGGCCGACCGGGTGCGCGCGGCGATGGCGCAGACTGGCGTCAATTTTGTGCTGCAAGCCGAGCAGCGGGGAACGGGCCACGCTCTGATGGTGGCGCGCGAGGCGCTCGCCGCGTACGACAACGTGATCGTGCTGTCGGGAGACGCTCCGCTGATTACGCCGCAGACTATTGGACGTTTGCTCAATTTTCATCTGGACGAGCGGGCCGCCATGACGTTGCTGACTGCCGATCTGGAAAATCCGACCGGATATGGCCGCGTGTTGCGGAAAAAAGCCGCCACTGCGGAGGTGTCGGCGATTGTCGAAGAGAAGGCGGCTAGCCCCGCGCAGAAAAAGATTCGCGAGATTAATTCCGGCTTCTACGTGTTTGCCGTGAAGGAACTCTACGGAAACATTGGCAAACTCTCGACCGCCAATGCGCACCATGAGTATTACCTGACCGACATGGCCGGGGTATTGCGGAAAGCAGGGCAGCGCGTAGTGGCGTGGAAGACAGAGAACGCCAGTGAAGTGCTGGGCGGAAATACGCGGGCGGAACTGGCCGACATCGACCAAGCGATGCGCCTTGCGAAGACTCGCCAGTTAATGGCCGACGGGGTCACGATTTTTTATCCGGCGACGTCCGTGATCGATGCCGACGTCGAGATCGCGCCGGACACGGTGATCGAGCCTTACGTACAGTTGTTGGGCAACACGAAGATCGGCGCGGGCTGCCGGGTGCGGTCTTATTCGGTGATTCTCAATTCCGAGATTGGGGACGGAGTGCTGGTCCGGCCTGGGAGCATCATGGAAGAAGCGTGGATCGGTGCGGGCGCGGTGGTCGGACCTTATTCGCACCTGCGTCCGGGCAGCGAGATCGGGGAAGGCGCGCACGTCGGAAATTTTGTCGAGACCAAGAAAATCAAACTGGGCAAGGGGTCGAAAGCGAATCACCTGACTTATTTGGGCGATGCGGAGATTGGCGCGGGCGTGAACATCGGTGCGGGGACGATCACTTGCAATTACGACGGCGTCAACAAGCATACGACCGTGATCGAAGATGGAGTGTTCATCGGCAGCGACAGTACGCTGGTGGCGCCGGTGCGCGTGGGCAAGGGCGCGTATGTGGGCGCGGCGTCTTGCATCACCGACGATGTTCCCGCGGACGCGCTGGCGGTCGGGCGCGCGCGGCAAATGGTCAAGCCGGAATGGGCGGCTTTGAAGCGAGCGCTGCAGAAGAAATAACCTTGGAAGTAATTCGTAAGACAATCCCGGAAGCCAATCCCGATGACAGGCAAGGTCACGAAAATCTTCGATCCGGCGGATGGGTTTGCGCCGCTGACCAATCTCAACGAGGTTACCGACTCGACCGTGGCCAAGCGCGGGAATCGCTGGTGGATGTTTCTGGCCGGCGAGGCGCACGGGCATGAAGGCATTCAGCTTTTCAGCGCGTCACTGCCGGAAGGTGCGCCGCTCTCCGTTCAGGGATGGACGCTGACGCCGGAGCGCAACGATCCTGCGCGCGTCGCGCTGCTGGCCGGGCACGAGGCGAGCGCGGCATGGGACTTGAAAGGTGGGCGTCACTGTCCGTCGTACGTGAGAGGCTGGGATCCGCAGCGTGAAGCGTGGGTCGAGCGACTTTATTACGCCGGTGGCGCGGAGAATTTGTGGGGTCCGTACGCGATCGGCTATCTGGAATGGGATGGCTCTCAGTGGGTCGAGCAGTCCGAGCCAGCATTCGTTGCGGAAGAAGATTGGGAGCACGGCAGCGTATATGAACCGAATCTGATCTATGCCGACGGGAAGTGGATGATGTGGTACGTCGCGGGCTCGAATATGGAGGACTATCTGGTGCAGGGATTTGCCGAGAGCGCCGACGGCCGGACCAACTGGACGAAGCACAAAGTATTCATACCCGCCGAGGAGAAGGTTTTTGATTTTTGCGTGATCAAAGGCGGTGCGGGATATGAGGCAGTTTTTTCCAAAGTCTGGCTCGGCAAGACGGCCGCGCCTGACGCTACGGGCCTTTGGTGGTGCGAGTGTGCGACACCGTCATCTGACTTCAAAGACTGGAGTACGCCGCGTCAGATCATGACCGCCACGCCTCGAGGATGGCATGCGGGGCCGTGGAAACCGTCGGTGCAGTATGGGGAGACAGATTCGGCGCGGATGTTCGTCTTTTTCGACGGCGGGTACGTCAAAGCGAACGCGCCGGGCGGATTTCCTTTCGCGTTTACGCTGGGGTGCCTCGAGATCGAACGGCCTACGTGAGAGTAAATATGAGTCGGCGCAAGAAAGAGAAAGCACTGAGCTGGCCGGATTCTCCAGGGCTCAGTGCATTGTTTACGTTCGGTGAAACTTAATGCGTGACCGCCGCAAACAGTTCCGAGTGCATCAGCGACTGGAATTGCTGGTCGTTGGCTTTGAAGTGCACCTGCACGTTGGAGCCGTCGGAGTCGACTGCGGTATTCTCCACCGCGATTTTCTCCGCGGGCGTGGCGCTCATTTTCTTGAAAAGCATGTAACCCTTGAGCAGCGACGAAACCGTGGCGGCCGTCGTACTGTCGGAGGTGATGACCGCCAGATCGAAGTTGACGCCGCTGTTGAAGCTTAGCGTGTAACGCGAGCCCATCAGGCGTTTCTTGATCGTGTCGTAATCCGCAACCTTGGACGCGTCGCCCATGGCCGAGCGCATCATATTCTGCGTGCCCTGCTGGTCGAGAATGCTCCACACCGGCGCGGAATCCACGCTCGACATCATGTCCGCCATGTCGCCGTTGGTGTCCATGCTTAGAACCTGGCCATCTTTGGTATCGAGCGCCACGCGGATCGAGGTGGGGTCGCCGAACAGCAGCGTGCTGTCATCGAGGAAACTCATGACGAAGCCGCCGTCCATGGGATAAATGTCCGCGGTGCCGTATTTCTTGGGCACGAACTTCTGCAGCTTCATTTTCTTGAGCACGGCTTTCATGTTGAACGGACCGGCAGCGACGCCGATCGTCTTAACCCCTTGCTTGCCGGCGTGGAAAGAGGCGAACGCCAGGGTGTCGACATCTTTCTCGGGATCGAGGCCGATGGCCTTGAGGGCAGCTTCAAACTGCTTGATGTTGTCGGGCATCAGTTGTTGCTTCAGAGCCATTGCGGTGGGCGAATCTTTGAGGGCGCGGTAGTCCACCGAAATCAATTGCAGCAGATCGGCGGGAACGCAAGCGCGGCCAGAGGAATTCAACGGCATGGCGTAGGCCATGCTGACCAGAAGAAGAGTAGCCAGGCAAATCTTGAACAGTTTCATAACGCCTCGAATCGGAAATCGGTTAGGGCTGCGTGCACCTTTCATTGGATGCACGATCAGCCCGTCTAGTAAGTAGATCGCTTTATTCTATTTTACTTGCAATCCCAATGAATGGAACAAAAGTACATGCCCATTGACGGGGTGGAGTCTGGTGGCCGAATTGAGCGAATGAGTGCTATAGCGATGTTGCAACAGTTGAGTTCGTTCGTTGTGTCCAGACACTCCTTTACCGAATCTTTACGCACGTTGACGCGCTCACGGACTAGAGTATTGGAAGCTTGGAAATCTCTTTGCGAACCGGGCGCAAAGCGAATCCGTTGCAAGGGAGAAGACTCCAATGAAGCTCGCGAAGCGTGCCCTGTTTCCTTCGATTTTGCTGTTCTGCACCGCTCATGCAATCGCCCAACTCGGAGGCAATGCCCTAGGTGACGTCAGCGGCAGTGACAGCAGATGCTGTGGTCCCGAAAGCGGCAATCCTTACTGGAACATGAATCAGTTTCTCAAAAAATGGCCCCGGGTCGGGGACCAGATCGCATCACTGACGGAGATGAAAGCGGTCGACGCTTGTAAAGGTTTCCCCGATGTCGCTCAGTGCTTCGCCGCAGCACATATTGCCGCGAATCTGGGCGTGGGATTCGATTGCCTGAAGACCCACCTGATACGTCATGCTCCTCCGGCTACAGCAAACTGCGTCGCACCTCCGGCGAGTCTGGCGTTCCGCTATCGGACTCGCTTGAACCGAGCCCTTCAGACGTTCCACCCAGGCGTCGACCCAAAGGCCGAAATAGACAAGGCCAAGGATCAGGTCGAGCATGATGTAGAAGTCGCAACGGGTTTCATACCCTCTTATGATCATCGGGTCGCTGTGCGCTCCGTTTTCCATGCCCTTCAGCTGAATACGATGGTTGATCGGTGATGTTCCGGCCCGAGTCCGATGGTTGAGATCAGGTCGCAATCCAACTGTCGCAACCGGCTATTACATTCATAATCTGGATTCTGAACCGAGCCCTAGTCGTCGTCAGGATCAGTCCCCGGGCTCTTATCGTTGAGAAAGTGGGACGCGTCTAATGGCGCATTAATGGTTGTGAAGGTGATCGGGGTCTGGTTGTAATCAAAGCAGTCGGAAAGGTCGTCGGCGCGGGCGTCGGCGTAGCCCAGCGACGGCAGGCTGAAAGCCTCCTCAATCAGATTCAGGATGCTTCCGAAGTCGTGGTTGACGTGGGAGATATGCGCGGGCTTGGCATAAGGCGAAACCACGATCAGTGGCACGCGGAAACCATAGACGTAGCCCGATCCCCAACCGCTTCCGTCGTTCACGATCTTCGGCGGCGCTACGTGGTCGTACCAGCCTCCCCAATCGTCCCAGGCAATGATGATGACGGTGTTTGACCAGTAGGAACTGTTGCCGATGGCATTCACGATCGATGCCACCCAGGACGGTCCCCCGGTGTTGGTGACGGTTCCCGGGTGGTCGGAATTCCCGCCCCGGGGAATGATCCAGCTCACTTGCGCGAGATTTCCGCTGGTTATATCGGTGAGAATCGGAGTCTCGGGGATGATGACGTTATTCGTCCAATCGGACCCGGTGCAGGCGGTGGCGTTGGGCGGCGGAACGTTGGGTCCGCACATGTGCTGGATGGCATTGGGAGCAGTCCAGATGGAGCCGGCGTTGGGCGCGTAGTAGCGCCACGATATCCCCTTGGACTCGAGTTCGTCGGTGAGCGTGGGATGTTCGAAGCAGGGGTACATGGTGGTGGATTCGCTGCCGCTGGGATCGATTACCTTAACGGTGGATGCGGGAGCGGCGGCACAGCCAGCGCCTCCCAACGGATTTTCGGCCGCGAACAGGTTGCTGGTCGCGGTGGGCGCGGACGTGCCCGAAAGAATGAACTGGTGAGCCGGGAAACTGGGCCCCTGATTGGTCTGGAACATGCGATCGCCGAAGGTATACTGCTCGGCCAGCTGAAAGTAGGGCCCGACGTCCGACGGATTGACGTACCAGAATTGGGGATTGGCCGGCGGGCAATTGGTGGCACCGTTGGTGCAAGTGATGGGGATCAAGTCGGCGCCGTCCATCTTGCCGCCGTGATACATGGAAACGAAAGCGGAATGGGCGTGGCTCAGATCGTAGTCGATTCCTAAAGCGCCAGGCGTGAGCGTTATAGTCTGACCGGAAGAATTGACCCCGCTGCTGGCGATATCCGCGCCCCTCTTGATCAGCACGGTATCTTGAAACAAATTGTCGGGGGTGCGGTTCTCTTGAAAGATGATGACCACGTGCTGGATCTTGCCCGGAGGCGGAGGAGTCTTCGTCGGCGAATTGCCGCCGCAGCTGTTCAGATTGAGCAGCAGGGCGGCGCTCGAGAGCAGGAAGATCAAGAGGTACGCGGATGCGGTTCGCTTCATGTTTAGCACCCCTGGTTTAGCACCCCGAGACAAGGTGGCGATGGGCGGCCTGGATGGCAACCAACAGGCCTTAACCCCGGAGTGGGAATTTCCACTCGCGGACCCGGCAATGATTTTATCGGCGCAGGTTTGATCTTTGGGGACTCTCTTTCTACGAGAGCAGATTGGCGCGACGGCGTACTTCTGCGGCGAAGGCTTGATCTTTCAGCGAGGCCAGGTTGATTTCGACGTTGGCCAGGGCGCCTGTCATGGCGGCGCCTGCAAGAGCCAGGGCTGTAGTCAAGTCCGACTTCATGTTGGGATTGGTAATAGGCTCGAGCGACTTTGCAATTTCTGTGATCGCGTAGGATTTTTCGGCGACGTTGAGCGGAACGGCGGTCGCTTCTTTCAGCGCGGCCTCGATGAGGGCCTCGCCGGATTTTTCGTCCGCGGCGGTCTTCGCCAGCTTGTACGCTTTCATGACAGAGTTGTAGGACTCGGCGTCGGCGTCGACGGCGGCCTTGAGTTCCTCGCGCAGCGGAGTGAGGCGGGCGATGGCGGCGCTCAATTGCGCCTCATATTGCAGGTACGCTTTCTTGCCGCGCGACATCGAGGCGACCATCACGGCCAGGCCCGCGGCCATGGCCGCCGCTGCCGCGGACGCGCTGCCGCCGCCGGGAGTCGCCGTGGGGGCGGCCAGTTGCTCGACAAAAGGCTCGACTCCGGCGCGCAGGCCGCCCACCGCCATCTTTCCGCCCATCACCGAGGCCAGGCGGTTCTCCAGGATCAACGACGAATCAAAATTTTCCACTTGCAGAAACCATTCGGCGGCCTGCTCCAAAGCTTTCTTTGGAATCAGTCCGACAATTTCGCTCGACACTGGCGTGACGCCGTAACGCGCGGCTTCGCGCTTGACCATCTCAAACACTCGGTGCACGGGCGTCTGCTCGAAGTCGGTCAGGTTCATCGAGACCTGGGCCAGACCCCGCACCAGGAATCCGGCGCCCTTCACGAAGCGCATGCCTCCGTTGGAGAAGCGCACCGCTTTGGCAATCTTCTTGGCGACGTCGACGTCCGGCGTGTTGAGAAAGACGTTATAAGCGATCAGGAATTTTCGCGCGCCCACGACCGTCGCGCCCGCCGTGGGATGCACCCTGGGCTCGCCAAAATCAGGGCGGCGCGCGGGGTTGGTCGCGATCTCGGCGCGAATGCCTTCAAACTGGCCGCGGCGAATATTTTCCAGGCCCTGACGTTCCGGAGTCCTGGCGGCGGCCTCGTAGAGATATACCGGAATCTGAAAACGTTTCCAGATTTCCTCGCCCACGTGGTTCGCCATGGCGACGCAATCTTCAATGGTTACGCCGTCGATGGGGATGAAGGGCACGACGTCGGCAGCGCCCATGCGGGGATGCGCCCCGGTATGCAGGTTGAGGTCGATCAGTTCCGCGGCCTTGCCGACGCCGCGAATGGCGGCCTCTTGAATCGCCTCGCGTTCGCCGACCAGCGTGATGACGCAGCGGTTGTGGTCGGAGTCCATTTCGCGGTCGAGCAGGTAGACCCCCGGCATCTTCATGGCGTCGACGATGGCGTCAACCTTGGCTTTGTCGCGGCCTTCGGAAAAATTGGGAACACATTCGACCAGCGTGGACATAAGTTGGAAGAATAGCTGGGGGCGGAGTATGGAAGCAAGGGAGCGCCGCGCGGACCTAAGAAAAGGCGATGACGCTACGAAAATAAGATCCTAAGGAAAGCTGCGGGGAACTCAGAGGGGTTTCAGGGAACGCCGCCACTTGGCGTGCAGCCACAGCAGGATTCCCAGACCGCAAACCTCAAGCGGGCCCGGGGGGTCAATCTGCAGGCGCCAGAGACCGGCGTAATCGACGGTCGCTTCGTATACGGCCCATATCATCCCGGCGGCGGCCATCAGACTGGAGACTCGCTCTTGGGTGCGAATGCTGAGGAAACTCGACTCCCCGGGCGGTTTTCTGCCAGCTTTCGGGACGGCTACATAGGTCGGCGTTCGGGCCGTATCCACATAGCCTTCGCGTCCCGCGTCCCAACCAACGTCATCGCTCTGATAATGCCGGGCCATGCCCCTAGAATGCCATTAGAAGGGCTGTGGGCGCACGTTACCTCTGTACCTGTCCTGTTCGCTATTCGCCGGCGCGGGTGTTGGCGGCTCGTATCGAAAGGCTGCCGAGGGCTCGGGAATGGGGAATTCGCAGCCCCTGAACCGGCGACTGGACGAGCCCAACGGTTTGCTGCCGCGGAAGAATCGCCCAACTCCCAGCCGCACCTGCACCGTGTTAACCCCCGGATTCAGGTTCCCCAGGCCTGCGTTGGAGATGTGCATGTAGCGCAGTTCGAGGCTCCAGTTGTATTTGGCACCGAGGATGTGGGTGCCCAGCGCGGCCTGGTCCATGAAATTCACGGTGTTGGTGTCGGCGGGGACGTTTTGGTTGGTAAAGAGCACGCCACCGGTGAGTTCGAGATAGGGCGAGAAGCGTCCGTGGCGTTCGAAGTTCCACTTCAAGCCGAGGGGATCGAATCCCGCGCCGTAGGCGGTGCCGGCTGGTTGGAAGACGAAAAAGACTGGGACCGCGTCGACGGCATATTCGAAACGCCCGCGCAGCAAACCGGGAAGGTGCGGGCCGGTGAGGATCCATCCATAGCGCAGGCCGGCGTTGAAGGCTCCGGTGTCGCCGCGCCCCCCGGCGACGGAATGGCCGCCGCCCGTCCAGAGTTCGACTTCGTGGCCGCCCTGCTCCGGGCCGGGCTCCTGGTCGGTCTGAGCGAAGGCTACGCAGGAGGCGATCAGGAGCAGCGGGATGATGAAGATGGATGCGCGCATGGTGATTCAACTCGAGGAACGGCCAAGCCTCGGTGGAACGATCACGATACAGGAAGGGTCGGGTTGCGACAAACGGCAGCCGTGGAACTGCAGGCAAAAAGCAGATTCCTCGCGTTGCTCGGAATGACAAGACTATAAGACTCCATGCTCGACTAAGATTTGCGGTCCATCTCGGGGCGTTGGGCCATGAGTTGCATCAGGTCGTGGGCCACGCGGGCGGTGTTGTGGCGAGCCACTCCACCCTCGTCTAGGTAATCGCCGAGGAGGGGAATCACACCCAGCGCTTCGATGGCATCGAGATCGTTGACTATCTGGCAGGCGCCTTCGCTGGCGTACTTGGTCTTGAGTTCATCGGAGACCGGAGTCCGGTTGATGAGCGCGAAGTCGAAGAGTTGTTTCTGGGCGTGGAGATTCAGGGCGCGGATATGATCGGCCGCGGTCAAGTCCAGGCTCTCATTGGCCTGGGTCATCAAGTTGCAGATGTAGACTTTGGTGGCCGGAGATTCCACAATGGCTTGCGCAATGCCGCGCACCAGCAGGTTGGGGATCAGGCTGGTGAACAGCGATCCCGGACCGATGGTGATCATGTCGGCGTGGGCAATGGCTTCCAGAGTCTGCGGCATGGGTTCCACGTTCGGAGGCACGAGGAACAGCTCCCGGATGCGGCCCTTGCTGGCGGTGATTTTGGTTTCGCCGCGGACGCGGGTGCCATCTTCCATCAGCGCTTCGAGTTCAATGTTGGACGTGGTTGCCGGATAGATGTGGCCGCGGGTGACCAGAATCTCAGACGAAAGGCGGACCGCTTCTGAAAAATCCGAAGTCAGGGAAGTGAGCGCGGCGAGAAAAAGATTGCCGAAGCTATGGCCTTCGAGTCCAGAGCCTTTTTCAAAGCGGTGACGGAACAGTTTGGAGAGCAGAGCTTCGTCTTCGCTGAGGGCAACGATGCAGTTGCGGATGTCGCCCGGCGGCAGCATGTTGAGTTCCTTGCGCAGGCGTCCGCTGGAGCCGCCGTCGTCGCTCACCGTGACCACAGCGCAGAGATCGCGGATGAAGGGCGAATCCGGCTGAGCCGCAATTTCCGGCGGCGAGAACACGAAGCGTTTGAGGCCCTTGAGCAGTGTGGAGAGTCCAGTGCCACCGCCGATGGCGACCACCCGGAGTCCAGGCCCACTCGCGGTCTTCTCCCCTGTGGGAGACGGCGAAAGGGACGGCGAGCGGGAGTCGGCGGTCTTGATCTCCATCGAGGGGGTCCCTGCAGCTTACGCAGGCTCTTCTTCGCCGAGGTCGCCGTCGGAGTCGAGCTCGGCGCCCGGATCCGGATAAAGCAATTCGGTGAAGCGCGGGTCCTCGGCCAGGTTCTGGAAGTCGGAATCGTTGCGCGCCTGGAAACGCAGTTGAGCATTCAGTCGCAGTGCCTCATCCAGACGGCGCAAGGAATCTTCCACGTGGCCGGTCAGGCAGTCGAGCGCGGCCAGGCCGTACACCACGTAGTCCGACTTGGCGTTCTGCTTGAGCAGTTTGTCGAGGTGTTCGCGGGCGGTCACGTAGTCGCCGACATTCATCAGGGAGACGGCGTAATCGAAATGCTCCTCGGGCGTCTTGAACTGCGTGGCCGCGGAGCGCTCCAGATGCTGGTTGCAGATGCTGAGATGAATGCTGGCGCGGTCTACCAGCTCCCGGATGGGCCCGGCGATGACCTTTTGAAAATGGGGTTTCGCCTTGTCGAATTTATGCTCTTGCAGGGCGCGCAGTCCGGTTTCGTAGCTCTGCAGCGCCTGGGTATAATGCGGATCTTCCGCCACGGTTTTTTTCGCGGTAGGTTTCTGAGCCATGTGCAAAACTCTTCCTGTGCTCTTGGTAATGGGAAACTCCTTAGGATCGTGCTTTCCAGCCCAGCAGTAAAGTATCACTCAAAGAGTGGGT
>DATHQJ010000044.1:0-66908 GCA_035482825.1 Binatus sp. (SeqCode) | reverse complement strand
TCCCACTCTCTCCGCCAGATTTTCTAATCCCTTGAAAATAGGAGCCTAGCGAGCCGGTCAAGCCAATACGGCGCATAAGCTCTTCAAAGCGCGGGTCCGAGCGGAGAGGATCGAATCCAGAGCGCAGTAGAATGCTCGGATTGAATCGTTCTTGGTACGCTTTTTCGAGCCAATGCATGGCTTGGTCGTTGTCCCCCATGGACGCGTAGATCATGGCGATGTGTGGAGCATTTGTAAAACTAGGGTTTGAGCCTTTCTTAAGGTCGCTCAGCAGCTTCATCGCTTCGTTTTTTTGGCCGGATGCCACGTAGGCACGGGCGAGATCAGCGACGCATATCGGGCTGTCCCCGGACAACCGGACCGCCACTTGAAGTTCCGCAACGGCTTCCTTGTCCATCTGTTTGAGCAGGTAGGCATCGCCAAGCTGTTTATGTCCGATGGCAAAAGTAGAATCCATTTCGATGAGCTTGCGGCCCTGTTCCACCGATTCGTCGTAAGAATGCGTAAGGAGAAGAAACTCCGCCAAATCAGCGTTAATGATCAGGGAGAGCGGATCCAGATTTTCCGCTTTTCTCATTTCTACGAGAGCCTCTTGGGGCCGACCCAATAGCGCCAAATTCATAGCATTCCAGTGGTGAGCGGTGGCATAGCCTGGGTTTAGTTCAATGGCTCGCTGAAATTCCTTCCCGGCGGAGTCGAAATCCCAGTCGAAGGCGCGCAAGCTGTATCCCAGTGAGGTGTGGGCTTCACTCAGCGAACTGTCCAGTTCCAGAGCTTTGATGGCTGCGGCTTTCGCTTTAGGGAGCGCCTCCTTGAAGCTCATCGCCCCATACTGCCAATCTCCCAACAGTGCGTAAGTGTCGGCTAAGCCAGAGTAAGCTTGGGCGTATTGTGGGTCCTCATCGATTGCCTGGTTGAAATAGGCCAGGGCGGCTTTCAAGCCATCCGCCGTTCGTTTGTTCCAGAAGTAGCGCCCCTTGAGATAGGACTGGTAGGCTTCCGGATTAACGGCCTTTGCGCTTCCTAGCGCAGCCTGCTCCCGCGGAGTCAAGTTGATCCGAATTTGATCTGCAATGGCACTAGCCACCCGGTTCTGGAGCGCCAAAGTATCCCGCAACTGACCCTCATAACTCTGGGACCATAAGTGTTTGTCGGTAGAGGCCTCGATCAACTGCGCCGTGATGCGGACCTGGTCGCCGGAGTGGAGCACAGTGCCTTCCACCACGGCGTCCACGTTCAGCTCACGAGCGATCTGCGGTAGAGGCTTGCGCGCTCCTTTGTAGACCATTACGGAGGTGCGGGAGATTACCCGTAAAGCACTGATCTGTGCCAAGTCGGTGATCAATTCATCGGTCATGCCGTCGGCGAAGTAATTCTGGGAAGCGTCGCCAGAAAGGTTTTCCAGCGGAAGCACTGCGATGGATCGGATGCCCGTGGGAGCCGGTCCCCCCGAACGAAATAGCCAGACGGAGAGAATCGACAAACTCAGAATGAGCGCCAAGGCGCCGATTACACCACGCGTCACCCACAGCCGGTGTTTGGGCGCAACCGCCAACCCAGCACCTTGAATCTTATGCCCAGGGTCTGTCTCCTTTTCTTGTGACCCAGACAGATCTCCAGCTACAGATTCGCGCCTTTTTGGACGGGCGTCTGCATCGACGATCGACACGTCGGCAATAAAACGATAGCCACGTTTTGGAAGAGTCTCGATGAATCGCGGATTCTCAGCCGAGTCCTCCAAGGCACTGCGTAGCTTCCCGATTGCGATATTGAGAGCCTGATCGAAATCACCAAAACTTTCGTTCGGCCAGACTCGGCTGCGCAATTCCTCCCGGGTGACGACTTCCGCCGGATGCTCCAGCAATATCTCCAGCAGTTTCATCGGCTGCTGCTGCACCCTGATTCTCAGACCCGCTTTTCGTACCTCTCCAGACTGGAAAGACACCTCATAGTTTCCGAATCGCACGACGGAGCTGGGCGGCGGGGATTTCATTAGTGCACTTGGGCTGCGCACGGAAGTCTAGCACTTCTCACAGACAGAGTGTCAGACCCCGGCAAGGATATCCGCAGAGCTAACTCATTCGCCATCAATTGTTTGACGAGCAGCGAACCGGTTATGGAGGGAAAAGCTTCGGTGAATTGACGCGGGACGACAGGCGCGTCAGATTGGGCAGAGATCACAGGATCAAGGAGATCGCGATGGCAAAGGTGATTGAGTTTTACGTACCGAAGAACTTCCGGAAACCGTTGAAGTGGGCTCCTCGGCTGCAGTGCGGAAAGGTCATCGAGTTTCGCTCGCAGACAAAGAAATCAGCCTAGCCGGGCCAGGGGTTCGAACTGATTCGTGAGAAGGCAAATGACGAGTATTGGATTTGGCTCACAAGGGGTGGTCCGATTTGTGGCTTCGTCCTCGCAGGACGATCAACCCTCTGCAGGCTTCGAAGAGTTAGCCATGCCCCGTAGCCAGGGGCGCGGAAGTCAGTTCGCGAGTCGATCCTTGACGCTGCCCGACTATGCGGCTTGGACTCTCGCCAATAGCCATTCCTTGGGCACTGACTGAAAAATCAGTTCATCTTCAGGGACAGTGAAGTCGGTTCCGCAACGCGGGCACGAGAACTCACACCAGGGTCTGGCATTGTCGCGTTCCGCGCGGACGGGTGGCCTGTAGGCAACCACTAATGCACTGCAGTCGGGGATTGGGCAAATCGACGCCGCCGCAACCACCTCATCGCGCTCATCCCAGTTGTCCAGCATGGGGCTTCCCTCCACGTTCTACCACTGTTACTAAGAACTCGGGACCGAAGAAAATATTCCCGATATTCCTCAGATGGCCGCAATTCTTTCAAAATTGAGGGCTATCGGAGCGGCTATTCGCTGCGAACGGGCGTTGCCTGCCTCCGAAGGAATTCCGATCGGCCTCGATAACCTCATAATTCCCCCAACAAAAGCGAACCTGATGATCCGCACTCCCGAGCGGTATGGAATAAAAGATCAACACTCCGGTTATCACTAGTGAACGGCAACCCGATTTTCAAGCGAAGGAATTCAACGTGAACAGACTGAAGATTGTGCTAATAGGGCTCACGATCTTATCCGCAGCATCGGCAAAGACAGTTGCGCAAGTGGCGAAAGATGCGGGGACGGGGGCGCAAGCGGTACATGAAATTCAGGTGACGCTCAAGAAGTATGAATTTAACCCCGGCTCGCTGCGCGTCAGGAAAGGCGAGCGGGTCAAGCTAGTCATGACCGCCGCGGACCACGATCACGGATTCAAGCTAGACGACTTTGACATCAACCAGAAAATTCCTAAGGGAACGACGGTTGTCGTCGAATTCACCGCTGACAAGGCTGGCACTTTTCAATTTCGCTGCTCGAGTGTCTGTGGCATAGGCCATAGAGGCATGAAAGGCACACTGGTCGTGGAGGAGTGACACGCCTCATCGAAGAGTTCTCTTACACGTTTACCAAGGCGGGAACGCATCCCTACTGCTGCTCGGTCCCTCCGAAAATGACCGGCCAAGTCGCGGTGAAGTGAGTAAGGGCTCACTCCATTTAGCTGTGCGACGGTTATCAGATCTCTCTTACTCGCCGCTATTCCTTCCTCCACGCGCGTAGCCCGGAACGGAATCGCAAAAGAAATGCTTCTAGTGCGATCTCACTTCTTTCTGGAGCCATTTTGAGAGGCCTGCTTCGCTGCGGCTTTGGGTTGGCGGCTGCACTTCTATTTGTCGCCCGGATTGGAGCGCAGTCGTCTATCGCGGAAACACCGGAGGCGAATCCCGGTCGTCCGACGGTTTCAACTCCGGCGACGTTGACCCCGGTGGGCTACCTGCAATTTGAAAACGGCGGACTTTATGCCGAGACCTCACCTGAGTTCAAGACGCTATTTGACATTAACCAGGTCACCAAGCTCACGGTAGCATCCCGCCTTCAGTTGCTGGCCCTATCGGCGCCACTCGCTCAAGCAAGTGGTGCTGCCGGCGATGCTCTTTCAGGCAGTCGTCCGGGCGAGGTGTTCGCCGGATTTCAGGCAGTCGTATTGCCCGGAGAGGGGCACAAGCCTACCGTAAGCCTCAGCTACATTCGTCGTCTCTATGCGAGTCCCGCGCCGGAAATCGACATCGGTACGTTCAGGAATAGCGCATTGATCCTGGTAAGTGACGACCTCGCAGGTTTCCACTTCGACATCAACGGCATTTTTTCCGAACAGACAAAAGGCCTAATACGCCGAGGACAATTCGGCCAGACGCTCTCGATTTCGCACCGACTGGGACGGCTGACGGTCGCGGGCGAACTCTGGCACTTCACGCAGCCACTCAGCAGCAGAAATGCCGTCGGGAATTTGTGGGCCCTCTCATATCCGGTGAGGAAAAATCTTGTACTGGATGCCGGAGTCGATCATGGCCTCACCTCTACCTCGACGCAGTGGGAAGGGTTTGTGGGCTTCACTTACCTTTTGCCTCACCGATTGTGGGGATTTCACAATCAAAAATAAATTGGACGCACACTGTCCCTTCCGCATTTTCATGGCTCAAGAAACTCCTCGGGAATAAAAACCGCGCGAGCAACGTTATCAATAGTGACACTCAAAATATTGTAATAAGCACAAATGATGAAGACATTCTATTTTGCGGCTGTACTTAGTCTGACTTGCCTGCTCGGGTTTGGCGGAAGCGCCTACGCCGCAAGCAAGAACGCTCATTCGGTCGAGATTTCTGATGCCGTCCAAATCGGCGGTACTGAACTGAAACCTGGCAACTACAAAGTGGAGTGGGAAGGGACCGGCCCTGAGGTACAGGTGAGTTTCCTGCAGAACGGGAAGACTGTGGCCACGGCGCCAGGGACTTTGAAGACGAATGACGATCGAGTCAAACAGAACGCAATCGTGATCGAGCCAGCAGGCGCGGGCACGTCAACGCTCAAAGAGATCGACTTCCGTCACCTAAGACAGTCGCTGGTGTTTGAGCAGGACTTAGGGAGTATGTAGTTGCCGCAACTCAATTTGGAGGTCGATCGAGACGGAGGGATCTGCGAATGCTGCAAAGTGTTGTTGAATTGCTGGGCGGTCTATTGTTGAGCGCTCTGACCTTGCTGATCGGTTCTTGTATCGTTGGCTCGATTGTTGCGGCCCTGCGAGCCGTCAGCAGTGGAAGCTAAGCAGAAAAAGTTGAAAGAAACGAAAGGCCGTCCTGATCACTGGGGCGGCCTTTTGTACATCGTTGGTGTTGAACGCCGTCGCGAGTTCCGGAATAAATCGTGGTCGGAAGCTGTTCATACCAACAGAGTACGAATGCCCGCCAACATCAAAGAACACACGGGCTAGAGAGAACATCGCCACTGCGGCACAGAGGGACGGACGCTTATGTTAAACATTTCCACGATTGTGGCCGGCGTTGCCTTTGTCTCACTGGCCGCCGCCAACGTGGTGGTGATGCTGGAAGCTTCCCAGCCCGCGCGCAACGGAACGACGAGAGCCCGGCTGATCGCTCTTCACAAGGTGGGTGGTTATTCGTTTGTGATTCTGCTCTGCATCATGGCCTACAGCATGAGTCAGAGGCTTGTAAGTGTGGGAATAACCGGTCACCTGCCTACGCACCTGGTTGTGCATATTGTGCTTGTGCTCGTCCTCGTGCCTTTGCTCTTCCTGAAGATATTGATCGCACGCCGCTACCGGCAGAGCCATTCGTCGCTGAAAGCATTAGGAATAACCGTGTTCGTGATTTCGTTTGTGCTTGTGGCCATCCCCACGCTGTCAGAACTTCTTCGTTCGGCGAGCCCCGGAGGCCTGGGGCTAAAGCTCGCGACTGGTGCGGTTGTTGCATTGTGTCTTGCCCAGTGCGCCTTGGTGTTCAAGAAGAGGAAGCAGCCACATGCTTCCGTAGAGTCCTCGGGCATCCCGGGGATTTCGGCGGAGCTGACACCACTAACCAATCACGAGAAGGCGAAGAGCCCAATGCATCTTCTGCTGTCACAGACCGAGCGGCAAACGCACGATACGAAGACGCTGCGTTTTGAGGTCCCCAGGGAACGGCGGTTTCGTGCTAAGCCAGGGCAATTCCTGACGTTCCAGTGGACGATCGATGGCCAACGAGTGTCGCGGTCCTACACTATTTCCTCGTCGCCGATCCATGAGACCTATGTGGAGATCACGCCTAAGCGGATGGAAAATGGACTTGTATCTGTTTTTCTCAATGACCTCGCCAAGCCCGGCCTCACAGTGGAAGCACGCGGGCCGTATGGCCAATTTTATTTTGACGAGACATGCCACAAAAGCATAGTGCTCATCGCGGCAGGAAGTGGCATCACACCCATGATGTCGATGCTGCGTCATATCGACGACCTTAAACTGTCGACTCCGCTCATGCTCCTGTATTGCGTGCGCACGGCTGCCGACATCATTTTCCAAGACGAACTCGTCAGACTTGAAAGATCTCTACCCAACTTCAATTACGAGGTGTGCCTGTCACGGGCAGACGCCACCTGGAAGGGTCACAGCGGCCGTCTTAGCGAGGAATTTGTCTCCCAGTACCTGATTGATCTCGCTTCACCCACTTTCTTTCTCTGTGGTCCCCAGGGATTCATGAACAACGCGCGCCAGATTCTGTCGAAACTCGGCGTAAAGCAGGACCGGATCCTTCAGGAAAGTTTCGGGGAGAGCAAACCGTCCACAGAGTCTCGTCCACTGGGTGACGGTACAGTCGAGACTGTCGTGTTTCTTCACTCGGAAAAGGTCTGCCAGGCTTCCTCCGGAGGCACGCTGCTAGATGTGGCAGAGCGAAACGGCGTCCAGATTCCGTTTGGCTGCCGCCAGGGCCAATGTGGTACGTGTGTTACGCGGGTTCTGAGCGGCACCGTTCAGATGGCCGTGGAAACTGGGCTGACGGCTGAGCAAAAAAATGCTGGATATGTACTGCCTTGTGTGAGCCGGGCTGAAGGAACGGTTGTCCTGTCGGCTTAGTTCGGTTCTCCGCTCGAAATCCCAACGTCCTACAGAATTTTTCAATGCACCAGTGCGACTGTGGGAGGCTGAACCCTGTACTCGTGCTGAGGGTTCGTTCGAAAAGGTAATGCTGAGCATGGAATAAGAGCGACCGGCGTTTAGTTATCAACCTGTGAAGGGGAAAAATCCGACACATTCTTAAGTCAGCACCATCGAGGTGTAATCGTGAGACTTACGCTTAGCGCGATAACGTTTTTCGGGTTGAGTGTTGCCTTGTTTCAAGACTCGCCTGCACAAGGACAAACGGCGACAGGCTCGACTTTTGAGGTGGTCCGAACCCCGAACGAGAACCCCAACAGCGAACTCTTTGCGGCTTCGGCGTCTTCTCCAAACGACATTTGGGCGGTAGGGCAGTCCACGATCCACTTTGATGGCACCACGTGGACGGCGTTTCCTGCTCCGATGATCAAAGGAGACAACAACAGCTTCCTGCAGGGGGTGGTTGCTATTTCTCCGACTTTGGCCTGGGCGGCGGGAAATGTGACGGACGGCGCGCATCCGGGGCAAGTGATCGAGCAGTGGAATGGAACCAGGTGGAGCTTGTTTCCGGGCCCCAAGTTCGGCAAGAAAGACCAAGCGGATGTTTTCGCCATGACCGCTAGCTCCGCGCATGACGTTTGGGCAATCGGCAGCCTGATGAACCGCGGCACGGGGCTGGTCTCGCCGCTTTTCGAGCACTGGAACGGCACGTCATGGACAGCGACAACTGTGGAATCGAACCATGAGTTTTTGTTTGGCGCATCCGCCGACGCCACGAATGATGCTTGGGCAGTAGGATTCAACGGTTCGAACAACATCGAAACCGCAGCCATGCACTGGGATGGTGCGAACTGGAAGAGTGTGGCAACTCCCAACGTAGGCGAGGGCACAAACAAGTTGAACGCCGTGCTGGCGCTCGCGCCAAACGATGTGTGGGCGGTAGGCTTTTCCACCCCAGTTGCGCTTCCCGAGCAGGCTGCCACTCTGACGTTGATCGAGCACTTTGACGGTACGAGCTGGACGGTGGTACCGAGTCCGAATGTTGGGCCGAATAGCGCGAATCAGTCGAACCGTTTGCTTGGATTGACGGCGACTTCGGCAAATGACATCTGGGCGTTTGGCTCCTACTTCCCAGCCGACGGATCGGGGCACCAGATGACCCTGCTCTTGCACTGGGACGGGATCAGTTGGACGATTGCGCCGAGTCCTAGCCCAGCGAAGGGCGGATTTCCTTGTGATCTGTTGTGGGCTGGAGTTGCCCCATCACCGGGCAACTTGTGGATTCTCGGGTCGGTGCATGACGGGACGTTGGCTATGCATATGACGACGGGGCTAGATTCCAGTTTAGTTTCCAGTTTCTAGTTTCTTTCTGACGGGTGCTGTCGATCCACGGAGCCGGTTACGCCCGGTGATGGCCACGCGATCGAAATCGAAGAGAAGTAGGAGGAGATGTGAGTAGCAACGTCCACGCCGCATTGTCAAGAAATGACTGGCACCCTGACCTTGTCCACGATTTGCCAACCCAATATCTACAGGACGATCCAAACATCGACGACCCGGTGAACGATACCGGACTCGGCCCTGGGCACGGCGATTTGCAGGTTTCGGGTGAGTTTGCTTTTTAGTTAAGCCTGATTTGAAATACGAAGACCTTCATGACAAAAGAGGAAATTCGACTCGCCGAATCTCGCACGCGCAAAAAGCATTGGAAGCGGTGGGGGCCCTATCTTAGCGAACGTGCGTGGGGCACCGTGCGTGAAGACTACAGCCGGCACGGGAACGCGTGGGAATATTTGCCACACGACCATGCGCGTTCACGCGCCTATCGCTGGAACGAAGACGGATTGGCCGGGATCAGCGATCGCCGACAGATGATTTGCTTTGCCCTCGCGCTATGGAATGAGCGTGATCCGATTCTGAAAGAACGGATCTTCGGTTTAACTGGAAACGAAGGCAACCACGGCGAGGACGTGAAGGAATACTATTTCTATCTCGACAGCACGCCTTCACACTCCTACCTGAAGTATCTCTACAAATACCCGCAAGCGGAGTTTCCTTACGCGAAGCTGGTGGAGGAAAACCGAAAGCGAGACAAGAGCCAACCAGAGTTCGAACTACTCGATACGGGTGTATTCGACGAAGATCGCTACTTCGACGTGTTCGTGGAATATGCCAAGGCCGATGTCGAGGACATGCTAATCAAGATCACGGTTACAAATCGTGGCCCGGAAGCTGCTAATCTTCGAGTTTTGCCCACAATTTGGTTCCGCAATACTTGGTCGTGGGGAAATCGTGCCCGACGCCCGAAACTGCACGAAGCGCGGCCCGCTCCCAATCCCGTCATTGAACTGAACGTCTCTCCAGTGAACCAAAGTCAGTCCAATAACCTCTGGCTGCATTGCGAAGGCTCTCCAGAACTTCTCTTTACCGAGAACGAGACGAACGCTCGAAGGCTATTTGGAACCGAGAATTGTTCTCCCTTCGTCAAAGACGGCATCAACGACACTGTCGTGCAGGGCGCCAAGGAAGCGGTCAATCCCGAACTTGTCGGCACGAAAGCAGCCGCCCATTACAAATTGTCACTCGGTTCAGGTGAGACGGTTGTAATACGGATGCGCCTTGCCGACTCGAACTTCAAAGGAAAGAACGCGTTTGACGCCTTCGACAAAACGTTGACGCTCCGGCGACGCGAGGCCGATGAATTTTACGCAAGGGTGATTCCTCGGGACCTTTCCGCAGACGCTCAGAACGTCATGCGCCAGAGCTTTGCGGGAATGCTCTGGTCCAAGCAGTTCTATCACTACGTCGTCAAGGATTGGCTGAGAGGCGATGAGGACAACCCACGTCCGCCCGAGGGGCGAAGCAAAGGCCGCAATCATCAATGGACTCACTTGTACAACGCTGACGTAATTTCCATGCCGGACAAGTGGGAGTATCCGTGGTATGCGGCTTGGGACCTGGCGTTCCACTGCATTCCGCTGGCCCTGGTCGACCCTGACTTCGCCAAAGAGCAGCTCACGCTGATGCTCCGCGAGTGGTACATGCACCCCAACGGGCAGATACCCGCCTATGAATGGGCTTTGGGGGACGTTAATCCGCCGGTGCATGCATGGGCCGCGTGGCGCGTGTACAAGATTGACAAGAAGCGCACAGGCCGAGGCGACCGCGAATTTCTGAAGCGCATCTTCCACAAGCTGATGTTGAACTTCACCTGGTGGGTGAACCGCAAGGATGCCGAGGGCATGAATATCTTCCAGGGCGGATTTCTCGGACTAGACAACATCGGGGTGTTCGATCGCAGCGCTCCCCTGCCTACCGGCGGCTATCTCGAACAGTCCGATGGAACCAGCTGGATGGCCATGTACACCTTGAATCTGCTGGCTATCGCAATGGAACTGGCCAAAGAAGAGCCCTGCTATGAAGACGTGGCCAGCAAGTTTTGGGAGCATTTTATCTACATTGCGCATGCCATGAGCCATCGTGGCCGCAACTGCATCGGACTTTGGGACGAAGTAGACGGTTTCTTCTACGATGTGCTGAAGCTCCCGGACGGCTCACAATTTCCAATGAAGATCCGCTCCATGGTGGGATTGATTCCGCTGTTTGCAGTGGAAACTCTGGAGCCGGAAGTGCTCGATCGGCTACCCGACTTCAAGCGACGTCTGGAATGGTTTATCGATAACCGCCCCGATCTCACGGAAAGCTTCGCCTGCATGCGCAGCACGGGGATGGGCGAACGCCGGTTGTTGTCCATCGCAAATGAAGATCAGCTTCGCCGCATTCTCAGCTACATGTTGGACGAGGGCGAGTTTCTATCACCGTGCGGGATCCGCTCGCTGTCAAAATTCCATCGGGAACATCCTTACGTACTCCACGTCAACGGAACCGAGCACCGAGTGGACTATGAACCGGGCGAATCGACGACCGGAGTGTTCGGGGGCAATTCGAACTGGCGAGGCCCGATCTGGTTCCCGTTGAATTTTCTCCTGGTCGAGTCCTTGCAGAAATTCCACCACTATCTAGGTAACGAGTTCAAAGTCGAGTTCCCGACTGGATCGGGAAACATGAAGACGTTGTGGGACGTGGCGGGTGAACTGTCGCGCCGGATGACAAACATTTTTCTTCGCGACGAAAAGGGCCACCGGCCGGTGTTTGGCAACTTGGAAAAGTTTCAGACGGATCCTCATTGGCGCGACTTGCTTCTCTTTCACGAGTACTTCCACGGCGACTCCGGGTATGGCGTGGGCGCCAGTCATCAAACCGGGTGGACGGGCGTGGTCACCAAGCTAATGCAGCAGAGCGGCGAATTCCGTGAACGCAAGAACCCCGAAACAGCGGTTGCCACGGTGCCAGCGAGTGGCAGTAGGACGCGAGACGAAGCTTCCGTACTCACATAGATGGGCACCAACGCCGATGCATTTCCACAGTTAGCACCGGTGAAAGTAAGGGCCAATTATGATTCAGTTCGAACGGGAGACATGGAGTGATCTGGAAGCAGCTCTTCGCCGGGAGTGGCTGGAAACCAATGGGCTAGGCGGTTTTGCTTCGTCAACAATTGTTGGTTTGAACTCCCGCCGCTACCACGGGCTTCTGGTGGCCGCCACCAAGCCGCCTGTCGGCCGCTTGGTCCTCCTCTCCAAGCTCGAAGAGACGCTGTGGATCGATGGGAGGGGTTTCGAGCTGTCGGCCAACCGATATCCAGGGGTTATTCACCCGCAAGGATTCCACTATCTCAAACAGTTTCGACTCGACCCGTTTCCAGTGTTTACGTACGAACTAGAGGGCATCGAGCTGGAAAAGTCCGTGTTCATGATTCACGGCGAGAACAGCGCGGTGATTCATTATGAACTGAGGAAGAACAATCGTCCGGAGGTACCGAAGAACCTGCGTCTGGAAATTCGCCCATTGATTGCATTCCGCGACTATCACGGCACGACCCACGAAAACGGAGGCATCAACTCGGCGGTGCAAGAACGCTCTGGATTGGCAACTGTCACTCCCTACCAAGGGTTGCCTACCCTGCACTTGGCCCACAACGCGATGGAGTTATGTAAAACGGGTGACTGGTATCGCAACTTTGAATATGACGCCGAGCGCGAACGCGGGCTCGATTTTTCTGAAGATCTCTTCAATCCCTTTGTGCTGTGTTTCGATCTGCGGTCGCGCCGGCAGGCGTCAATCATCGCCTCCACCGGGGAACGCGACGCTGCCCAAGCAGTCGAATATCGGCAGGTGGAGATCACGCGTCGCCGAAAAGCGATGGTGGCATCTCCCATTGAGGATAGCTTTGCCCAAAGCCTCGCTGGTGCAGCAGACCAATACCTGGTTTCGCGTGAAGACGAGAAAACCGTCATCGCCGGTTACCACTGGTTCGGCGACTGGGGTCGCGACACCATGATCGCCCTGCCGGGCCTCACGCTACCGACCGGCAAGTATGATGTCGCGCGTAGTGTCCTGCGCACCTTCGCCAAGCACGTGGACCAGGGTATGTTGCCGAACCGTTTTCCTGACGCGGGCGAAACACCGGAATACAACACGGTCGACGCCGCTCTCTGGTTTTTCGAAGCGGCTCGCGCGTACCTTGCGTACACGAGCGATTTGGAATTCGTCCGCGATGAACTCTATCCCAAGTTTGCTGACATCATCTCTTGGCACGCTCGCGGGACGCGCTACGGAATCAAAGTGGATCCCAGCGGGTTGCTGGCTTCCGGCGAACTGGGAGTCCAACTCACGTGGATGGACGCCAAGGTGGGCGACTGGGTGGTAACGCCACGCCGGGGCAAGCCTGTTGAAGTCCAGGCTCTCTGGTACAACGCGCTCTGCATTATGGAGGATTTGGCCAGCAGGTTCGGGGACGACGCTGCGCGAAAACGTTATCGCCACATGGCCGCGGTTGCGCAATGGAGCTTCAACCGACTCTTTTGGAACGAAAAGCTCGGTTGCTTGTACGACGTGGTAAATGGCGGTCCGCCCGATTCATCTGTCCGCCCCAACCAGATCTTCGCGGTGAGCTTGCCGCACAGCATGTTGGCACGCGACCGCGCCAGAACCGTGGTGGAGAAAGTTCAAGAACACCTGCTGACCCCTTTCGGACTCCGCAGTCTCGCACCGAGCGACCCACAATACCACGGACGATACACTAGCGCCCCCGCGGAGCGCGATGGAGCGTACCACCAGGGAGCGGTTTGGGCGTGGTTGCTGGGGCCGTTCATTACTGCCTATATAAAGGTGCACGGACGGAGCGAGGAGGCCAGGCGCCAAGCGCATGCCTGGTTGTCCGGCTTGGAGTCTCATCTTGCAGAGGCCGGGTTAGGTCATATCTCGGAGATCTTTGAGGGCGACGCTCCTCATCGCCCATGTGGATGTATTGCTCAGGCTTGGAGCGTGGCTGAGATTCTACGTGTCTACTTCGAAGATGTGAGGGATCTGCGTCCGAATCCGCGACCAAGTGGCCGCCCGGTTCAAAGCAAGAACCTGCCAGTCGCCCTGGGCATCCCATGACTCACGATGTCGCTGGGGATTTCAATAGGATGCTTTCTTACCGGGCGCGAATGGGACGCTATGGACGGGAATGCAACCGCTGAATGAGCCTCCCGGATCTCCCGGCTGGGTCGTCAAGCTGGATCGCAGGACCGGCAAGATTCTGGGCTACGCGCCGGTGAGCGAGCGGGCGGGTCTTCACTCCGTGGAGGACGACGGCCAGGGTCAGCCGATGACGGACGTTGGCAACAGAATCGTCTGGTTCAAGAGGCGCACGTTTTGGAGTGTCCCATAGAGCGCGCTGCACAACACGGCCACAGAGGCCGGCAAAACTTTTTTGAAGAAATATTGGCGTCTCGCAGGAATAATTTCGTGCCGTGGCAGTTGTTCTCTATGGAGTCGTGGAAGAAAATGGCTGCCGTCTATAAGCTGCGCGACTCGGTCTCTCGTTAACTCGGAAGAACTCACACCAGCCTCCGGCCAGGCACACCTTGATGGTGAACTAACCGGGGGCCGAATGTGCGCCCGGTCGATCAAAGCCGATTCGCGGAATAGCAACGAAGTAGATATGTCAACCGATGCAATCAACATGTCGCCGAGCGAGAAGGCGGCTATCAAACCGGAGGGTTGGGGTGGTACGTATATTTCGGAATCAGATCGTCAGATTCATTGCGCTCACGTCTTTTTATCTTGCGCTGGCAGGCGCGTTCAGTGGGGCTTTGTTGGCAGCCCAGGATCTGTCAGCATCGCCAGTAGATGCTAATGCGGCCCTGAGCCCGCTGGTTTTTGATGTTTCGTACTTCAAATCAGTAAACCCTGCATTCGCACACCTGACGGATGCGCAGGCAACCAGCCAATGGCTCAACCATGGCGCCGCCGAAGGACTCAGAGCACACCCGCTTTTCTGGAGCAAGCAGTATTTGGCTTTCTATGCGGACCTGCGGGCGGCGTTCGGCGCCACGAATTATCCGGCCGCGATCGAGCACTATGTGTCTACGGGGCACAGCGAGGGCCGCGAAGGAGTTCTGGCACTGACGCCGAATGTCTTCGATCTTTCTTTCTACACGTCCACGAATCCCGATGTCCAATCACTTTCCGCAGTGGACGCCGAGACTTTTTGGATTGAGCACGGCATAGCTCTGAACCAGCATGCCCATCCGCGTTTCTTCGCTCCAGACTATCTGTTCTTGAATCATGACAAAGAGCTTCTCTTTGGTCCCGCAGGAGTCGTCGCCGCCATCGACGACTTCGCGCTTACGGGATCGAATCCGGCGCCGAGCGGCGCGCCCCGAATCGGTATTTTTTCTCTCGCTCCCTGGGTGTTTGATCCGGTTTATTACATGAGCCGGCATGCAGGACTTAAATCGCTAGATCAAGCGACTGCCGCATGGCTCAGCGTGGGCATCGCGAAGGGCGATAAAGGATCGAATCTGTTCTCGGCGGTGGAATACCTGGCGCAGTATCCTGACCTGCAAAATGTATTTGATGCCCAGGGTAATCTCGGCCTGCTTCGCCACTACGTTCAATTCGGGCGAAGCGAAGGACGTAGAGGACTGTTTGCGATTGACCAGTCCTATCTCTCAAAGATTCCCACATCCGCCGGATTGACGACCAAGCCTGGCGATACGGTGGAGAATTTCGCCTCTGTTACTGGCAAGGAAGTGACTGTCACCATTCAGGCTCCGGCCCCGAGCGACCAGGTGTACGAAGCGAAAATCAGTAATCCGGATACCGATTTTCCGGCAGCGATTGCCGCGGCAATGACCCAAGGCGCGGGCACTATCCTGATTCCGCGCGGCACCTACGCGTTCAAAGGCACGCAGGTAGACTGCAGTCCGACGGGCACTTGTGCGAATTGGACCATCAACAATCCGACTGACCTCATCATCGACGGCCAGGGATCGACCTTGCAATTCAGTGCACTGGCGACCTGGAGCATACTGGTCAACCAGCCTACCAGGATACGGTTTAAGAACTTCGTCATCGACTGGCCGGATCTTCCCATCTCGGCTCTTGGAACCATCATTGCCGGTTCTACTCCTGGCCAAAACCTCTTGCAGATGAGTTCGGCCTTCCCCTTCGACCCAACCAAGACCATCGATGCCATCACCGATTGGAATCTGAAAGACAACATCTTCGGCAGAGAGACCGCGACTCAGAGGTTTTGGTCTGGGCCGGCAAGTTCTCCGCCGGTCTATCAAGGCAACTCGATTTATTCCGCGCCAGATTTTTCCGCATTTCCCATCGGGCAATCGCTTCTGGTTGACTACTACCACGGAGAGGCGAACGGCATCGGGGTTGCGGGTGCCAGCGACATTGCATTCGAGAATGTCATCATTCATTCCGCGCCCGGCTTTGGGTTCTTCATCAGCGGCGCTCGCGGCGTACGGTTTTCGAGATGTGAAATCAGCCGTTCTCCGGGCAAACTTACTTCCAGCGGCTCGGATGGTATTCACTTCGAAAATGTACAGGGTGACGTCCTGATCGAGGACAGTACGCTTTCCGACGAATTAGACGACTCGATCAACCTTGCACCGGAGACGATGGTGCAGCCTTTGCACGTTGCTGGAACGCAGATCAAGATTCCTTCGCCGGAGTTTCCGGTGAGTGTGGGCGACCCCTTGATGTTTTCGAACTCAGCCTGGGGGTTGTTGGGTTACGCAACCGCCACGGCCGTGTCTACGAACGCCGACGGATCGGTGAACGTGACGTTGAGTAACGAAGTTCCCCATCTTGCAACCGATAGCTGGCAGGAGGATCTGAACTTTATGGCTCCCCGCTGGATCATTCGGAACAACGTCTTCCACAACGGTCTTGGCCGAGCTGTTCTGCCCCAGTCGCCGTACGGGTTGCTCGAAGACAACGTCATGAGCGATATGTTCCACTACCCTATCTTCATCGGAATTCTGCAAGATGTCCCCCCGTCCGCAACCCCGGGAGTGCAAGACTTGCAGGTGCTGAACAACCAGATTTCCAAATCAGGGGCGAAGGCAGGCAGTGCGTTTATTCCGGGCGAGGTGGCCGGTTTGCCGGGAGCCATCCTGATTGGAACCTGGCTCAATAACGGGCTTTTTGACGAAAGTGGCAGCACAGACGTTCCCGTCAATCAAGACATCGTGCTTTCAGGAAACAGTGTGCGTGATGTTCCCGGCCCGGCAGTCTTCATAGGTTCGGCGAGCAAGGTCTCGGTGAGCGGAACTCAAGTTGAAGACTCCAACCGGGAGGCTGAGCATTACTTCCTGGGAACGGCGAGCACAGAGGGATCAATCGTAGTGAGTCAGTCTCATGACGTGACAATTGCCGGCACAGAAATGACCGGCGCCAGGACTGGACCCGTTTCTCTCGATCGCCATTCGACAAGCGAAATCACGGTCGAGAAAACGTGGCCGGCGCCAGGTTTTCTAATCCCTTGAAAGTAAGAGCTTAGCGCGGGCGATGAACTGACATGGCTCGCAAGGCAGGATTGTGGGCGGCGTCGTTGCTTGGGTGAGGCGATTTTTCGCGCGGAGTCTTTGCGTTCAATCTTCTGATCAGTGGGAGTCGCGGGCGACTTTGGCTCCGCTGTGGCCGACCAGAAAATCGAGGTCTGCTCCCAGATGTGCCTGCTGCACGTGCTCGACATACAGTCGCTCCCACCCGCGCGCGGGCAGAAAGGGTGGAGTCCACTGAGCGCGGCGGGCGGCGAGAGTGGCGTCGTCGATTTCGACTTGTATGACCCGTTGAGCCACGTCAAGAACGATGGTATCGCCGGATTGAACCAGAGCCAGCAGACCGCCGGCTGCAGCCTCTGGCGATATATGCAGGACCACAGTGCCGTACGCGGTTCCGCTCATGCGTGCATCCGAGATGCGCACCATGTCGGTCACGCCGTTGCGCAAGAGTTTTGGGGGCAGCGGCATGTTTCCGACTTCTGCCATGCCCGGATATCCCCGCGGGCCGCAATTCTTGAGAACCATGACGCAGTTTTCGTCGATGTCCAGCGCTTCGTCATTGATGCGCGCGTGAAAATCTTCGATGGAATCGAAGACCACCGCTCGACCGCGATGCTGCAGCAGGTGCGGGCTGGCGGCGGAGAGCTTGATCACCGCACCATCGGCAGCGAGATTTCCGCGCAGCACGGTGATTCCGGCATTCTGCTTGAACGGTTCGGCGAAGTGGTGAATCACTTCACGATTCCAGCAGGGCGCTTCCGCGACATTTTCCCAGATCGTTTTTGCGTTGACGGTGAGAGCGTGACGGTGCAGCGCGCCGCCTCCTCCTAATTCGCGTAGAACGGCGGGCAGACCTCCGGCGTAAAAGAAGTCCTCCATCAGATATTTTCCTGACGGCTGAAGATTGACAAGACAGGGCAGGGCTGAACCGAGTTGATCGAAATCATCGAGAGCGAGGGGCACTCCGACGCGGCCCGCGATCGCGATTAAGTGAATGACTGCGTTGGTCGACCCGCCGATGGCGGCGTTGGCGCGGATTGCGTTTTCGAAGGCTTCTCGCGTCAGAATGCGCGACATGCGCAGGTCCTCGCGCACCATTTCCACGATGCGACGGCCGGTCATCTGGGCCAGCGTGTTGCGCCGGGCATCGACGGCGGGGATGGCCGCATTTCCCGGCAGGCTCATGCCCAAGGCCTCGACCATGTTGGCCATGGTCGAAGCGGTTCCCATGGTCATGCAATGGCCCTTGGAACGGTGCATGCAGCTTTCGGCTTCGAAGGCTTCTTCGATCTTCATCTCGCCCGCACTGATCTGCTCAAACATCTGCCACACGCCTGTGCCGGATCGCGGCCGCGAAACTTTCCGGAAAGCATCGGCCCGCCGGACAGGCCAATCGTGGGAAGATCGCACGATGCCGCGCCCATCAGAAGAGACGGCGTGGTCTTATCGCAGCCCATGAGCAGAACGACGCCGTCGATAGGATTGCCGCGAATAGACTCCTCGACATCCATGCTGGCCAGATTGCGAAATAACATGGCGGTGGGCCGGAGTTGGGTTTCGCCGAGAGACATCACGGGAAATTCCAGGGGAAAGCCGCCGGCTTCCCACACGCCGCGCTTTACAAATTCGGCTAGTTCGCGAAAGTGACCGTTGCACGGGGTCAGCTCGGACCACGTATTGCAGATACCAATCACCGGGCGGCCATCGAACAGGTCGTGAGGCCAACCCTGGTTCTTCATCCAGCTGCGGTACAAGAATCCCATCTTGTCCTGCCGGCCATACCATTCCTGACTGCGAAGTTTCTTCATACGAGTATTCTCGTGCCCTCAATTTCCGCGCGCAAGAGATGAAACCTCGTCTGCGCACTTCGCGCCGGACTTGTTGCGGAAACCTGCTGCCGATGCTACCACGCGACTTGCGGCAACCGAAGTCCCGGCGCATCTGCGTTTTGTTACACTCATTCGGAGTTTGAGCCAATGACCATTGTTGCGGGAGTCGATTTCGGGACGCTGAGTGTGCGAGTTTCGTTGGTCGACAGCGACCGCGGGCTGATCGGCTCGGCCATCGCCGAATATCCGCTCCACCGCAAGCGTGAGGATCCAGATTATGCCACGCAGTCGCACGACGACCAGATGCGCGCCCTGGCTTCCGCCACTCGGCAGGCAGTAAAGGCGGCAGGAATTCCGGGCGATTCCATCGCGGCTATCGCTCTCGATACCACCGGCTCCAGCGTGATTCCAGTCGCCGCGGATATGACTCCGCTCGACGACTACTACCTGTGGTGCGATCACCGGGCAAAACAGGAAGCGGCTGAAATTACCGAGCTTGCACACCGCGAGAAGCTAGAGGCCATCCAGTGGTGCGGGGGCGTGTACTCCTCCGAGTGGGGGTTCGCGAAGTTGCTGCATTGGCTCCGGCACAATCCCGGCAAGCGCAATGCGTTCGCGAGCGCCTTCGAGCATTGCGACATGGTTGCGGCTACGCTTTGCGGAATCGCAACGCCGTCGCGGGTGAAGCGCAGCGTTTGCGCCATGGGTCACAAGTGGATGTGGAATGCGGCCCTGGGCGGGCTTCCCCCGGAAAGCTTTCTCGCCAAAGTTGATCCGTTGCTGGCAGGAGTTCGGGCGAAATTGGATGGGGAATACTCTACTTCTGATCGGATTGCCGGAAGGTTGTCGCCGCAGTGGGCAGAAAAGCTGGGGCTGCGCGCGGGCATCCCCATTCCGGTGGGAGCGTTTGATGCGCATTGGGACGCGATCGGCGCCGGAGCCCGAGAAGGCGATGTGGTGAACGTGGTCGGCACCTCGACCTGCATCATTGCGTATGCCAAGCAGGCGGAGTTAATCCCCGGAGTCTGCGGCGTGGTGAAGGGCAGCGTGCACCCGCAGTTCACCGGCGTCGAAGCGGGCCTCTCGGCCACGGGAGATATTTTCAGCGCCATCGCGGGGCGAGCCAACACGACGGTTGCGGAACTGAGCAAAGGTCTCGAGACCTATCGCGCCGGGCAAACTGGACTGCTGCGCATGACCTGGGACAATGGCGACCGGACCGTGCTGGTCAATCCCAATCTCGGGGGAATCACGATTGGATGGAATTTGCAGCACACGGCGCAGGACGAACTTTTCGCGGCCATCGAGGGAACCGCTTTTCACACCCGCGTGATTCTTGATCGCATGAGTGAGTACGGAGCGCCCACGCTGCGCGTCATCAATGGTGGCGGCATCCCGCAAAATAACTCGGTGCTCAATCAGGTGTATGCCAATGTCTTGGGCAGACCGGTGCTGGTGCCCAGCGGCAAAGTGACAGGGATCGGCTCGGCGATTTTCGCTTTTCTGGCGGCTGGGGCGTTCCAGACGGTTGAAGAGGCGCAGGACAAGATCTGCTCGCCGTACAAAACTTATGAGCCGGAAGAATCGGCGCAGCGCGTGTACGCGGATCTGTATCAGCACTATCGGAGGATCTATTTTGCCTTCGGAGAGCCGGGAAGCAGCGAGTTCGGGCAAGTGCTGCCGGCTTTGATCCGGGGCGCAAAGCGCTGAAAGTTTCCAACCTGGTGAGCCAGTGTGAATCGGTAGGCAAGCCGCAGTGGGACACACCGGAGGGCAAAGATGTTTTCCGAAACAAGACGAAAGTTCCTTCAGCAATCAGCCGCTGCCGGCATTGCCTGCTCCGCGAACCTGGTCGGGAGCCGTTTCGCATGGGGTCAAACGGCGACGGCTGATGCGGGCGGCACGCGCATCTACATCGATTCCCGTCGCACGATTGCGGCTTTGGACCGCAATCTGTTTGGTTCGTTCCTGGAGCATCTCGGGCGCGCGATCTATGAGGGCATTTATGATCCGGGATCGACGCTGTCGGATGCCAACGGGTTTCGCAAGGACGTGATGGAGGAAGTGCGCCAGCTGGGGGTTCCGATCATCCGCTATCCTGGCGGCAATTTTGTGTCCGGATACAACTGGCTCGACGGCGTCGGACCAAAGAAGGATCGTCCGCGAATACTCGACAAGGCCTGGAACACGGTCGACACCAACCAGTTCGGGACCGACGAGTTTATGGCGTGGAGCAAGATCGTCGGGGCCCGTCCGTTGATGGGGCTGAACCTCGGCACAGGGACGCCGGAGCGGGCGGCGGCGCTGGTCGAATACTGCAACATCGAGAAGGGAACCAAGTGGAGCGACCTGCGACGCAGCCACGGAATTGAACAGCCCTACAAAGTGGAGCACTGGTGCCTGGGCAATGAGATGGACGGCCCCTGGCAGATCGGGCACATGACGGCGGGCGAATACGGTTTGAAAGCACAAGACGCCGCCCGCCAGATGCACGCTGTCGATCCCTCTCTCAAACTGATTGCATGCGGATCCAGTGGTCCGGGTATGCCAACCTATCTGGAATGGGACCGCGAAGTCCTGGAGCAGTGTTACGAATATGTCGATGCCCTGTCTCTACATCGATACATTGGCAACACCAAGGGAGAAACCGGCGAAGACAGCGCAAAGTTTGTGGCCATGAATTTGAGCATGGAGCAGCAGATCGCAGAAACGCTTGCGGTGTGCGATCTGGTGCGCGGACACAAGCGGTCGCCCAAGAAGCTCTGGCTGTCGTTTGACGAATGGAACGTATGGTATCGCGCCCGCACCGGCGATGCCACAAACGGGCGCGAGCACGAAGCGCCGCATCTCCTGGAGGAGGTGTATGACCTGGAAGACGCGTTGCTCGTGGGAGGAATCCTCAACACTCTGATAAGGAACGCGGATCGCATCAAAATTGCATGTCTCGCACAACTCGTGAACGTGATCGCCCCGATCGTCACCAATGCCAAGGGACTGCTCCAGCAAACGATTTATTATCCATATAGCTGGGCACTGCAGTGGGCGCGCGGAAACGTACTGCAGTTGCTGGTGGAATCGCCCACTTACGCAGTCTCGGAAATGGGTCAGGTTCCTTACCTCGATGTTGCCGGAACTCTGAGCCCGGAAGATGGAAAGTTGTCGCTGTTCATCCTCAATCGGGACTTGGTGAAGGCGCAAACGGTTGAGATCAATTGGCAGGATCGGATGCCGGGCAAGTTGCTGAATTCCAGGGTGCTCACGGGGAGCGATCTGAAAGCCTTCAACACCTTCGAAGCGCCGCAGCGAGTTGCGCCTCAATCTTCGGAAAAGGTCTCAAGCAGCGGCGCGCGCACAAAATTTGAAGTGCCGGCGCGCTCCTACACGGCGATGCAGTGGGCAACATGATTGGCTAGGTGGCAAGGCAAGGGCGGATTTGCGTACCCAGTGAATGGATTGTGATTAGCTGGGCGATGCGTCGCGCGTTCTTCAATTCAAACATGCTTCATGGGGTTACGGCGATGACCCGCAGAGGACTGCCAGATCCGCCTACGATTTTCAGTGGGGCGGCGATAACGATGGCACCGGTGGGCGGAAGTTGGTCAAGGTTCGAAAGACTTGCGAGGCCAAATTTGCCGCTGCCGTGCATGAGGTAGTGGTTGGGGAAAGGTGGATCGAAGGTGGCGGCCTGACCCGCATCGGTCCCGACCGTTTCTACGCCGAGACCCAGGATATTGCGCTCCTGAGCGAGCAGAGCGGATGTTTCCTTGGCCAATCCGGGAGTGTGGGGTCCGTTATCTTTCAGGTTGATGTAGTCTTTTGGATCTTTCCGCTTCGACCAGTCGGTTCGCAGGAGCACCCACGCTCCCTGCGGGATTTGACCGTGCTGTTTTTCCCATTGGCGGACTCGTTCTGGCGTCAGTAAAAAGTCTGGGTTCGTCGCTACGTCGGCGCTGATGTCAATCACGCACGCGGGACCGATAAATTTCTTCGGCGGGATGCGATCGACGGTGTTCTCCGGAAGGTCTCTGCCGGAGACCCAGTGCACGGGAGCATCAAAATGTGTGCCGGTATGTTCGCCGGTCTCGAAGCCGTTCCAGTACCAGGCGGGGCCGCGCTCGTCGTAGCGCGACAGTTCCCAGATTTTGAATGCGGGCGTGTTGTTCCACTGTGCAGGCAGCGGCAGCAGAGGTGTCTGCGGACTCAAGGGCTGGGTCAGATCGACGACCCGTAACCGGCCGATGGCGAGTTCCTCGAGCAGTGTGGCTAAGACTGAAGACATTGGGACTCCTCTTAAGGTCCGTCCGATTAAGATTCATGCGACGCTCCGTGCTCACGCGAGCGCGCTGCGGTCGCCGCCGTTAGCGCGTTTTCAGCGATTGGATATGACGGCGGAATTGAAATCGATTTTCCAGCAATGCCAGGTCTGTGACGTAGGCGGCGGGGCCCTTGGCTTCGACCTTGGCGATGATAGTGGTCAGGTCGCCGGCTTGCATGGCATCGGTGACGGCGGCTTTGAAACTCTCCACGCTGCGCACTGTGACCACTCGGGGAATGCCGGCGGCACGGGCGATCCCTTCCAGGTCGGAGCCAGTGCTGGTCGCGGTGGGGAACCCGCCGACCGAAAGCAAACTTTCGTTGTCGAATACAACGTGGACCAATTTCTTGGGACGATAACGTGCCATCGTGGTGAGGCTGCCAAGGTTCATCAGAAGCGAGCCGTCGCCGTCGAAGACGATCACTTTCTGCTCTGGCAGGCACAGAGCCAGGCCCAACCCCGTCGAAGACGCCAATCCCATCGCATGTTGCAGGTAGAAAAAATTCGGACGGTGTCCCACCGAGTGGAGTTCAGCCGCGACAGCGCCCATGATGGTGACGACGAGGCAGTCTTCCAGTTCAGGATAGACCGATCGAAGGCAATCAATGCGCAACATTCGTCCTTACTCCTCCCACATCAGGTCGCGCGTTAGAAGAAGCGCAACCGGCTGCAAACTGCTTTCGGCGAGGGTTTGCGCCTGGCGGATTCGCTTTTTCACGGTGTCCAGCGAATCCAGGAAAAAGTAAGGGATGCGCAGCGCACGCAAGAGCGGTTCAGTGACGTTGCCGCCCTGGGTTTGCCAGGGGTCGCGTTCGCCAATCGTGCCGCGGTAGCTGATGAGCATCAACAGAGGAATCCTGTAGAGATGCGCGAACGAAACGATGCCGTTGATGGATGCCAGGAAACCGTGGTTCTGCATCAGCATGGCCGACTTGACTCCGGCAAAGTGCGCTCCGGCGGAGATGCCGACGCCTTCCTCTTCTTTTGCCAGTCGCACTAGAATCATCGCAGGATCATCGTCGGCCAAGCGGATGAGATGGACCAGCCAGGTTTCGGGCAGGGCCGAGACCAGGCGGATGTCGCACTCCTTCAGTGCGTCGTAGATGAGCTCGGAGTTGGTCGAGGAGACGGGCATCTTTGGGCTTTCAGGTTGACGAGTATTGCAGCGGAGTATAGGTTTGGCGCTGCTCATTTTGCAAGACGGCCGGGCTGACTTTTCAGATTTTGACCAGGAGCACAGGTTGGAAGCTAAATCCCAGAGCGTTCTGAATCCCAAAGGTTCGTCCCGAGTGAATACTGACTTTCCCATTGAAACTGTACGTGCAGCTTTTCCTGCGCTGACTCAGACTCCGGGATTCATCTTTTTCGACAATGCGGCGGGCGCGCAGGTCCCACAGATGGTGCTGGACGCGGTGAATCATCATCTGCTCGAGTGCAATGTGCAGCGCGGCGGGCGCTATGCCAAGAGCCGTGAAGTTGACGAGACGATTGTGCGCGCGCGACAGAGCGTCGCCGATCTGGTGAACGCGCGCGACCCAAGCGAAATCGCTTTCGGCATGAACGCCACATCCTTCATCCGATTGGTCAGCTTGGCGATTGGGCAAACGCTCGGTAAGCGGACCGGGATTGTCGTCAGCGATATGGACCATGAGGCGAACATCGCCACCTGGCTGGCTTTGGAGCGAAACGGCGCGCGAATCCGATGGTGGAAGATGAGGGACGACGGGAACCTGCACGTTGACGATCTCGTTCCTCTAGTGTCCTCGACGACGCGTCTGGTGGCGTGCACGCTGGCTTCGAACGCCATCGGTTCGATCGTGGATGTCGCGGCGGCGGCAGCGGTGGCGCACGCGGCCGGGGCTGAAATCTTCCTCGATTCCGTCCACTACGGCCCTCACGCAGCGATCGACGTGCAGGCCTTCGACTGCGATTACCTGGTGTGCTCGGGGTATAAGATTTTCGCTCCGCACATGGGATTTCTTTGGGGACGCCGTGAGCTGCTGCAGAAACTGCCGACGTTTCGCGAGGACTTCATTTCCGACGAGCCACCGGGCAAAATCGAGGCCGGCACGTTTATTTACGAAAATGTGGCGGGGATGGGCGCCGCCGTGCGCTACCTGGAAACTCTGGGGCGAAGTGTGGCGGGGAAGTATGCAACGAAGGAATCGGAATCGATATCGCGAAGAACCGCCCTGCAACGGGCCTTCGAGGCGATCCGGGTCTACGAAGAATCGCTTTCGCTCGAAATGCTGCGCGTGCTCGAGGAGTGCGGCGCCGTCGTCTACGGCGTGAAGGAAGCAGAGCGGATTGGTCAACGAGTGCCAACGTTGTGTTTCAACTTGCTGAATGTATCTGCGGCAAGGGTCGCCGAAGAACTCGCGAGACAGAATATCGGCGTACGCGACGGCCACATGTACTCACCGCGGCTGATGCGGCGACTCGGGCTCACCATGGAGAGTGGCGCAGTCCGCGCATCACTGGTGCACTACAATACGGTCGAAGAGGTGCGCCGATTCGGAAGCGCCTTGGCTGAAATAAAGACCTCATGCTGACCGACAAGGAAATTCAGAAGATCCGCTCCCGCTTCAGCATCTTCCAGCGCAAAATATATCTCAACAGTTGCTCGCAGGGGCCGTTATCAGATGCGGTTCAGGCCGGGCTGGAAGACTTCATGGCGAGTTGGCACGAACACGGTTCTCCGTGGGAATCGTGGGTGGAGCGTTACGAGGCGGCACGAACGGCTTTTGCGCAATTCATCAATGCGAGCCCAAATGAGGTTGCGATTGTTACCAGCGTTTCGGCGGGCGTGAATGGGGTCGCCAGCGCGCTGAGTTTCCAGGAACGGAAAAAAGTTGTAATGGGCGAGTTCGAGTTTCCTACCATGGGCCATGTGTGGCTCGGACAACGGGGGCGAGGCGCCGAGGTGCAGTTTGTATGCGCCGAGGGCAATTGCATTCCGGCGGTGAATTACGAAGAGATGGTCGACCGCAACACGCTCATCGTGCCGCTTACACATGTTTGTTTCAAGAACGGGTTTCGGTCCGACGTAGGCGCCATCACGCAGATTGCCCATCGCGCCGGCGCCCTCGTCATGCTCGATGATTACCAGGACTGCGGAACCCGCCGGGTTGACGTGAAAGCACTCGATCTGGATTTTTACTTGACCGGAACCCTCAAATATCTGCTCGGTCCTCCCGGTCTGGCTTTTATGTATGTTCGCAAAGAAATCGTTTCATCGCTGGTTCCTACTGTCACGGGATGGTTTGGGCAAGCCAATCCGTTCGCGTACGACCCGCAACATTTCGATCTGTCTCTAACCGCGCGAAGGTTCGAGTCGGGTTCCCCGTCCGTGCCCAATGTGTATGCGGCGCTGCCCGGAATCCAACTGTTGCGGGAGATCGGCCTCGAGAATGTCGCGGCTCACATCAAGACCCTCACGCAATCGCTCTTGAGCAGCGCTCGCGATCTGGGCATTCGCGCCAAAACGCCCGCTGACAGCGGGGGGCCGCTGGTGGTGCTGCAATGCAAAGATTCAACCTTGCTGGTGCAGAAGCTCGCCGCAAGCGATATCGTGGCATCGAATCGTCATGACGGCTTGCGCATATCGTTCCACGTGTACAACACCGTGGACGATGTGCAGGCAGTGGTCGAGGTTCTCAAGAAAAATATCGATCTCATGGTCCTTGATCCTGCCAGCGTCGGCAGCTATGACTGATCAACCACGTCCAGCGGTTGGGGTCACACCGGCCGGCGAGACACCTCCGATGCGCGGTGGAGACGGTCTGCAGCGCCGGTTGAGCCAACGGCAGCTCACTATGATGGCCATTGGGGGCGCGATTGGTGTCGGTTTGTTTTTGGGCAGCAGCGTCACCATTCGGCTGGCTGGACCCGCGGTCATCCTCTCCTATCTTCTGGGCGCGGGCATTGCGCTGATCATGTCCTATGCGCTGGCAGAGATGGCCGTGGTGCATCCGGTTGCGGGCGCATTCGGAGTTTACGCGGAAAAATATCTTAATCCCTGGGCGGGGTTTTCGGTTCGAGCCACTTACGGAGTTGCGCAGATCATCGCCATCGGGGCGGAAGTCACAGCGGCGGGAATCTACATCTCTTTCTGGTTTCCGAATGTTCCGCAATGGATTTGGGTGGTGTTGGTCTCAGCCGCTCTGGTGGCGCTCAATTCCATGCAGGTCAACCGCCTGGGTGAGTTCGAATATTGGTTCGCCATGATCAAAGTGGCGGCGATTGTTGGGTTCATCGTCGCGGGATTATCGTTGATCTTCGGTTTTGGTTCTCATGCCGCGATTGGCTTGGCCAATCTGACCCAACATGGAGGGTTCCTGCCCACGGGATGGAAAGGAGTCTGGCTTTCACTCACAATAACCGTCACCAGTTACATGGGAGTGGAAATCATCGCAGTCACCGCGGGGGAGGCCGAACATCCGGAAGTGACGATTCCACACGCCATGCGGAACATTGTGTGGCGTCTGATTTTGTTCTACGTGCTGGCGATCGCGATTATGGTGACGATGGTTCCGTGGAACCAGACGGGCGGTTCGTCCGGGCTTTCCGGGAGTCCGTTTGTCACGGCGTTCGCTGCGGCGCACATACCCTTTGCCGCCGCGATCATGAACTTCGTGGTGCTGACGGCGGCGCTCTCCAGCGTAAATACGAATCTGTACCTCTCAACGCGAATGCTTTTCTCACTCGGCCACGGGGGCTATGCCCCGGATTGGATGGGCAAGGTGAGCGGCAACGGAGTGCCGCATCGCGCGTTGCTGGCTTCCACCGCGGGGATTATCGCAGCCATTCTGCTGGCTATCTTTGCCCCGAAGAATGCTTTTCTCATGCTCTACGGAACCGCTGTTGCCGGAATGCTTTTCGTGTGGATGGTGATTCTCAGCTCACACCTTCGTTTCCGCAAAGGCATAACGAACGAGCGGCTGGTGAGTTTGCCGATGCGTCTGCGGGGGCACCCATTGTTTACCGTGGTCGGGATTGGGTTGCTGCTTGCGATCTCGGGAACGACATTTTTTGTAGACGGATTGCGCTGGTCGGTTCCGGCGTTTTTCGTTTTCCTGGGAATTATTTCAGTGTTTTATTGGCGAGGGCGGAGAGAAACATAAGCACTAAAGACTGCAAGGAGCTCGAGATGGTTGACGCCAGCGAAGAGGTTTATTCTTCGCTTCACCGCAGATTCAAAGGTGATTTGCTTCGCCCCGGCCACGATGGGTATGAAGACGCGCGCGTCATTTGGAATGGCATGGTGGATCGTGCGCCCGGTCTGATAGCACGTTGCGCAGATGTCAGTGATGTGCAGAGCGCGGTTCGCGCGGCCTCTGAGATTGGAATTCTCACCGCCGTCCGTTGCGGAGGGCATAGTCTAGCGGGTTTTAGCACGTGCGATCGCGGCCTGGTGATCGACCTGTCGAGAATGCGACAGGTCACTGTCGATGGCGAGGCGCGCCGCGCCAGAATTGCCGGAGGCTGTCTGCTGGGGTCGATCGACACCGCAACGCAAAAAGCCGGTCTGGTTTTTCCTGCCGGAGTTGTTTCCCATACGGGAGCGTCTGGGCTGATCCTGGGCGGCGGAACGGGATGGCTCACCCGGCGCTTCGGATTGTCATGCGATAACGTCGAAGGATTCAGTCTGGTCACGGCGGATGGTTCGGCCGTGCGTGCCAACGCTACCGAGAACGCGGATTTGTTCTGGGCCTTGCGCGGAGGCGGCGGTAACTTCGGAGTGGTCACCGAGTTTGAGGTGAAACTCCATCCGCTGACCGCTGTGGTGCTTGCCCAGGGCCTGTCAGGCGAAGCCGAAATTCGCCGGCTACTGGAACTGTGGAGAGACTTCATGGCTGAAGCGCCTCTCGACCTGAAGTGGAACGTTGATCTACGCCTGGCGCCGCAGGCGAAGAAGGTGCCGGCGGAACTTCGCGGGCGGCCGGTGGCTGGCAGTTCGCTGATTTGGACGGGTGACCCTGACGTCGGGCGTCCGTATCTGGATCGCGCGCTTTCCCTGTGCCATTCAACTTCTGTGAGCAGCAAGATTGTGTCGTTCATGAACTTGCAAACCATGGCCGACTCGGAATTTCCGCACGGCCGGCGCTATTACACCAAGTCGGGATATTTCGTTTATCTCGACAACGGCACGATCGATCGCCTCGTGGACGCGGTGGCCACGATTCCGTCGCCGGAAACACAGATTGAACTGGCCTATCTTGGAGGCGCGGCGGCGCAAGTCGGCGCGGACGAGACCGCATTCGGGGATCGCAGCGCTCCGTTCATCCTGAACTTGCTGGCGAACTGGGCGGATCCATCCGGGGATGCCGGTAACATTGCCTGGATTCGCGCCCTCTTCAATCAGCTTCGTCCGGCGATGAAACCGGGTGTGTACATCAATTTCATGAGCGGCGATGAGCAGGATCGTGTGCCTGAGGCCTACCAGCGATGGGAACGCATGGTAGCGGTTAAGTCGCGCTATGATCCCAATAATTTCTTTCGGCTGAATCAGAACGTTCCACCTGCCGGCCGCTAACTCCCATCATCGGCTAGCTTTGAGCGGAGACGCCTTGTTCTACCATCTTCAACAACGGCGCTTCGCGGCCCCGCGCCGAAACATGCTCCAGCGCGTCGATGTTGCCATCTTTCGCCAGGAGCGCACAATCGAAATTGTTCACCGTTGGGCAAATATGTCGCGGTAGCAGGTACAACATTTCTCCAACCTGTGGAGCAGTCGCCTCCTGCGCCACTTTGAGAGGAAGATGCTCTTCGCTGGGCGAGAGCGGAGTGAGTTCGGGATGGCCGAGGACCACGCACGTCGGCACGCCGGCATCGGCGGAGACGGTTTTGTGGCCGGCGTCGCAGGTGACGATCCCCGGATGCGGGTGGCTCACTACGCGCGTCAGCACCAGCGCCGCCGGCTGATAGCCGTATTTGCTCGGGAGTTGATCGAGACTGCTGGCGTCGCAATAAACGATGGTTCCGGGCGACATGCGATGGAGGAAATTGCCGCGGCGAAAACCTTCGTAGGTGAGCGAACTGGGGAACGTGGGCGTGCCTGACGTGATCACTTCGGACACACTAACGCCGGAGCGATTGAGTTCGTTCACAATTTCCAGCAGGCGATCATAGCCGCGGTGTGCCGCCTGCGTCCGTTCGCTATTTCCTTCGCCGTCGATCAGGCCACCGAATTGGCCGTCATAGTAGTGCAGGCCGCGAAACTCCAGGCCGGCATCGGTAATCGCGCGGGCCAGTCTGACCACTCTATCGGTCTGCCTCTGATCGATTCCGGTGCGATTCATGCCCGGATTGATGTCGAGAAAAATTCCCATGCGGCTGGCATGCCATTGCCGCACCTGGTCTTCGTTTTCGGCAAGAACGGAAATGCGAACCTCGGGAAACTGCCGCGCTATATCCTGTGTGCGGCGCGCGTTCGCGCCCATCACGGGATAGGCCAGCAGCACGTCGGTGGCGCCGTTTCGGCAGGCCACTAGCAATTCCAGCGTAGTCGCGCATTTGAAGTTGCGGATGCCGCGTTCTACTAGCATTCGCAGAGTGAGTCCGAGCTTCGCGGTCTTGATGTGCGCGCGCCAGCGGTCGGCGTCACCCTCCAGCAGATTCAGGGTTTGTTGAATGTTCGCGGCAATGAGATCGGGATATAGAACCAGCGCGGGAGTCAGCACGTCTTCGATGACGGACACTCGGTAGCGTTGATCCCAGTTGAATTTGTTCAGCATGATTCGGACATCACGATTCGCTCATAATGATTCGCTCAATCCTGACTTCTGCACAGGCCTCGAACCGCGGTGCTTAGGATGATAACGCGGAATTGCGGCCCGGCCAAAGCGTGGCCGGGCTTCATCCTGATCCTGAATCGGCGAGACGGGCGCTGGTTGACGCGCTACAGCGCTGAGAGTAGGCTCTCTGAACCTTCGAAGGCGAAATGGGGTCGGATCTGGCGCGTCAAACGAAAACCGGGCAAACTGATTTGGTTCGTGGATTAGGTTTGTGGGCCGCGACCGCCATCGTGATCGGCGACACCATTGGCACGGGAGTTTTTCTGGTCACCAGCGACATGGCCCGCGCGGTTGGTTCGGCGGGTCTGGTGTTTGTGGCGTGGATTCTCGGCGGGCTCATCGTGCTGTGCGGCGCATTCTGCTACGCCGAACTGGGTGCGGCCTTTCCCAAGGCGGGCGGGCCTTACGTTTATCTTACTCGCGGTCTTGGCCCGCTCTGGGGATTTCTCTTCGGATGGATGAGTTCGTTTCTGGAGCGGCCGGTGGCCATGGCAACGCTGGCCGCGGGACTTCTGCGATTCGCCGGATTTCTTTTCCCGGTTGTGGGCACGCCTTTGTTCCGCGGACATCTGGGAAATTATGTCTTCACGTTCACCGCAGCGCAGCCACTGGCGGCGTCGGTGGTGCTGGCGGTGACCGCGATTAACTATTTGAGTGTCGAGATGGGCGGAGCAATTCAAGTGCTGCTGACATGTTTGAAGATGGGAACGATCCTTGTGATCGTGGTCGCCGGCGTTTTGTTCGGAACGGCGCATGGGATCGAGGTCGGCCCGTCGGCTGCGCACTTGAGTTGGAACATGATCAACTGGGGAACGATCGGCGCTGTGCTGACCGCCCTGGTTCCGGCCATGTGGGCGTACAACGGGTTCAACGATCTGGGCGACCTGGGCGAAGAAATAGTGCAGCCGCAAAAGAATATTCCGATTGCGATCATTCTTGGATTGCTCACGGTCGGCGGGCTCTACCTGCTGGCGAATGTGGTTTACTTTCACGCGTTGACGTTCGCGCAGATCGCCTCCTCCGAGCACGTGGCGTCCGATGTGGTTCGGTCATTTGCGGGATCGCGTGGGGCAGCCTGGCTTACGGTGGCGATGGCAATTTCAGCGTTGGGAGCGCTGCACGTCGTGGTCATGACGGGCGCGCGCATTCCGTATGCGATGGCGCGGGACGGCGTCTTTTTCCGATTTGCCACGCGGATTCAGCCCTCGTACCGCACTCCCAGTGGAGCGTTGGTTTTTCTTGGAGCCGTCGCGACGCTACTGGCATTGACCGGAACGTTTGAAGAGCTTTATTCGCTCTTTGTTTTTGCAGTCTGGATTTTTTTCGCGCTGACTGCTATCGCCGTGCTGCGATTGCGGCGAACCGAGCCCGACCTGATGAGGCCGTACCGGGCCTGGGGTTATCCCTGGACGCCGATTCTCTTCTTAGTCGCGGCGGTCGCGTTGACCATGAATCTATGGATGGCCCGCCCGGTGCGGTCCTCGCTTGGGCTACTCGTGATCGTCGCGGGCATTCCGTTCTACTACCGGTGGCGCAAGTTGGCGCGATCCTCTGTCGCGGCGGCCGCGTCAGACCTGAAGACCATGTAAATAGGGAACGCTGGCAGTCATCATTTCCAGGCTCATTTCGACGAAATAATTCTTGATGCCGCCGGTTTTCGCGGCTGCGAAAATCTTCTTCCAATCCAGCGAGTCCTGCCCTACCGGCATCAGCTTCTTGGTTTCCGAGGACCAGCCTTGCACGTGCATGGAAATGAAGCGGCCGGGATACTTCGTGAAGTATTCCGCGGCATCGTAACCCTTGCTGATGGTGGAAACCTGGAACTGGAACTTGACCAGTTTCGGGTCGAGGAGGTCGAACAACAGGTCGTAGGTTCGTTTGCCGTCCACCATCGAGAGTTCGAAGCCCTCATTGTGAAGTCCCTGCTGGATGCCCGCTTTGGCCGCTAGCTCGCCCATTTTGTTGTATTCGTCGGCTGCACGCTTCACGTCGTCCATGGTTGGCTTCTCGGGGCCGTCGAGACTCGGCACCAGCATTTGAGTGAGGCCGATATCTTTCGCCCAATCAATGGCTCGCTGCTGACCGTCGCGAAGTTCCTCGATGCCGAAATGAGAACTGATGCAACTGACGCCGGCATCGCCGAGAATTTTTCGCAGCTCGGCTCCCTTATATTTGGCGAGGCCGCCGAAGCCGAGATCGGAGTAACCCACGGGTGAGCACAGTTCGATGGTCTGAAATCCGGCAGCGGCAAGCTGCTTCATGGTTCCGGGAAAGTCCTTGGCGATCATTTCGCGGACGGGCCAGGTCTGGCATCCAATGGGCATGCCGAGAGGATCGGCGCGAAGCTTGAGCGCGCCTGAGGAAAGTAGGCCGGCCGCGGCCGTGTAAGTCGCGGCACTCTTCAGAAATTCTCTTCTTGAAATTGAAGCCATTATTTCTCCTTAACTCAGGGTGTGGAGTGCATCGTTATGTTCGTTTCATTTGCGGCTAGAGTTCCCAGCCGCTTCGGCGTTCCGGCTGGACGAATTTCTGGGCGACATCAGAATTCACGCTGAGTTTCGAGCGATCCCATGTCAGCTTTTGTCCCATGCGACTGGCTACGTTTCCCAGCAGCAGCGTTTCGGTGACTAAGCCTTCGAATTCGAAATTGCCGCCCGGTTTTACTTTGCCGCCCTTGCAGGCGTCGAGCCATTCGCGCTCATTGCCGGGAGAGCGGGGCAGAGTTTTTGGCGGCGGCTTGTAGGCGTCCATTTTTGATTGCGGAATGATTTGGGGATTGCCGCCATTGAAGGTGCAGAGGATTTTTCCGCGATCGCCGATGAAGAGCATGCCTTCGCCCTCCTCTCCTTCTTGTTCGTTCTTGAACGGGCGATTTTCTTCCAGTTCCTCGGGACGCTCTGGCTTCAGGCCGCCGTCGTACCACGTGAATTTTACCGGTGGCATGTCGCCACGCGCGGGAAAGCTGTAGCGGACGATCGAGGCCAGCGGATAGGTTTCGTCATAGCGGTCGCTGGAACTCGACTCCACACTCACGGGCGCCTCCAGTTTCAGCACGCGAAAAATGGTGTCGAAACTGTAGGAACCCATGTCGCCCAGGGCGCCGCAGCCGAATTCGCTCCAGCCGCGCCATACAAACGGCAAGTATGCGCGATTGAAAGGCCGCTGCGGCGCGGGGCCGAGCCAGAGATCCCAATCCAAACCTTCGGGCACGGTTTCAGTTTCCTTCGGGCGTTCGACGCCTTGCGGCCAGAAGGGACGGCTCGACCAGTTCTTGACTTCGCGCACCGGGCCAATCGCGCCAGCCCAAATCCATTCACAGAGTTGGCGCGTGGATTCGGAAGCCTGGTTGCCGACAGCAATTTGCGTGGCGACCCCAGTTTCACGAGCGATTTCGGCGATGCGGCGCGCCTCATAGATGGTGTGGGTTAAAGGCTTCTGACAAAAAACATGTTTGCGCTTCTTCATCGCCGCGGCGGAAACGGCGGCATGCAGGTTGTCGGTGGTACACACGACTACGGCGTCAAGATCCTTCTGCTTCTCGAGCAATTCGCGGAAGTCGTTGTAGGCCGCGCAGCCGCTGTACTTGCCGGACCGCTGCTGTACGCCATAATAGCCGTCGACAATTTTCTGGCAAGGTTCGCGTCCGGCTACGCCGCTGGTGACAGCGAGAGTATGGCTCAACTGGATGGGCTGATCGGGACTGAGCCAATCCCATCCGCTGCTAACGCCGAGCAACTTGCGGACAGAGTTGCAGAACTCATGCGTGCTCCACTGCGGATAATTCGCGCCGGTTTTATTGACGTCGCAGACGGCCACGCCCTGAACGTCAGGCTCTTTCAGGAAATGGAGCATGACGCGCAATCCCTGAGCCCCAACGCCAATGAATGCGATATTGACTTTGTCGCTGGGCGGGACATAGCCCACGCCGCCCAACACGCGGCGCGGAACAATCGAAAAGCCAATCGCCGCTGCGGCGCTTTGCCCGAGGAATTTACGTCGCGAAACTGAGCCCGTTTTCATCATTGTCCGCTCCCAACCGCCATGCTGATCGAACAAGATACTGTAAATGAAATGCTCGGCCATCGTGCGGGAAAAGTTGCGGAGCGATCTCGAGGTGTACGGAAACTTTCAGCCACAAAGGACACGAAGGATCACGAAGGAATTCGGATCACAGTTTTTCTTTGCTGAATGGGCGTCCTTTGATGATGCCTTGGCCTTCGCGAATCGTCACGAGTTGATCGGCGGGGAGATCGGCGAAGGTTTCGGTCGTGCCGGCGGGCCAGTGAATTTCAATGCTGGCTTTCGATGCGGCGCCCAGGCCAAAGTGCAGGCGCGGATCGTTCGCCGAGATAAAACTCGACTGGCTGGTCAGGGATTGAGCCTGCACTTTTCCGCTGTAACGCACCAGCACACGGGCGCCGATCGCGCTGCGATTGCTCTTGGTTCCTTCCAGGCGAAGCTTGATCCAATGATTGCCGGTGGGAGCGTCGTTGCGCAGCAGCGTGGGAGGTTCATTCCGGTTCATGATGAGGATGTCGAGGTCGCCGTCGTTGTCGAAGTCGCCGAAGGCGCACCCGCGGCTCACGTGGCGCGATGCGATGGCGGGACCGGCCTCGTCGCCCAGTTCAACGAAAGTTCCGTTCCCCTGGTTGCGGAAAACCAGGCGTGGATTCCGCGCTGGATACTTGTTATAAACGCGTTCCAGTTCCGGGGCGACCGTTCCGGCAACCATGAAGATGTCAGGATGGCCGTCGTTGTCGAGGTCGACCAATCCTGTGCCCCAACAACTGAAGCGGCGTTCGCCGCCCAGACCGGCGCGGAACGTGAGATCGTCGAATTCTCCCTTGCCGTTGTTGCGGTAGAGTCCGTTGGCCTGGTTGACGAAGTGAGTCTTGACCAGATCGATGTGACCATCGAGATCAAAGTCGCCGACTCCCACTCCCATACCGCCCAAGGGTTCGCCAGAGCTTCCGAGAGCGACGCCGCGCAACAATCCCTCCTCGCGAAACGTGCCATCGTGATTGTTCATCAGAAGAAGACTGGGCGTGGCATCGCAGGCCACGAAGATGTCTTGCCAGCCGTCCTCGTCGACGTCAAGGGCGACCGCGGTAAAGCCGTAGGAAGTGCGGAGCGCGGCGACCCCCGACTCCCTGGAAACATCGGTAAACGTGCCGTCACCGTTATTGCGGTAGAGAGAGTGGTAGGGCATGGCGAGGCCGCCCGGGCCGCAATTCGTAGCCACGCCCTCGAAATTACAGTTGGGCACCTGCATCGATGGCTTGGGGGCGGTGGCAAGATCGATCTCGACGTAGTTGGAAACGAACAGATCGAGCAAGCCGTCGCGGTTGTAATCGACAAAGGTGCAGCCCGAGCCAAAGCGAGTACGAGAGTCATGCAGCCCGGCTTTTTCGGTCACGTCGGTGAAGGTGCCGTCGCCGTTATTGCGGTAGAGACGGTTCTGCCCGTAGTAGGTAAGGTAGAGGTCTTCAAAGCCGTCGTTGTTGTAGTCGCCGACGCATACGCCGCAGGCCCAGCCGGCATCGGTCAGGCCAGCTTTCGCGGTGACATCGGTGAACGTGCCGTCGCGGTTGTTGTGGTAGAGACGGTTGCTGGCTCCGGGCGGAATGCCTTCGAGGCGGCGGCCTCCGAGGATGAAGGCGTCCATCCAGCCATCGTTGTCGTAATCAAAGAATGCGCATCCCGCGCCGTTGACCTCGATGATGTAGGTGTTGTGGCTTGAATCACCGTAGAACATTGTCTGGGTAAGACCCGCGGGCTCGCTGACGTCGACGAAGCGGGAGAACGGGGCGGGCTTCGGGGGGCCAGCATTCGTCGGGCTAACCACGGCACGAAGCTCCGCGGGCACCAGCGCGGGCGCCAAGATCGCCGGCAGTGTTTGCAGCAAGCGGCGCCTAGTCCAGGGACCGGGTTTTGGGTCTGTCTTCATGCTTGCGACTTCATCCTTATATACGGTCGGTTGGATTGTAGTTCTTCAGCGCTGTCCTTGTGCGGCGGTCAGATCCTTGCGGAGTTGCAGAGCTTCGGCATTGGCGGGCTCAAGTTTGAGGGCGCTGGCCAGAGCCTCCTGCGCCTCGGGGAAGCGGGACTCCATCCCAAGAGTCGCCGCCAGGCTGATCCAGGCCTGGGTGTAGCCCGGCGCGGCGCGCACTGCCAGACGGAAGTGTTCTTCAGCGGAAGCCGAGTCACCGCCACGCGACGCCAGATAGCCAAGTTGGTCTTGCGCCAGAGCGAATCCAGGATCAAGCTTAACCGCCTGCTCCAACGCGGCGCGCTCGGACTCGACGTCCCCGGTGCGGTCCAGCGCCAGCGCCAGCTTGTAGGCGAGCCGAGGATCATCGGGACTCGCCTCGACGGCCTCGCGATAGTCGGCCACTGCTTTTTGCGCATCTCCGGTGGCGAATTCCTTGTCGCCTTGCGCGGTCTTGCTGGCGGCGAGCGCATGGCGTTGGTTGGCCTGCAATTGTTTCTGGTAAAGCTCGAGTTGTTGCTTCGCCAGTTCGGTCTCGCCCAGATTCCGCAGAGCCGTCGCATATTTGAAGCGAATCTCCGGTTCGGTTCCACCCAGTTCTAACGCCTTGCTCAATTGCTCGCGGGCCTCGGTGTATTCTTTGAGTTCAAGCAGCGAGACCCCTAGGTTGTAGCGCGCGTTGTAGTGTTTGGGATCGAGAGCGACCGCCTTCTCCAAATAGCCCCGGCCAGCGGCATATTGTCCGGACTGATTCTCCAGGATGCCGCTGAGATACAGGAAATCAAAATCATGAGGATGGGCGGCGAGCAGCTTGCGGGCTAACGGCTGGGCGGGAGCGGAATCGCCATTGAGCACGAGAACGTGCAGATAAAGCCGTTCTGCTTCGAGATTCCCAGGATGAAGACGTGCCGACTTTTCGGCGAGATGGACGGCCTCCTGGAAGTGCACTTGCTGCACGAGGACGGTCACCAACGCAGCAGTCAACGGCAACGAGGCTGGATTCCGCTGGAGAGCCTTGGTGAGAACCTCGGAAGACTTGTCGAGCATATTCGATTTGCCATAAGCCAGGGCTAGATCGAGGGTCAGGGTCTCGCTGCGCGGGGCGTCGCGCAAAGCCTCGATCGCGGAGGGGTAGTCTCCCACGGCCATCAGGGAGTTGCTGATGCCGTCGAGCGCTTCGATCGAGAGATGATCGATACGCAACGCGGATTGCCATTCGGAGATGGCTTCCTGGTGACGCTGCAGTTGATCGAGCGCGGACGCCAGAAGCAGGTGCGGCTTTAGCACCTCAGGCATGAGAAAAATCGATTGCCCAAGCGGCTTGATCGCTTCTTGCGTGTGCCCGGAAGCGTAAAGGGTAAGGCCAACCAGGTAGTAAAGCTTGGCCGACCCTGGTTCTAACTTGAGAGCGTTCTGAAACGCCTCGAGGGCACAGTCGTATTGCTTGTGGTCGCCGAACCAATTCCCGAGTTCGGTATAAGTGTCGGCATCGGGCTGGACGCGGAGTTTCGCTTCGAGTGCTGCGGGGCCGGTGCAAGCATGTATGCCGGGGACTACGGCCAGGATGGCCGCGAAAACTAGTACTGCCTTCGCAAACGTCGGATGCATTGATGTGGCAATGATCGCCTCTGCGAAACTCGCAAGATAACGACTTTCCTCGAAGTTGAGCATAATTGAGCAACCGGGCCACCCGCAAGCGAATCTCACGATAAACGGTGACTCGCAAAAGAGAGCTGGCACGAGTGTGGGGGAATTCGCTTTCTTTGAATCGAAGCACGTCCGGTTGTTTCCTGGCTTTGTTTCTTGTGCTGATGCCGGCTTCTCTTTCCGCGGAGGAGAAGAAGCCGCCTGCCCGCGTGGATTACGTTGGAGATTCCGTGTGTGGTTCCTGTCATCAGGAGAAGGCCAAGACATTCATTCAGACGGCGCATCATCTCGCAACCAGTTGGCCCAGCCAGCGTACGATGAAAGGAAGTTTCACCCCAGACTCCAATATTCTGAAGACCTCAAATCCGTATCTGTCGTTCAAGATGACGGTTAGCGGAGACGGCTATTTTCAGAGCGCGGAGGAAGAGCTTTCCCCCACCAAGAAACTTTCGCGGACCGAGCGCATCGACGTGGTGGCGGGCTCCGCGCGGAAAGGGCAGAGTTATCTGTTCTGGAAAGGAGAGCAGCTTTTCCAACTGCCGGTGACCTATTGGACCGCAACCGACAGTTGGGTCAACAGCCCGAGTTATCCCGATGGCTCGCCCCATTTCGACAAGGTGATCATTCCGCGCTGTCTCGAATGTCACGCCAGTTATTTCGACTGGCTCCCGCCACCGGTCAACCGATATCGCAAGACCAGCCTGGTGCTGGGCATCACGTGCGAGAAGTGCCATGGCCCCGGCCGCGAGCATGTCGCTCGCCGTCACCTGAAGTCTGGGCTACCTGCCGGTACGTCAGAAGCGATCACCAACCCGGCTTTGCTGAGCCGGGACAGGCAAATCGATATATGTGGCTTGTGTCATTCCGGTAACGGGACGCCAATCCAGCCCGCCCTGTCGTTTCTTCCCGGCGATGTGCTCGATGACTACATCGATATTCCGTACACCAACCCGGAGGAGGCGGTGGACGTACACGGAAACCAAGTGCAGCTGTTGAGGAGAAGCAAATGTTTCCAGTCCACGACTACTCTGACCTGTTCGACTTGCCATGATGTCCACACGCCGCAGGAGGACCCGGCGGCATTTTCGTCGCACTGTCTGAGCTGCCACCAGCCTCGGCAATGCGGGCAGTATGCCAAAATGGGCGAGCAGATCGCCCGCAACTGCATCGATTGCCACATGCCACTGCAGGATTCGGTTGTGCTGTTTTCAAATACCAACGGTAAGAAACTGACGCCGAAAGTGCGCAGTCACCGGATTGGTATTTATGCGGGCGAAAGCATTCACTGAACCATCTTGATTTTCGTTCTCGACGCGAAGCGCCGGTAATTCCGGAACGTGATCTCATTCAATTCGATCTGCTTGCGGTGTCTCTGCAGGCTCACGCTCGAACTCACCGGCAACAGGTAGTCGCGCCCAGAGATGGCGACATAGTCATAGTCGACCGACATCGCCGCAGCATGCATAGAGAAGGTGCGGGGCAAGCCATCTGCTTCCACCGTAATCCGCCGAACGCCGCTGGTTGTGGCGTCGATGTACACCAGGCCATGAAAGCCAACTCCGACGGTGTCGCTGTTTCCTGCGTTCAGATTGAGCGTCGCATTTTCGTGAGCCACGCGATAACTAAGCACCTGCAGAGCTCCCGATCCATCACCCAGAGTCCCGGCTTCCTTCCACTCGAACTCCGTCTTTGAGGTGGGCGCAAAGACCAGATTCAGAAGGCCGCCAAACTCTCCAATCGACATGGGCCAGGTGGAATTCATTTCCGCACGTTTGAGGCTGCTGCGTTTGCCGTTGACTTCGAGCGTGCTGCGGCTCTCCTGCTTGTCGTGATAGGTCAGGAGTTCCGCGATCGAGTCCCGATGTTTCCAGTTGCCGTTGCCTGCCAGGTCCACCGACCGACTGGTGACTTCGACGCAAACGAAATTGGGCAAAGCCTGGCTGTAGTCGAGTGCGCGTTTTCTGGCGCCGACGACGATTGCTTCCAGTTGGTCGGCGGTGGGCGGAGGTACTGCGCCGGTTGGCAGAGTGGTGATAACGAGTCGGCGGGTCTTGTGTCCGTCGGATTCTGGCGGCTGAGGGCCGGAAGTCGCGGCCAGGGCTGCGTCGTCACTTTGCGGCTGGGCTATGCCATCCGGCGTGGTCGCGGCCGCCAACTCAGGTCCGTCAATTCTGAACGCTACCCCGCGTTCGGTGGTTTTGCCGGACTGAGTAAGTTTCTCAATGACCTCATAGTCTCCGCTGGGCAAAGAGGTGGACTGAATCGACGCCAGGTATGGAATGGAACCCGGCCCACTCGTCTTCATCAGATGCAATGGCATTTGAGCAATCGACTCGTGGCTCTTTAGAACTTCCATCTCCAAGGTGGGCTGTTCTGCCGAAGCGGAATCAGGATGAACCACAAAAAAGAAAGAGATTTCTTTGGCGCCATGAGGGACGTGGCCGGATATGCTGGGCACGACCTTGCCTTTCCCGTACTGCAGGGGTTCGGCGGAGTCCAGTTCCGAGGGCAGCGGATCCACGCGCTGGACCATGGTCACATCACTGAGAGATGGGCCCGACGTGTCGTTGGAGATTTCGAAATCCTGACGTTGCGCTCCGGCTTTTTCGTTGTTGCGGTCGAGGACTGCCGTCTCCAGAGTATATTTCCCAGGGTCGACGGCGAAATGCCGTTGCAACCTGATCGGCTCCGATTGTGCGGTCCCCTTGGAGTCCAGAGAACCGTGCCGCGGGATGTCTTCACTGAAATGTTCGACGACTTCACCGGCACTATTCTTCACCTGGGCCACGATGGATAGGTGAAGGGAATAGAGATTGGAATTGGGGTCGTCGTGGGTTTGCAGCGCGTCTAAAGGAACCTCGATCTCAAGAGCATTTTCGTTGCCGGTCGGCAGATCTCCGAGCCGGAGGATGGAAGATCTGAACTTCAGGTCCGTGGGCAGCTGAGATTCGCTCAGGATTTTCAGCAGGGGAGCTTCGAAGGGCCGAATCGCCAATCCGGAGTCCGGCGCTACCGCAAAATAACCGGCCTTGGCGTGTATTTTCAGGTGTTTTCGCAACGGCTTCACGACGACCGGCCGAAACTTCCCGTCGTATTCCCGGGTCGGAGGAACGTAGGAAGCCTCGTAGTACGTGGTCATGTCTTCAATCATGTGCAAGAGCGGCTTTTTCAGCCGGTCCGAGGCGGTGATATAAGCTCCACCTGTATTCTCCGCCAACGCGGCCAGAGGACTCTTGTAGCCACTCAGACCCTCGGTTTCAATCCGGGTTAGCGAATCGTTCCCTGCGGTGATCGACCCCGGCGGAGGCGCGGGAAGTCCTATCGTTCCTGGACCAGATCCACTCGTCGTCGAAGAGGGACTCATGTGGTTGGTCGCCATCACGCCTCCGATGGCAACGGCGGCCAACAAGCCTTCACCGGCTTGTTCGTCTACTGCGTTGGTGTCGACGGTATAAATGCTGACGCCGGATCGGTTCGCTTCACCGGCAATGTTCAGCAGCATGTCTCTCGCGTCGGAATCGAGCTGCGCCGACTGTTCGAAAAAGATCACCACTTTTCGGCCGGCGATCTTGTGCTCAGTTCGCGCCAGGGCCAGCAGACCCGCCAGCCAAGGCCGGCAGTGCTGATCCTGCACAATCTTTTGCGATTCTTCGAGCGCGGCCAGAATCACGCGGGCCGAATTGCGTTCCTGCATACTGACACGCGTTCCAGAAGAATCTGTTCCAGTCTGGGCCGCTGCGATCAGGTTCTTCTCCGGCACTGCGGCGCCATCTTCTGTACTATTGTTACCCTCATGGATCTCGGTTGCCGCCTCCACCGCTTTCTTCACTGTGCCCTGGTCCGAACTGAATTCCTGATACAGCCGGAGACGTCCCTCAATCTTGAGTACCGAGAACGAGAACTGGTTAGCCGGGACCATCTTGAGGATCTTCGCGGCGATGTCGCGTGCGTTTTTCGCGCCCGAGGGTTCGAGGCGGCCGAAGACCAGCGTGATCTGGTGCTGCGCCGCCGACTGCCCGGTCACCAGTCGAAGATCGGAAAGCTTTACCGCCGAACCGCTGTCGGTAACCGCGATGTCGCCCGGCTTGAGATCGAGCACCGCTTCGTTGTTCTTGTTGTGGACCACCATGTCAAGCGTGACTTCATCGGCGCTGGTGACAATCGATGGGCTCTCACTCTTCTGCGCTGGCGGTGCGTCACCGTTCGGTGCCGGCGCGGTTTGAGCAGAGCCCCGCGGGACGAGCAGCATCATGAAGGTGAAGACCGCAACCATGCCTGTCTTAGCCATAAAACAAATCCTGTGATGCGGAGGAACTGCCGGCTTCAATTACTGCTTACCAAGTCAGCCGGAACGCCCTCTGTGATTTAAAAGTACGCGCCATTCTACACCGCTTCCGTGCGCCCAGATCAGGGGATTGAAGCTTCAGTGGCGGGGGACTGATTATCTGCTCTTTCGGCTTTCAGTTCAATTGGGAAAAGGTTCACCGGGTTTTACGATCCGAATCTCGTGATCGGTAAACGTGATGTGCCCGTTGGGCAGCTTGACCTTCGGCATATGACAGCTGACGCACTCCGATTTGGCGGTGGGACAGATCTTGGCGTGGGTCTGAGCCTGGGTTGCTGAACTTGTTGCCACCGCACTTGAGGCGGTTGGAGCCGCCCCCGACGAGTGGCATGCCAGGCATTTGGCATCGTAGGAAGAATCCTGGCGGACGAGGTCCTGATGAGGGTCGTGGCAGGCGATGCAGCTGATGCGCGGATCCGTGCCGTCGAAGCACCGGCTGTTTGCCAGGCGGTAGGGCTGGAAGCGCACCGTCAGTTCGCCGCGCCAGTGATTCCGAACCGCCGTCTCCCAGGAGCGATGACACTGGCCGCAAAAATTCGAGATGTCCTCGGAAGACTTTTTCCCCAGATCCGGGGGGGCGGTCTCGAAAATGCCGTTAAGAGCATCGCTGAGGTGGGTGGCAGTGCCGGCGTGGCAATGCTCGCAGGTCACGCCGGGCCGCAGTGTGTCGTAAGTCATTTTGCCGTTTGCCACAGCGTTGCTGGCGTGACAACCGAAACAGACTTTGGTTTCGCGGAGTTCGATCTCGCGTCCGATTGCCTGTTCAAGATTCTGGGGTTTAAGATCCTCGTCCCCGGTGGTGAAATCGAGGCCCGGAATCGATGGATAGAAGCTCACCGCGCTCTCATAGCGATGCCCCTCGTGATCGAGAACCCAGGTTTGCGCGCCTTGGCCGAAGTTCCAGTGAATGGGAATCGAGATGGTGCGCGCGCCATCGCTCACCCTATAGGTGCTTTCGTCTCCGTGAGTTTCGACCGTATAGGTGTACGGGCCTTTGCGGACCGTCAGCTTCGGATTTTCCTTGAGCACCGGATTCGCGCCCGGGAACGCGAGGGCTCGTCCCATGGGAGTTCGCGGTTGGGACTGAGACCGTGCGCTGTGGCAAGACACACAAGCGGTTTCGGTCTTGCCTTGTGCAACTGCCCACGGAGAGAGGGCAGTCAGAGCAGCGATCGCAACCAATGCGCCTGTGAGCAAGCTCGGGCTAAGGATGTGTGGCCGGAGGTTCATTCTTGGTCATTTCAAGGCACAGCAGGCGCTCCCGCCGCGCATCTTCTTTACGCCCTTCCTTCGAATAGGCCTTGGCCAGAGCCAGGTGGACTTCAAGGTTATCAGGCTGCCATTGCACTGCCTTTTCCAGATGCTCGACGCCATCTTTGGCATCGCCAGTTTCCGTGAGCGCCCTGCCTAAGACGAGGTGAGCGCTGGGCAGGGATGGGTCGTCGGCCACCGCTTTGCGGGCGTAGGGCAGAGCTTGCGCGCCGTCGTTCTGCATGAGCGGAATCCACGCCAGCATAACTTCGGCGACCGCATTGGACGAACTGACCTCTAGCTCTTTCTTCAATTCAACCACCGCATGATCCGGATCGGTTGCATACAGCAAGTAGCCATAAAGATAGTGCGCGTTAGGCACTGGTGGAACCCGCTCGAAGAGATGCTGAAAGTCGACGCTCGCGGCGTCGAGGTCCCTCTTCATGAAGTCAAAGGCCGCGCGGCCGGCGCTGATGTAGATCTCTTGCTGATCGGTCTTTAGCTCTCGCGGAAGCAGCGGGGTGCGCAGGCCAGCCAGCCCCATCGCGGTCAGAAGTTCGGGGTTCAAATCCTCCTGATGGGCGAAAAAAGCGTAATTTCGCAGGGCGTCTTCGAACCTGCCGGTGCGGGTGAGCAGAAGCGCTTCATGGTAGCGAAGGATTTTTTCGTTGCGGGGCTGGTTTCCGGCACCGAACGCCAGGGCTCGCTGAATATCCTTCAGCGATGGTTCATAGTCGCCGGTTTCAAATTCGCAGAGCCCCCGCATGGCCAGAGCCGGAGCGGCGTTGGGAGTGAGCTCAAGATAGTGCGAGAGAGCATCGCGGGCCTCGGCATACGCGCCGGCTCCATACTGAAGCGAGCCCAGAAACCACCATCCGTCGGGCCATTTTGAATTGAGTTTCAGGGCCTGCTGGTAGAGGGCGATCGCGCCGGGCTGGTCGTTCGCATCGCGGGCGGCGACGGCCTTGGAGGCGAGATCGGAAAACGTGGCAGAGTTGGCTTGGGCAGAACAAAATCGAGGAAAAAGCGCGAGGAGCAAGAACACTATGGGCAATCGCGAGAGGTGCAATCGGATGAGCGCGAATCTTGGCTCTGTATGCTTGCTACGGAATAACCTGCAATTCGCTCCCATTCCCGTTCGCGCACCCACTGCCTGTTGCTTTAACCCCATCATCGGGGCTGAAATCTGCTTTCAGAGCATCATCGTACCATGCGTGCGTCGCAGCCTAGCCCCACCGACTCGATGCCCGATAGCTGGCGCCGCAAGCTCTAACGCTGTTTTGACGGATCGGAAGAATCAGAGGACGGACTCGCAGGATGCAGCGCCGCATCCGCGGTTTTCTCCTCGGGGGCAAGCGGCAGATTGATCTCGAGGGCGCCGACGTTGTCAGTGGCCACATCCCGGACTGCGAGCCGGACGGACACTGCAGTGATGGGCACATCGAAGTGTTGCTGGAGTCGATAGATCGCTTCGCGCTTTGGTCCCGCGCTGCTATCGTCGGCCCGTTGGACGACGGCATTCAGCATTTTCCCGTCGGCGTCGAACGCCGCGGCTGCCAGTTCCAATGCCGGATATCGCGCCGCAACCGTGTAATCGATTTCGTAGGTCTGCAGTTGGATGGGTCGCGGAGGTTTCGCCGGACGGTTGGAACGGCGCTCATGAAAATAAGCCGGCTGATCCGCCAAGTTCGCCATCTGTTGTGCCGTGGCTTTTGCCGGCGGCGCAAGGGTATGGATGTGGGCGGTGAACAACAACTGGTGCGCCAGAGGCGCGCCGTGCTGCATGTTGGGAGACAACGAATCCGCGGGCCGGGCCACCTGTAAAGGTTCGAGTTCCGCTGCGAGACGCCGCTCCTTCGCCGGTTCCGACTGCGTCGAATCGGGGTTGCCATAGTACGAGCGACGATACGCCAGATGATAGCCGCGCTTCGCCAGTTCTACGCGAATGTGACGCAGGTGACCGTTGTAGTTCTGATTGCTGGGAGAATAAGTAAAGGTGTAGTAGTGGCCGCCGACCTCCGTGGCCTCCGTGAGCGCAGCCGCTACGTCATCCGTGCCATAGAAGGCGCGGCCTCCGGTCGCATCGGCAATTCCTCTCTCCGTCAGGTAGCTGGCATTCAGGTCCGTACTGTCGGAGCTTGTCACCATCCCCATGCCACCCGGCCCCATACTGCCCGGTTGAGCGCTCGCGTGAGTCACGACCGAGCCACGAACGTCCACCGGATAGACCGCGATTTGTCCGCGGGCCAGGGTATCGCTCGTCTCTTTGATTTCTTCGCTGGCGCTCAGGCCTTCCACGGATGCATCGGAACTGGGCATGACCGCAGATTGAAACGACGCCGAGAGCCAGATCACATTCTTGTGTCCGGGGAAATTAGCCAGAAATTTCGCGATACCAGTCAGCGCTCGGGTCGGCGAATAATAAGCCTGGAAATTATCGGCGTAGAGAAAAACCTGAGGCATATGGGAACGGGGGTTCTTGGGATTCACCGCGTCCGCAAGCAGGTTGCGGTCCTCGGTAAAACCCTGCACCAGGTAAAGGCCGTCACTCAAAACAAAGATCGCGAACCGGGTTCCCAGCGGCTTGCTCCGGATGAACTTCATCACTTGCTGACGGGCCACAAGCTGGTTGTCGACACTCATGTCGAGAATATCCAGAAACAAAACGTAGAGTGGTCCTCGTTCCGGACCGGTGGGGACGTTTACGAACGTATTCGTCGGCAGGGAAGCGGGATGCTTCGGGAGAGAGTCTGGGATGAAATCGAAATCGTGAACGTCAAAGGAACGAACGTGCTGCGGCTTTCCGTCCTCCGCGATGGCGAAGTCGCCGGCGGTGAGGCCGGAAACCGGCTTTCCCGCCGCGTCAGAAACGACTACATCAAGGACGACGCGCCGCACGTTCTGATGAATGATTAGTTCGCTCGGGTCGGGTCTTTGCGAATCGGGGCTGCCCTGAATGGTCAGACCGCTGATACTGTTTTTCTGCGAATCGGGGCTGTTTGATGTTTGCGCGGAAACCGTCTCTCGCTGCGCGGCGCCCACCGCGCCCACACACAGAGCGACTGCCAGAAGACGGGTTCGGAGCAATGCGGATGCAACCATGCGAACATCCCGGGCTGCCGGCCACTTGTTTCAGCCGAACGATTCTACCCCAGGTAGGTTCGCCAATTGTCAACAGTTTTGCATCGAGGGCGGCACGAATGGCCGACCGGCTTCTCGCTTCGATCCTTGGCTTCGATCCTCGCCTCAATCCTCGCTTACTCGATCCTGACGGACAGGCTTGATTCGGCAACCGCAGTTCCCTGCTTGGCGGTGACCAGTACATCGCACTGTCCCGGGCCAGGACTGAGCTGCACGAACATGGGAATCGAACCGTCAGGTCCGGGTTGGGACAAACTCAAGGGCTTGCGGGCGATTTCTCGTCCATCCCTCATCAATTGCACCGTAAGTTTTGTTTCCTCGGCGGTCGTAGCCTTCGTCGGATAGACCACGAAGTAAAGACTGAGCGGGTTTCCCGACGCGACCGAATCGACCAGGGTGGGAGTGACCCGGCCATTTTCCAGATCAAAAGGACTAAGGAGATTGCGTGGGCCCGTCAGAGGTTCGAAGCGGCGCACCAATCCCAGAGAACTTAAGGAGAGATTCTTCCCGGGATCGACGAAAACCGAGACCCGCTTCGCCGATGTCCGGCCAGTCTGCTCGTCGGTCACGGCCGTGTCGATTACATAATGACCAGGCTGCAAGTCCACCGGTTCGGCATAGAGAATGCGATCGGCCTGCATCTGAGCGACATCCCCGGCGGAAACTTTTCGAGCCAATTCGCGACTCACCTTTCTCACGATCTCTCCCGTGGAATCGTGAATGAATGCGACCAGCGCGGCTCGAAAACTCAGGTCCCCGGTTTTCTTATCGGTGATCGCCTTGATGCCTGACAGCGGGACCTCGAACGTGAGTTCATACTCGACTGCATTCTCCTGCGGCCGGAACTTCATGGCCGAAACCTGGTAGGGAAATCCCTGGTCCGCGTGCGGTGTGTTCATCGCATTCAGGGCCAGCAGTTCGAAAGGTTGGAGCGGCTCTCCATTCAGGTCGGGTACGGCGTAGTAGCCCTTCCGCGTCTGCAGCGTAATTTTTGGCCGGCTGATCTTCACATCGATTTTTCGGAAGTGCCCATCGTAATTCGTTGAGGTCGGCGCGTACGCCAGTTCGTAGTGGCTGCGGATGTCTTCCATCATGTGCTGCATGGGCAGGGATATTTCGTTGGTATTCGTGACTGCGAAACCTCCCGTCGACTCGGCTAATTCCCGCATCGCGAGCTGAGCGCTGGCGACTGCGGTCAATTGCACGTCATCATCTTCGAGATGTCCGTTCATCGGGTCGACCTTTTGAGCCACACTCTCAGCCCCGGTGCGGCGCTGGGCCGCCAAGGCCTGCATCATCGGGTCTTCCACGTTTAGCCCGCGCGTGTCGATGGTGTAGAACGACACCCCGGAGCGGTTGGCATAACTGATGAGATTGTCCACGGCGTCGCGCCGGTTAGTGGGAAACGTCAGCCCATCCGCGAGGTACAGAACGACTTTTCTGCCGGGCAAGAGTTCCTCGCTGCGCACCAATTCATGCAGCGAGTCCATGGCGTCCATGCCGTCCGACAAACTGGTGGCGAAGCGCAATCCCTTGGCTAGGGCGGCTTGAACGAGAAGGGCATTGCCGAGCTGGACAGACGCATCCTGCGAAGCGGCATTCGCTGCAAACAGGGGATCGTGGGCTATCGCCGGCAGCGGATTCAGCAGAAGGTTTTGGACAGCGGCGGCCGTGGTTGGTCCGGTGGACGGAGACGCTAGAATGTTCTCTGCTGTTGCGTTCAGCGTTGCAAGCGCGCTGCTCGCCACCTCTGACGAGACATCGAGCTGGCCTCCGCCTCTCAAGCCCTTGGTGGCTACATCCACTGCCTTGGCCATCGCATCTTTGTCGATAGTATAGGGCTGCAGTAGTTGCAAAGTGCGATCCAGCCGGTAGATGGTCACGTACGTGTTCGGTAGGTTGTCGCTCTTGAGAAATTCCTGCAGCGCGCGCCGCGCGAATTCCAGGTTCAGAGGAGCGACCTGCGCAAACACCACCGAAACGAAATTGACTTGCCGCATCGTATTCAACGGATGCGGAGTTTCGCCGCTCTTGGCCGGAAGGGCAGGCTTCTGGGTTCCCGGATCGTCACGTTCGTTGGCCAGTTCATCGCGGCCCTGAATGTTGCGAAACACTCGAATGTTCTGGCGAACCCCATCCTCGTAGATTTCCACTTCCTCGGGCCGCAGATCTGTGACCGGGTGGTGGTGCTTGTCGCGCGCCACCAGATCGAGCAGCACTTCCCGGGTGCTGGTGTGAATGACAGCGCGGTCGGTGTCAGCCGCAGGTGGGGAACTGGTTTGGCAGAGCAGTGGAGTGGTGGCAATCACCGTGTTCAAGGCAAATACCAGAAGAATTCGAGCAGTCATACACCACCTCACCAAGCCCGCCTTCCGTTCGGATGGGCGGGGTTCTTCTACGATTCTGGCCCGATCAGACGGCCAGTGTACCCTCGCTGGTTCAAATATGCACGCTTTCCTTGAAATATCGTTTTTTCTCTTGACAGTGCACATCCATAGGGGGTAAGTTGCGTCGTCTCGTGGAATAGTAGGAAAGCACTATGTAATCGCTTACGGTCCTCTGAAAAGTGCCAGCTGTTCTCCGGGGACGGAGTTGGAGTCAAGGCACTGGGGTTGTGGGCAAGGTTTCACGAAAATCGGGGAGGGGCAATGATCACCACTGAATTCTCAACATTGAAGAAGATCGCGGGCGCGGCAGCTCTGCTGCTGGTTCTCATCCTGCTGGCGTCGAATGGTTTCGCCCAGCAGCTAACCGGCACCCTGAGTGCTACGGTTACCGATTCAGCCGGAGCGGTCGTTCCCAACGCGAAAGTGACCATGAAGAACGAGGCTTCCGGCGACGTGCGCACCACCGTGTCGAACGGCTCGGGCTACTTCACGATTACGGCCGTTCAGCCTGGAACTTACTCGGTGTCGATCGAGGCTGCGGGCTTCAAGACGTGGGATCAGGGCGGAATTGTCTTCTCCCAGGGCGACAGTAGAACCCTCCCCAGCATCAAGCTTGAAGTCGGCAAGGTGAGCGAGACCGTCGAGATCAAGGCCGGGTCCGATGTTGTCATCCCCGACAACTCCGAGGTCAGCACCACCATCAATCAGGAATTAATCGAAGATATCCCGATCGTCGGCCGCGACGCGGGCGAGTTGTTGAAGATCATGCCTGGAATGGCCCTGACCAACGGCTTGGCGCAGGGGTCTGGGTTTAACGACAAAGTGGTCGGCACGAACTCTGGCCCGGTGGGAGCCTACTCTTCCAATGGCACCCAGCCCTACGGCGCGATGGCGTACATGCTCGACGGTGCCAACCTGGTCGATCCCGGCAACGCCGGCACTCAGATCGCCAACATCAACCAGGACATGGTCTCTGAAGTTAAGGTGCTCATGTCGTCCTACAGCGCTGAATACGCCAAGGGACCGGTGATTTTCCAGGCGTTCAGCAAGACCGGCGGCAATCAGTTCCACGGCGAAGCTTATCTCTACGCTCGCAACAGCGCTTTGAACTCCGACGACGCATTCGCCCACAGCCAGGGTGTACCCAACTCCGCCGAGCATTATTATTACGGTGGCGGAAACATTGGCGGCCCGATCCTGATCCCAGGTCTCGACTTTAATAAGAGTCGCAAGAAACTCTTCTTCTGGGCTGGTTATGAATACATGGACCAGCACCCGGCGGCGAGCCCGCTCAACTTCAACGTGCCGACGGTCGAACAAAGAGGGGGCGACTTCAGCAACGCCACCATCAATGGCCAGCCCGGCATCACCGCGGGACAGCCTTCGGCGCTTTATAAAGGTGTGTCTGGCGCGTACGCCGCAGCCTACGCTGGTGTTTACAATTTGCCAGGGGGCGGGTCGTCAATGCCAACCAGCGATTTCGACTCCAACATCGTCGGCCTTCTGAACTGGATGCCGAAGGCCAACGAAACTCCCTCCCCGGCCAACGGCTGGAGTAACTACGGATTAATCGAGAGCATTCCGCAGAACCGCTGGGAAGCCACGGGCAAGGTGGATTACGCCATCAGCGACAACACCAAGCTGACCGTCTCCTACACCCGGCAAATCGAAAACGATCAGCATCCCATCAGTGTCTGGTGGACTCCGGCGTGGACGTTGCCCTATCCGTCGAGTGTGTCGGCGGCCACTACTTCGAACGAGATCATGTCGAACCTGACCCACGTCTTCAATCCCACGACCACCAACGAATTTGTGTTCACCTTTGCGCGCTATATCAACCCCGCCACTCTCGTCAATCCCAATGCCGCCAGTCGTGCCACGTTTGGGGTCACGGTCCAGGGATACTTTGGCCATACCACCAAGCAGATCCCGAACTTCGAGGGTCCCTGGGGCGGAGCTCTCCCCAACATCTCAGAGTTCTCGTTTGACGGAGGCTTTGGGGGTAACAACGGTTATGGCGCTATCAAGCGCGATCCGGCGCTCTACGACAACTTCACAAAAGTGATCGGCAACCATACCGTGAAAGCCGGCTTCTACTGGGATACCAGTGAGAATATTCAGTCGACCTGCGGCTATGGCTCTCCGGGCGGCCTTGGACCTTGCGACAACGGCACCTTCAACGTAGGCGGCTGGGGCCCCAACAGCTCAGGGAACGTGATTGCCGACTTCGAGCTCGGCCGCACCTCGGGCTACGGGCAGACCAGTTCGATCCCGGTGAACGACTTCAAATTCCATCAGTGGTCTCTCTATGCCCAGGATTCGTTCAAGGCGAATCGCCAACTGACGTTGAATTACGGATTGCGCTTCGATCACGTCGGCCAGTGGTACGGCACCAAGCAGGGAAATCAGGTGTGGGATCCAGGCAGCTATGTCAGCGGCCCCGCGACGGCTTTCGCGCCCAACGGCGGAGCGTGCCCCGTAGATTCAACCGGAGTGACGACGTGCCCCAACACTGGCCTGTTGTGGCATGCCATCGACAGCAAGATACCGCTGTCCGGCTTCGTATCTCCGCTGTTCTACTACGAACCGCGCGTCGGCTTGGCCTATGACGTCTTCGGAAACGGAAAGACGGTGCTGCGTAGCGGCTTCGCCATATTCCACTACCAAGTCTCCCAAAACCAGGGAGGCGAGGCGTCCGGCGGGCCTCAGGGTTCGTTCGTATTTAATACGGGCACCGGCACCAGCACCGGGTACGGGCAGATTAACAGTGGGACCGCAGCCTTTACACCTCCCCCCGGCGTCTTTCAGAATGGATCAAGCGTCGATGCCATTCTCCAGGGAGACAATAAGACCCCGTTGACCATGAACTGGAACGTGACGATCTCTGAGGCCCTTCCGTGGCGTTCGGTCCTGGAAGTATCGTACGTGGCCAATAAGAGTCAAAATGAATGGATCGACGGATCTGGCACCAATCTAGGGAACGTGAATAACATCTTGCCTGGCAGTTTTTTCCTTCCCGACCACGTCACCGGGATAAATGTGTCTCCGAACGCACCAGCCTGTATGTCTTCTACTCCCTTCAATAGTCAGTGGGTTGGTTGCGCGAGCGCCCCCGCCGGCGCGTATACGCAGAATTTCCAACCCAACGATTACCGGCCCCTGCTTAACTACTCGAACGTTGACGTGCTGTTTCACGGCAGCTATGCGAACTATAATTCGCTGCAAGTGACCTGGCAGAAACAGTCCGGCCCGGTTACCTTCCTGGCGAATTACACCTTCGGCAAGGTTCTGGGCATCCTGGACGGACAGACCAACAACGGACCGGGCAATGGTGTCGGAGGTGACCCCTTCAGCATCCACAATGACTATGGTCCGCTGGCCTACGACCACACCCACATCCTGAACCTGTCCTATGTGTGGAACATGCCCAAGTTCGTTCACGGCAACCCGATTCTGGGGGGAACGGTGAATGGATGGCAGTTCTCGGGCTACACCACGTTCCAAAGTGGTGCGAACCTGCAAGCCAACGCTCTCACCCTGAATGCCCAATATCCGGGCGTGAGCTATCCGACCAATCAGGCGCCGGATCTTCCCGACAACACAATCGTGATGGCAAATGGTTTGCATTCGGCCAATGTGAGCACGTCCACATGGTTTGGCTCGAGCTCCTATAACAACCTCCTGCCCACGTTGGTCTGCAACCCCAGACAACATGCCTCAGGTGCGTATTTCAACCCGAACTGCTTCGGTATGCCGGCTTACGGACAACAAGGTGTCGAGGAATGGCCCTATATGAGGGGTCCGGCCTACTTTGACAGCGATCTGGCCCTGTTCAAGAATTTCCAGATCACCGAACGGCAGAAACTGCAGTTCCGCATATCGGCCGTCAACTTCCTGAATCACCCGTTGCGTCAGTTCGGATTAGCGAACACCTCCGACGAGTCGATCAGTTTTGCGCACAACTACACCGTGCCGATCAGTGGGTCTGCCAGCGGAAGCAACGGCAACGAGTGCGCTGCCTTGGGTTCCCCGGTCGTTAATGGGTTTTGCAATCCGCAGGTTACGGGCATCGCGCCGACGAACACGAATGCCACCACCACAGGCGTTCCGGCATTCAAGGTGGGCGCCCGTATCCTGAACTTTGCCGTGAAGTGGTACTTCTAGGCTGAAGTTCGTGAGGTAGAATCATCCAAGGGGTGGCGCAAGCCACCCCTTATTTTTGTGGAAGTGTTTTAGGAACGCGAATGCTTCTTCACGGGCTGGCTCGACGAATCACTGCTGCTTCGGCATTGAGCCTGGCTACGGTTGTTCTGCTCCAAGGTGCTTCCACCCCAAGCCCCATCCGTTTCGAACTCACCGCCATCCCCTTCCGTCTGGAGAACGACCCAACCCCGGCCAAGAATGCGCCGGAGACGCTGCCCGGCGGCGTGGCCGTCTTCGACTACAACGGGGACGGTCGTCCGGACATCTTCTTCACCAACGGCGCCAACATCGCCACCCTGAAAAAAGACTCCCCCAAGTACCGCAACCGCCTCTTCCGCAATGACGGCAACGGGAAATTCACCGACGTGACCGACGCGGCGGGCCTGGCCGGCTCCGGCTACGACATGGGCGTTGCGGTAGCGGACTACGATAACGACGGCCATCCTGACCTGTTTGTCGCCGGCCTGCACCACAGCACGCTTTACCACAACAATGGCGATGGCACCTTCACCGACGTGACTGTAAAGTCCGGACTGGACGCCAGCGTGAATCATCCTGATCCTGAGTTTGGCGCTTACTGGGCGATCACGGCAGCCTGGGTCGACGTTAACAACGACGGTCTGCTCGATCTCTTCGTCGTCAATTACGTGCAATGGACGTATTCGGACCAGCCGCTGTGCGCGGTCGGGGGCGTTGCCGACTACTGTAGTCCGAAGTTCTACAAGGGCCAACCCAACCAGCTGTTTCTGAACCAGGGTGACGGCACTTTTCGCGAGGTTTCGAAAGAGTGGGGACTGCGCAGCCACGTCGGCAAAGGGATGGGCGTTGGCATGGCCGATTACGATCTCGACGGCCGACCGGACTTATTCGTCACTAACGACGCGCTCTACAATTCGCTGTTCCATAACATGGGCAACAAGTTCGAGGAAGTCGCCTTCGAGGCCGGTGTCGCTCTCACTGAAGACGGCGGCTTCATCTCGGGCATGGGACTGGATTTTCGCGACTTCAATAACGATGGCTATCCCGATATAGCGTTTGTTGCCCTGGTCAATCAGTCTTTCCCGCTATTCCAGAACACGGGCAAAGGGAATTTCCGGGAAGTCACGAGCGAGAGTGGCATGCGCGAGGCCAGCCTTAAGATGTCGGGGTTTGGCGCCGGATTATATGACTTCGATAACGATGGATGGAAGGATCTATTTGTGAGCGGTGGCCACGTCCAGTCGATCAAGTTGAATGGACAGGCAGTCGATGAACCGAATGCCGTTTTTCGAAATCCTGGTGTTCTCAATTCTGGCTTGAGCGGAAAATGGGCGCTGTTGACCGAGGAAGCGGGATTCAAATCGGCTCCGCCAGCCCGCCATCGGGGCTGCGCCTTCGGCGATCTCGACGGCGACGGCCGCGTCGACGTGGTGGTAACTGCCCTCGGCCAGGACGCCGAAATCTGGATGAACCGCAGCCAGAAGTCCGGCCACTGGCTCGACATCGCTCTGCATGGAACCAAGAGCAACCGCGACGGCATTGGCGCTCGCATCAAGCTTGTCAGCAAGAGCGGCGCTCAATACAACCACATGACCACCAGCGTCGGGTACGCGTCGTCGAGCGATGGCCCGGTCCATTTCGGCCTGGGCCCGGATATTCGTGCCGAACTGGTCGAAATTCACTGGCCCTCGGGAATTGTTCAAACTCTGCAAAACGTTTCGGCGGACCAAGTACTGAAAGTGACTGAGCCGACACGGTAACTTCTCTGCTCACTTCGCGGTGGGGCGCACCTTCGGCTCAACCTGAGCGATCTGCTGCTTGACCAAGTCCGCCTGCGGACCGGCCGGCAGGTATTTCAGGCAGTTTTGGAGATGCTGCAGAGCGCCCGCGTAATCGGCCTTCCGCGCCAGGATTACAGCCAACAGCTGTTCCGTGCCAAGCACCGTATGGCGCGGATCGAGCGTCAGCGACTTCGAAGCGCTCACGCTGGCCTCGTCCGTCTTGCCCAGCTGAAAGTTTCCCAATGCATCGTAGTACCAGAGTTGCGGCGTGCCGCCGGGATCAAGCTGCAGCGCCTGGTTTGTGTTGTCCAGCGTCTCCTGCCATTTTTCCGCGTGAGCCGCCAGTGCGGCCAGCCGTTCGTAGGGCAGAACGAATTGCGGATCGGCGGCCAAGGCCTTGGAAAACGAGTCTCGCGCACTCTGCGGAGCCGAAGCCTCCTGCAGCTTGCCCAGTTGCACCCAGGCCTCGGCGAAGCCAGGATAGAGTTGGACCGCCTTCGTGAGGTTGCGCTGCGCGGCATTGGCGTTTCCGTCGAGGTATTCCGCCCTCGCCTTTTCAAATGCTTTCATCGCATTCGGTGGCGCGGCCTTGGTGGTGAGGCTGAGTTCGGTGCCGCCCCCGCGTGCATCCGGGGAGAGCGTAATGGTCCCGAGGTCGGGCTCATCGCGCAGATTCCGCACCGTAATCGTCAGGGCGCTGGAGTGGAACCCGGCCAGCGAAGCCCGCACCAGGCAACCCTCATAATGAGTTTCCATCTGGCGCTGAGCGTCCGCCGGTGTGCGCTCCACGCCGTGCGTGTCTACGAAGGTAATTACAAAACGGCCTTGAAGGTCGGCCTGTGTCGAATTCACAACAGCGCCCTTGCAGTCTACATTCACCAGCATCGGCTCCCAGGGGAGCGGTTCACCCTCCAGGGCGAGTTTGCCCAGAAGTACTCCACCGGCGCGACCCTGCGCCGACATGTTCGCCCAGTAATAGTAGAGTCCGCTGTCTTGGATTGAATCCGGCCGAGTCACGGTGGTGGGAGGCGCCGCCGTTACTGGAGGGACGTGGGCCTGCCCTCCACTTTGTGCGAATGCGGCGGCCGCAAGAACCCACAGCAAACCGAATGAAGACCTAAGCGTAAGCCACTTGATTTCCACGATTTTCACGGCACACCTCACAGACATCGTTCCTGATCCTGACATTGTACGGCGGGGATAGTCGTGCGGCTTCTGGAAATCTGACTGCGCGCGCGAGTCCTGCGCTATCCTAATTGCATATGCGGGCGGCGTTATTATTCCTTGTACTGTTTCCGGGCGTCGTTGCGGCTCAGGAAGCGAATCCAGACCAACTGCTCAAGCAGGCCATTGACGAGCAGCAGCGCGGCGATTTCTCCGCGGCGATCCGGGACTACCGCAAGGTGCTCGAGCTACGACCGAGTGAGGTCGAGGCCAAAGTGAACCTCGGCGTGGCTCTGGTGCATGTTCGACAGTTCGACGAGGCCATTACCTTATATCGCTCCGCATTGACTTCCTTGAAGGACAAGAACGGGGTTCTGTTCGACCTTGCTTTTGCCTATCACGAGAAAGGAGACTTCGAAAACGCCCGCCAGCAGTTCGCGATTCTGCATGATGCGCAGCCGGACAAAGTCGGGGTTGTAATTCTCTTGGGGGACTGCGACGTGAAGACCGGGAAATCGGACGCTGCCCTCAGTCTGCTGGAACCCCTGGAGAGCAAGAACTTGCAGAACATGGATTTTGAATATGTACTGGGATCGGCGCTGATCAACACCAAAGGCAGCCGGCGTGAAGGCGTCACCCGCATGGAAAAAGTCGCAAAGGCTGGTTCCGACGCGAACGCCTACATGATCGCCGGGACAAACCTGCTGCAATTGAATGAATACGAACAGGCACGCAAGGATCTCGAAGAGGCGCTCCGGCTGAATCCGCGGCTTCTCGGCCTCTACACGCTGGTCGGCACCGCTCGCGATAACACCGGTGATGTCAAAGCTGCGGAGTCGGCATTTCGCGAAGCACTCAAGACCAACCCGGACGACTTTCAGGCCAACCTATATCTCGGAGCTATCCTCTACAAACGCCGCGACGTCGAAGAGGCCAAGGGCTATCTGGATCGTGCGTTGCGCCTCAACCCCTCAGACTCGATGGCTCGCTATGAATCGGCTATGCTGAAAAGCACTTCGGGCGATTACGAGACCGCCGCTCGGGAATTGGAATCGCTGGTGAAAGACGATCCGGACTGGCTCGAGCCACATGTAGAACTGGCAACGCTCTACTACCGCCTTCATCGTCCCGAGGACGGCGCGAAGGAGCGGCAGATTGTGGATTCCATCACCGCCAAACAGCAGGCGCAAGGCCCCGGCAAATAGCAAGTCTGCCTACGGCGTCACCGTGATCTGTTTTCCCGAATAGCTCACGGCTTTGTCAGCCTCATCTGCCGGATTCACTCCCACTCCGTGATTCTCGCTTACGAAGACGATGCGGAACGTGCGGTTTTCCAGCATTCCCGGAAACTGACCTTTGCGATCGCCGATGGTCAAGGTGCGACCCGCATCGTCCCAGTGCATTGGAATGGTCGCGTAGACGCCCTTCTCGTAGTTGTAGTTATCGTTCTCATCTTCGTAGACCGTGAAGTCTCCATTGGCTCCGCGATAAATACGGAGTTCGAGCGGGTCGGCACGCTTCTGAGTGGACCACTCTTCGTCCGGGCCCAGCGGAAGAATTGATCCCGCACGGACGTAGAGTGGCATACGCTCCAAAGGAGTGATGGCGTTAATGGTTCGCCCACCTTCGATTACAGATCCCGTCCAGAAGTCATACCACATGGCGCCGGGCAGGTAGACCGGGCGCTTTGTGGCGGCTGGTTCCGTCACCGGATTCACCAGAAATGCCGGACCAAACATGAATTGATCTCCGATGTTCTGGGCGCGCTCATCGTTGCGGAAATCCATGACCAGCGGCCGCATTGTCGTGTAGGCTTCGCCGGTTGTCTTCCACGCCAGCGAGTAGATGTAAGGCAGCATGCGGTAGCGCAGGCGATCGAAGTTCACCAGAATCGCTTGCGCATCCGGGCCGTAGGACCACAACTCGTTCTCATCGGGATGACGGGTGCCGTGAACCCTCAGAATCGGATTAAACGTGCCGTACTGAAACCAGCGAACAAACAATTCGCGAAAAGCTGGATCGGTGGTGTTCCCGAACACAAACCCGCCAATGTCGGTAGTCCAATAAGGAATCCCGGAAAGCGCGAAATTCAGACCCGCCGGAACCTGCCGTCGGAAGCTGAGCCAGTCCGAGTTGATGTCGCCCGACCACGCGGTGACGGCGTTGCGTTGCGACCCAGCGAACGCCGAGCGAGACAGAATGAACACACGCTTCCTGTCGGACGCGCTTCGCTGGCCCTGATAAACCGCCTGTGTGTCGAGCAGTGGAAAAACGTTGAGGTAGCGGTTTCCATTTCCGGCCGCCAGTTGATGATTCAATAGAATGTTGTCTTCCTGCCCCTCGGTTTCTGGTTCGGTCGTATCCATCCACCAGGCATCGAGTCCAATGCTGAATAATCCCTTGTTTACCTCGTCCCAGTAGTACTTGCGCGCCTCTGGACTGGTAGCGTCATACACCGCCATCGCGTTGGTATGGTAAGGAGGCTTCGCGTACTTGAATTTGTCGACGAACCATCCCTTTTTCTCCATGTAATCGTAATTCGTGGAGCCGGGTTCGAAGAATGGCCAGATCGAAATCATCAGGTGGAAATTCTCGCTGTGCAGTTGGTCCACCATGGCTTTGGGATCGGGATAATTCTTGTTGAAAACAAATTCGCCCTTGCGATTCCACCAGAACCAGTCCTGCACGATGTTGTCCACCGGAATGTGCAGGTCGCGATACTTGCGGGCAACGCCCAGGATTTCATCCTGCGACTTGTAGCGGTTCTTGCATTGCCAGAACCCGTACGCCCACTTGCCGAACATGGGTGCCTGTCCCGTGAGATCGCGATAGCCCGCGATGATCTTGTCGAAATCGGGGCCGTAGAGAAAGTAGTAATCGATCACATCGGCAACTTCGGAACTGATGTAAAGAATGTTGGCGAAGCGGTTGTTGAAGCGGCTGCGGGAAGTGTTATTCCAAAAAATTCCGTACCCCTTGCTCGACAGCATCAACGGCACTGAGATGTTGCTGTTCTCCTGCGCGATGTCAACCGAGTCTCCGCGGTAGTTCCACACTCCGGCCTGATGCTGGCCCAAGCCATAAAGCCCTTCGTGCGAACCGTAGACGTTGACCATGGATTCGGCGCGGTACGTCTCTTCGCCGTTGACCTTTTCAGGGATGAGGCGGCGGGATGACTCCTGAACCAGCGATCCGCCTTTGACCTCGGCGTAGGCAATCGCTCCGTCTTTTCGTGTGACGGTAACCTTTAGCATGGCAGTGGTGAGGGTGACGGCGTCGTCGCTGGATTGCATCGTCCACTGCGTCGCCGGCCAACTCTCCTTCGTAACGACAAAATCCGCTCGCTTCGGGAACGTGGCGGTCGCCGAATAAAGCACATGGATCACTGAGTCCGAGCACACTTGTACTCTTAACGTGCCGGTTCCCATGGTGAAGAGAACTCCATCCGTCTCCTGCTGAACCTTGCGGACCGGATTCATGGCAATCCACTGCGCCTGCGCCACACTGGCGCAGAACAGCGAAAGGAAAAGTGCGATCAGCAGTGAAGCCAGCAACTGCGGCGATTGTCTATCATTCATGAATGTCTGAATCTCCATGCCGCTAACCTCAGCCTTTCCGGGCCAGGGCCAGCGGACGCGTCCACAGCTACGGGTTGATGACTACGGGTTAGTAACTTCGAGCGCAATGCTCGTTGTTTCTGCTGAACTGGGCCCGACCATTAAATCGAACGTGCCGGGCTCGACCACGCGATTCATATTAACGTCGATTAACGACAAATCTTCGGGAGTCAATGTGAAATCGACCGTCGTCTTCTGTCCCGGTCCCAGGCTGACGCGCTTGAAGCCGCGCAACTGCAGCACCGGACGAGTGATGGAGGCGACGCGCTGGTGAATATAAAGCTGGGCGACCTCGTCCCCTGCTCGACCGCCAGAGTTCGTAATGTCGACGGAGACCTTGGCCGAACCGCCCGGGCGAATGCTTTTCGGTTCGACCCGTAGGTTATCAAAGTGGAATTGCGTATAGCTAAGGCCGTAGCCGAAGGGAAACAGAGGCTCGCGGCTGGCAAACAGATAACTGCGGTTGCGCGAAGGCTTGTGATTGTAGAAATCAGGCAGCTGTCCTACGCTGCGCGGAAAACTGATGGGCAGCTTGCCGCCAGGGTTTACGTCGCCGAACAACACGTTGGCCGCGGCAGTTCCGCCCTGTTCGCCGAGGTACCATCCTTCCAGAATCGCCGGAACATTTTCTTTGACACAGTTGATCGACAACGGCCGCCCATTGATCAGGAACACGACCACCGGCTTGCCGGTCTCGACGATGGCTCGGATCAAAGCTTCCTGCGAGCCGAGCAGATCCAGCGAATCGCGGTCGCCAAGATGTTGCTCAGACCAGGCCTCGCGATTGGTGCTTTCGTTCTCTCCCACCACAACGATGGCTACATCTGCCTGACGAGCGACGGCAACAGCGGCGCGAATGCTCTCGGCGTCTGCTTTCGGATCCGGCTGCGCGACTCTGTTTTCGTACCATCCCGCCCAGCCCTGCTTGCCGGTCGTAATCTTGCAGCCCTCGGCGTACAGCACTCTGACGCCATCATCGGCGCGCTTGCGAATGCCGTCGAGGATGCTGATCTGGTTCCCCGGCCCTGGGTCGCGGCTGTAGCCGCCCAGATGTACGTCGGCAGCATTGGGACCGATGACAGCAATGGCCTTCAATTTCTTCGGATCCAGCGGCAGCAGATTCTTGTCATTCTTGAGTAGCACAATTGCCTTCCGCGCCACCTTGAGAGCGAGTTCTTTATGCTCAGAGCTATTGGTGATCTTCTGGGCGTAGTCCGGGTCTACATACGGATTCTCGAACAGGCCGAGACGGAATTTCGCCTCCAGCACCCGCTCCACAGCCTTGTCCAGTTCAGCCTCGGCAACTTTGCCCTCGCGTACTTGATCGACCAGCGTGGCGAACACCGAGCCATCCGACAGATCGAAGTCCACGCCGGCGGCGAGCGACTTTCGCGCCGCTTCCGCGAAATCGGCGGCCACGTGGTGAGTTTGCACCAGCATCTGCAGGCCACTTCCGTCCGACGAAACATAGCCGCGGAATCCCCACTCCTGGCGCAGCACGCGATCCAGCAGCCAGGGATTGACATGCGACGGAATGCCGTCGATCTCGTTGTAAGAAGCCATCACACTGCCCACGTGCGCATCTTGCACGGCGGCGCGAAAGGGAACTAAGAAGGTCTCGCGCAAATCTCTCTCAGAAAAATTCGCCGGAGCCGTGTTGGTTCCGCTCTCCGGTTGGCCGTGCGCGGCAAAATGTTTCATGGTGGCCATCACATGATGCCGGTCGATCATCCCTGTAGTACCCTGGAGTCCGTTGATGGCCGCGACTCCCATGTGCGCGACGAGATACGGATCTTCGCCGTAGGTTTCTTCGGTTCTTCCCCAGCGCGGGTCGCGCCCCAGGTCCAACACCGGTGAGAACGCCTGATTGACCCCTGCAGATGCCATTTCGTCCCCTGCAGCCGTGAATGCCTGCTGCACCAGCTCCGGATCCCACGTGCTGGCCAGGCCCAGCACCTGCGGAAAGCTGGTACTGCCGTAGGCCATGAATCCGTGCAAGGCTTCGCCCTGGAAAACTGCGGGGATTCCCAGACGCGTTTTTTCCATCAGGAAATGTTGCGCTCGATTGCGCGCCTCGGCGGCATCGTGAGCGCTCACTTGCGAATCTTCGCGATAGAGTTTGCTGAGGCCTTCAAAAATTTCCTTGGCTTCAGGACTGGCTGCGGCCATGGAACGCCGCCGGCCCCCCGCAATCTGATCCACTTTCTCTTCCAGCGTCATCCGCTTCACCAGATCCGCGGCCCGCAGTTCGGCGGGAAGATTCGGATTACGATAGGCGGGCGGTGCATCCTGAGAGAAACAGCAGGGAATCAATAAACCGAGAAAAGAGAAAATAAGCGGATTCCGCCGAAGATGCATCCCAGCCTCCTCTTGTCTCCGCGTCAACCGGGACGCGCTGCGTAAACGGTTACGTAAAAATGCCACGCGAAGCATACCACGTCCCTGGCATGCGAATGTGAGCGCGGCCGGGGTGACTCTCAACCGCGATCCGCGTTCGGCTCGAGAATTAGTTCGCCGTCTCCGTAAACGCCGGCGCGACCGGATGGCCGAGCCCGTACGGGCCTTCGGCAGTCACGGACACGAGTCCCGCGGACGGCGGAAGCGTGAGGGTGACCGACGCTACGCCTGAGCTATTGGTCACCGCGATCACCTTCGCGCCGCTACTGGTCCCGTTGGAAAGCGAACCCGCGCTGGTTGTAAAAAGGATGCTGGCGCCGACGTTGGTCCCACCAGAAGCACCCGGACTCAACGTCACGGTGAGTGCCTGTGGCAACACGCTGCCCGGGCTTCCTGACTGCGCATCGCCGTTCGTCTTGGCCAGAGCCGCAGCCGGGTTGCCCACAACAATCCATCCGCCTTGCGTTTGGGAAGCGGTGCCGTCGGTTCCCGTCGCCGTGAAGTGGCAGAAGCCGGGCGTGCTGCCTGCCGTTACTGTGATCTCACCCGGCACACTGGGAGTCAGCGACGGAGTGGTTAGCATGATCGTCCCTGCGCAAGCAGACGCTCCTTCATAACTGTCGAAGGCCGCCGAAGTGAGTGTGACGTTGGTGGTCCCGCTGGTGATCTTCGGCGCCAGTGTGACGGTTCCACTCGCGGCAACCATGGTGGTGTCAGGATTCAGGTCCCATTCGGAAGTCGGAGGCGTGGTCACGTTTCCGCTGATGACGAGCAGCGTAGCGGTGTACGGAGCAAATGTTTGAGTCGGTGACCACGACTGCGACGACGAGGCCACGATGCTGGTGGGCGAGGCCTGCGACAAAGTGTATGTCGTCTCACTGCTGGGCGAGAATCCCGTGGTCGTGAACTGCACCTGAGCCGAATTCGCAGGATCTTTATTCAGCACCATGATCGTGAGCGTGGTGCCAGCAGAGTTGAGCGCCGCGTAGGCGCTGAACAAACTGGGACTGCCGTTGTTGATGGCCGAAACCGAGGTCGTGCCGAAGCCGTGGTGCGAGCCGTCGTAATTGGTGTAGAGCTTCAGCGCCTGATAGTTCGGATTGGTGGGAGTGGGAGCGGTCCAGCGCGAGGCAAGATAGGCCCGTTCGCGCCCCAGGATTCCGTAGCCGTCAGCATCGCCGAGGGCAGTGGAGAAATCGGATTCGCCGGCGAACGCCGCGCTCCATTCCGTGATGCTGAACTTCGTCCCTGGATAAATCTGGTTAACCAGGGCGCGCATGCGCGGAATGCGGAACGGGTTCGGCTCGATCGGTTCAATACTGAAGCCGTTGTTCTGGATGTACGTGGCTTCGCTCTCGTACGTGGGATCCCACCAGTCGCGGTAGATGCGCGCCGCCAGAGCTTGCTTCTGCGCCTGCGTAAAGCTCGTTGTATCCGGCCCGTCCGGATAGGCGTGGATATCGAATACATCCAGCGACCTCGTGCCCGCCACTGCATCGGACCACGCGATGTCATTCAGCCACCAGGGCAGAAAATCGATTCCCGCGTGCGTGGACTTGTTGTCGGTGGTGGAATTCAGATTCCAGTAGAAGTACCAGCAGCAGCTCACCGGCCCCAGGCGGATTGCCGCCGGATCCCATGTCTTCAACAATCGGGCCTGGTTCAAATACGTATCACGTAGCTCGCCGTAACCGGATTGCAGGGGATGAATATCAAAATGCGTGCCACCCCAGATATCGATCTCGTTGTCCATGTTGTAGAAGTGCGGAGCGCTTCCGAAAGCTGAGGCCAGAGCAGCGGTCCATTCACTGCGGTACACGCATGCCACGCCAGATGGGCACGAGGTGGTGGTGTCGTTATAGATCGGCACATAAGCGTCGGTTGGATCGGCGGTCAGCTGGGTAGCACAGTCAGTCTTCAACCCGTCACCCGCGTCGCTGTTGAACGGATCCGTTTTGCATTGTGCGCCGTACTTGGCGACCGAAAAACTCCAGTGACCGTTGCTCCCGTTCTCAGCGCTCTGCGCTACCCACGGCAGCATCACCATCGTCATCAGCGGGGTGCCGCCTGCGTTCTTCACGTCCGTGATGAATTGCGTCGAATTGGAATCCGCGCTATTGTTGAGCGCGCCAAAGGCGAAATCCTCGAAATAATAGTCGTTGTCGGCATTGTCGGTGCCGAGCTTCCAGTTATAGGTAGAGGTGGCATTGCCTCCCCAGCGCACCACGGTCAGACCACTATCGCCGATGGTTGGAGCGTCCTGCGGGAAGGCGCCACCGTAGACATAGGGACTGATCGGGTGGCGGTTCGCGAGCACGTTGATGGTGGCCTGGACGTTCGTCGTCGGTCCGGCCGGTGTGGCCGATGCCTCACTCGAGTTTGCGCTCTCGCCCGCTGAGTTCACCGCCGAGACCACATAATAATAAGTTGTCCCGTTGGTCAAGGCAGAGTCCGTGTAGTTGATTGTCGTCGACGGAAAAACGGTCGGGTACGGACCGCCCTTGACGGTGCCACGCTTCACGTTGTAGCTGGCCGCGCCGCTGCTCGCGTTCCAGGTGAGAGCGACCTGCATGTTGCTGCCGGCTGCGGTCAAGCCGGTGGGCGCCGCGGGGGGATAGGTTTGCTGGCCGCCTCCTCCATAACCAGATCCTCCACAAGCCTGCTGGATCAGGGCGCATGCCGTTATCAACAAAATCCATTTTGTAGTCAGCCCGCGACGAAGCTCGACCATGGCGAGTATGTTACCGAAAAACCGCATCGGCGAGACAGCCTTTTTCCGCGGCTTCAGGATTATTCCGGCGCTCAGGGAGTTTCAACCGGGCGGCTGATTATCGCCAGAAATACGTCGAAGACAAAGAGCGCGATAGCGATGTCGTTGAACAGCGTCGCCAGGCGAAAGCCCGGCCAAAATTGGTTGGCAGCCCAGAATAGAAATGCACAGGCCAGCAGAATCGCTTTGACCAGCTCCGAACGGGACGGCTGGCGTATGGCTTCGTAAGCCAGACAGGCGCAGGCGATCAAGAACAGCGGAAACGCCGCCAGCAAATCGTGTGCCCCCGCGGGAAACAACCGGGGACGGGCATCCCGCAACAGGAGTACTGCGACACTGACCAGCGTCACAACGCAGAGAATTACCGGCAACGACCAGCGACCGTGGCTATGGCGGTCGCGCTCAACAGGAGTCGGCATAGGCGAGCCCCCGGGCGCTTGACGGATGCTGAATAATATCGGCGCTCAAGTTTAGGCACTTAATTTGAACACCCGCCCGGCGTCAGTATTGAGCGGTAACCAGCGCGTCCTCCGGGTAGCCCGGCATGCCAAATTCGGGAACATCCAGGCCCTCTTCTTCCGATTCAGGTGGGACGCGCATGCTCTTCACCTTGTTCACTGCCCAGAAGACCACGAACGTCGCACCGAACGCCCAGACCGCGTACAAAGTCGCTCCCATGAGCTGGCACCAGAACTGTTTTGTGTCGCCGTGAATCAAGCCGGTCACGCCTTGTCCCGCGTGTCCCAAATAATTCGCCGCGCCCACTCCGTTCCATCCCGAGCCGTAAGTTCCGTCCGCAAAAATGCCTACGCAGACCGCGCCCAGCCAACCGCAGTATCCGTGCACTGAGACGGCGCCGCAAGGGTCGTCGATCTTCAGCACACGCTCGTTAAACAGCACGCCGCCGCAAACCAGGCAGCCCGCCAGCGTTCCGATGATTACCGACGAAGTCGGCGACACAAACGCGCACGGAGCGGTGATCGCCACCAGGCCCGCGAGCATTCCGTTACACGCCATGGTGATGTCAGGTTTGCCGAAAAGGAAATACCAGATGAGCATCGCCGCAGCCGATCCGGCCACAGCCGCCAGATTCGTGTTGACTGCGACTACGGAGATGCGAAAGTCGGTTGCTCCCAGCGTGGAGCCTGGATTGAAGCCCATCCACCCAAACAGCAGAATGAACGTGCCGGTGACGACGTACACAATATTATGAGCCGGGAACACCCGGATTTTTCCTCCCGGACCGAACTTGCCGAGACGCGGTCCCAGAATAATCGCCAGTGCCATGGCAGCGAAGCCGCCCACGGCGTGCACTACGGTGGAACCGGCAAAGTCGACATAGCCGTGGCCGAGATTCATGGTCGATCCTAGTTGCGACATCCAGCCGCCGCCCCACGCCCAGCAGCC
>DATHQJ010000043.1:0-16043 GCA_035482825.1 Binatus sp. (SeqCode) | reverse complement strand
CCAGCTCCGCGGACGCTCCATGCTGGTGCATCGCGCGGAAATGTTTCCCGTCGAGTGCGTAGTGCGTGGCTACATCTCCGGCTCCGCCTGGAAGGAATACAAAGCCACCGGCAAAGTCTCCGGCATCACGCTTCCCGCGGGATTGAAAGAATCTGACGCCTTTCCCGAGCCGATTTTCACGCCGTCCACCAAAGCGACTACAGGACACGACGAGAATATTTCCTTCGATCAAATGTGTGATATCGTAGGCGTCGAAAGCGCCAGCCATCTTCGCGATCTCACTCTGCGCGTCTACAAAAAGGCCGCAGCCTACGCTCTCAATCGCGGCATCATCATTGCCGACACCAAGTTCGAGTTTGGACGCACCCCCAAAGGCATTACTCTCGCCGATGAAGTCCTTACTCCTGATTCCTCCCGATTCTGGCCCGCAGACAAGTACGCTCCAGGACGGCCGCAAGACTCGTATGACAAGCAGTACGTTCGCGATTACCTCGAGCAGATTCACTGGAACAAGCAACCGCCCGCGCCCGCGCTTCCCGCGGACGTGGCGCGTCGCACCAGCGAAAAATATCTCGAGGCATACTTCCAGCTCACGGGGCGCAAGCTGGATGTGTAATCAGGTTTCTGGTACGATCTCCACCCGCGGGAGCGCGGCATGACTCTCGCGGACTGGCTTATTTGTGTGTTGGTGCTCGTCAACGTCGTAACCGCCGCCATGCAGGGCTTCTTTTCCGAGGCTCTCACCATAGGCGGGCTGGTCGTGGGCTACCTCGTGGCTGCGTGGAAGTACCGCAGCCTCGCGGAGTGGCTGGAATCGTTTTTGAAGAACCCGTGGTTGGCTGAGGTTCTCGGATTCCTCATCATTTTTTTTGCCATCGTGCTCCTGTTCGGTATTGCCGCCAGGATCGCACGCTGGGTGATGAAGCAATCCGGACTCAGCGGTCTTGACCGTTTCCTCGGCGCAGTCTTGGGGTTGCTGAAGGGCGGCCTGATGGTAGCAGTGATCCTGATGGGTATGACGGCATTCACTCCAACTTCGAAGCTGCTGCAGGCCTCGCAACTCGCACCCTATTTCCTGGTCGTGGGAAATGCGATGATGTGGCTGGCTCCCGCCGAGTTGCGTGCTCGCTTCAATCAGGGTCTCGATCTACTCCATCAGGCTCCGCAGAAGTCGACCAGCCCCCATGCTTCCCCGCCGAAATAGGCCGCGGTGCAGTGAAAAATTTGTCGTAAAGAGAGAGATCCATCGTGAAAGATCAACTGGAAGCGCTTGTCCTGCAAATGTACCGCAGCAATATTCTGTATTCCGAAGGCGTGCGTGAATTCAAGAAACGTTTCATCCTGACCGTCCTGCAGGAGAACAAAGGCAACCAGTGTCGCGCCGCCCGCGAATTGGGCATGCACCGCAACACTCTCAGCCGCACCATCACTGAGCTGAAAATCGACGTCCGCCAGCTCCGCGACGGCGTCAAGCGCCCGCCCCGCAGCGCCCGCCCCGTCACCATGGAGAAAAAAATCGTCCGCTGAACGGAAATCGTTTAGGTCTGTCATCCTGAGCGTAGAGAATGCTTCCGCGAAGCGGAAGCATTCTCGCAGTCGAAGGACCCCTACCAGCCGACGGTGCGTGAGGCCCCAAAAGGCGTTTCCACTAAAACCGCCGCCCTCGCACCAAAACCAAAGGCAGCCCTCGCGGGCTGCCTTAGTAGTTGAAGCGTTGGCGATCTAATGCGCGGCCGCGGCGGCGGGCTTATGGTGCACCACCGGCTTCGGGGCCGCCTTGGGCACAATCAATACGCCCTTCTCCATGACCATCATGAACGGAGTCGGGGTATAAGACGCAGGCTCGCCCTGGAAGTCGAAGCTGGCTCCATCCTTCGGAATCATCTTGACCGGAACTTTGTCCTCGAATTTCAGAGTGATATCCGCCTTCTTCGCCTCGATATCATCCGAACTGCCCGCGATCATGAACTCGGTCGGGGTCGTGCTGATGATCGTTCCGTTCATCTTAATAGCCTTGCCCTTGATGACATTCCAAATCACGTCCTGATCCGCCTGCGCACCGTTGCTAAACACAAACTCCCAGGTAGCGAAGTCCATCTTTTCCGGCGTCGTGTCCTGTACCATCTTGTGCGCCTGTTCAGCCGGCGTGGGTGGAGGCGCGATCGGAACCTGCTTCGCACCGGCCTTCGCCGCTCCCAACACGTCCGCCCAGCCGTCGTCCCCCTGATGGAACTTGATGTATTGCCCGCGCGCGTACTTCTCCAGCGCCGGCTGATTGGCCGCCGGAGCAATCGCTGCCGCTCGCGCCGCGAACCAGATGCCGTTCTGGTAATCCGGTGGCGTCTGCCCCAAATAGGCGGTTGCCAGCGGATAGACCAGCCCCAAGTCTTTCTGAGCATCAGGATTCGCATCCAGCACGGCTCGCAACGAATCGGCCGCCGTCTTGTTGTCCTTATCCTGCAGAGCCCCCCATCCCTTAGCGGCCAGGAATGTTTCCTTCATCTGTTCTTTCATCTTCTCGAAGTCCGCGTCCGACGTTCCTTCCGGTTTAGTGAACTTTGGCAGGCAATCTAATCCTTGCTGGCCGGCCTTCTCTCCATCGGCTGCCAGCTGTTTGCCATTGGGGTCGCCACCTATCGAGGCCTGGCGGTCGACAAAGGACGTCAGGAACAGAGCAGGCTCAAAGCAGGGCTCCACTGCCAGCACCTTGCCAGCCGTTTCCATCGCCTTCTTTATGTTGTTGGCCTGCTGGTAGGTGACCAACAGAATTTCCAGCGCCTGGTTCTTCATCACGCTGTTGGGATACTGGGTCAGGAACGCCTCCAGCCCGCTGATCTTCGCATTCGCATCGGTCTGCTGGCTCGCAGCCACGTAGGCGTTGTACTCCGCCGGGTCCTTAATCACTGGCGCTGCAGCCGGTGTCTGACCCGTTGGCGGGTTCACGCTCCCGGTTGGCGGGTTCACGCTTCCCGTTGGCGGGTTCACGCTTGAGGTCGGCGGCGTAGACGATTGTCCCTGCGCTGGCGGCGTGCTGCTCTGTGCTACCGCACTCACTGCTACCCCAAGCACAACCGTAAGCAAAATCTTTTTCATCAGTATGGCTCCTTGGATCTTCGGGAAATAACTTTTTTGGGAAACGTATTTCTTTACCACTCAGCAGCAACTGCATTTGGGACCGCTGTGCTTCCAAGTCCTGCTCTAGAATGCCGGCTCGCTGGCAGCGCCCCGGAAGAAGTGGGTCCTGCCCGAACACAAAAGCGCCCTGACCCTTTTCCCGGCTGGCCGGATTATATGTACCTCTTCTGCCGAAGGCAAGAGACTTCCCATTCGTCCTCCACTTTATTCTCAACCTGATTGTCAACCTCGCATCGTTAACCTGCGATTCCAAAATGTGATCGTCACGACCCGATTCTTAGATGCGATTTCTGAATGCAATTGTTAAGATGCGCACAGCAGGATGACGGATGTTCCTCATCCCGCCGCCGCACTCTGCAATCGACTCGCAACTCGCAAGGAGACCCTTAGATATGGACACCGGACACCCCCCGGCCGGGCCGCCTGTCACCGGACAGCCGCTAGTTGGACAAGTCGCCGTCGTCACCGGAGCCGGACGCGGTATCGGCGCCGCCATCGCCCTCAAACTCGCCAGCCTGGGCGCCACCACCGTTCTCTGCGGCCGCACCCAGTCCACCCTCGACGCCACCGCCCGCGCCATCCTCGATGCCGGAGGCAAAACCGAAGTCATCCCCTGCGACGTTACCGTCCTGCATCAGATGGAGTACGCCTCGGCCCGCGTCGACAGCACATTCGGCCGCCTCGACATCCTGGTCAACAACGCCGGCGTCGCCGGCTTCAACGACGCCCTCCACAACCTTCTCCCCGAAGATTGGGACCGCATCCTCAACACCAACCTGCGCGGCGTCTACTTCGCCATCCGCGTCTTCGCGCCCCTGATGATTCGCGCCTACGCGGGCCACATCATCAACATCTCGTCGCTCGCCGGCAAAAACGCCCTCCCCAACGGCGCCGCCTACGCCGCCTCCAAGTGGGGACTCAACGGCCTGACCTACTCCGTCGCCGAAGAACTGCGCCCGCATCACGTCCGCGTCTCGGTCATCTGCCCCGGTTCCACCGAAACCGAACTCAGCCCCCACGCCGGCAAAGACCCCGCCAAAATGCTCCAGCCCAACGACATCGCCCACGCCGTCGCCCTGCTGGTCACCCAAGCCCCGCAAAGTTTTATAAGTGAAATCCTGCTAAGACCAACGCAAAAACCGTAAGAGCGACTTCGGACCTCGGACCGCAGACCTCGGGCCTGAGTAGATTCAGCACCGGGGGTGGAAGTCTGAAGTCTGAGGTCCGAGGTCTGAGGTCTGACCCTCTATTTCTTAAACAAATTATCAAACGCCGCCCGCGCACTCGTCGGCCGTAAACTCGCCGGAGTCGAAGTCTCCTTCTCCCGCGTCACCCGAATCTCATACAACTCGCACTCATTCCGCGTGTCCTTCTTCGCGATCCGCTCCTTCACCGGCTGCATGCACTCAAAGCGGCTCCCCGGATCGAAGTAAGTGCACTGCTTGCACGAATGCAACTCAAACCCGCACTTCGGACATTGCCCCGTCGCCGACACCCCCTGCAGCAAAGTCCCGCACTGCGCGCACCGAGACACCGCCCGCGTGCCCGGCAGATTGAGCGGTTTCGGCCCGAGCGCATGGTCCCACTTCGGTGGACCGCTCTTGCGCTCCACCGGCGCTTTCCGCGGCTGTTCACTCCGCGGCTCACCCCGCGGTTCCCGATCGCGATCCTGATACCCATGCTGCCGATATTTCGCCACTCCAAACCCTCCAATACACGCGCGCGTATTGTCTCCCCAACCATCCCCGCCCGGCAAGTCCCGCAACGAAGAAGCGTCGAAATTCACCACAGCGAACACAGAGAAACGCAAGAAGAACGTTGGTGCTCGCCCCCTGTGTAACTCTGTGCAACCCCCGTGTCCCCCGTGGTAATGATTTGTACAATAAACCCATGATCCACGAAATCCTCCCCGTCGGCCCCCTGCAATGCAACTGCTCGGTAATCGGTGACGAATCCACCCACGAAGCCATGGTCATCGACCCCGGCGACGAGATCGAAGACATCCTCGGCATAATCCGCAAACACAATCTTCAAGTCAAACAAATCGTCGTCACCCACGCCCACATCGACCATGTCGGCGGAGCCATGAAACTCCGCGCCGCCACCGGCGCCCCCATCCTGCTCAACCAAAATGATTATGCCCTGCTGAAAATGTTAGACGTACAAGCCACCTGGATCGGCGTGCTTCCTCCAGGAAAGGTAGAAATCGACCGCAGCGTCACCACCGGAGAACTCGTCACCGCCGGCTCGCTCACTGCCCAAATCCTCCACACCCCCGGCCACACCGAAGGCAGCATCTGCCTCTACTTCCCCGCAGAAAAGAAACTGATCGCCGGCGACACCCTCTTCGCCGGCTCCATCGGCCGCACCGACCTCCCCGGCGGCTCCATGCCAAAAATCCTCCGCTCCCTCCACGACACAGTCTTGGCTCTGCCCGACGAAACCGTAGTCGTCCCCGGCCACGGCGAGTTGACCACCATCGGCGAAGAACGCGAGACCAACCCCTTCCTCGTGAAACATTAATTCATTCGAAAACGGCAAACGGCGCAGGATAAGATCCTCCGCCGTTCTGGGATTGAGCTAAAGCCTACGATTCGCCCAGCTACTGGTGCTCGTGCTCTTCATGCTCCGCGTGTTCGTGCCGCCAGTTCCAGTAAGCCCGCTGCTCTTTGTGTTTGAGCTGTTCGAACTCGACGTACGCCTCGTGCCGATCTTCCAACCAGCGCCGGTACATTCGATCCTCGCGATCGTCCCAGCTGTGATAGTCCTTGTGATCCCGGTCGTATACCCGCCGTTCATCGCGCTCGTGCCGCTCATGGTCCCGATCATCCTGTGGCCCTAAGGCGTTAGCACCCAGCGGCGCCAATAACGCCCCAGAAACAAAGAGTGCAGCCAAATATCTATTTCCACGATGCATGGTTCCCTCCAATAGTGACCAAGTGGGATGCTGCCCCAGCCCTCAAGGTTGGGCGCTACTTCACCCTCCACTGCTGGAGTTACGCCTCTACGAATTCAACTTATCCAGGACTGCTCCGATCCCTTCCGCAAACTCCCCCTCCACCGTAATCAAACTCAACACTAAATATCCGTCGCTGGAAAAATCATAAAAATGTCCCGGATGCACCACCACCGCTCTCTCCCGAACCAACGCAATCGCCAACTCCTCATCCGACCTCGTCACCGGAACCCGCAACACCGCATACCACCCGCCTTCGACGCTCAGCCGCTCGCAAGCCTTCTGCCCCGCCAGTTTCCGATCAAGCTCGGCGAGATTCGCGTGAACTCGCTCCAGCAACTGCCGCTGAATATCTTTCCTCTGCTCCAACAGCGCGGGCACCGCCCACTGCACCGGCGCATTCATCGAAAGATAAGTATCGGCAATGACTTCGAGCCGCCCCATCGCCGCTGCCACTTCCTCGCGCGGCCCGCTGGTCACCACCCAAGCCACCTTCATCTGCGGCAACGCCGAAATCTTCGACAGCCCGCTCAACGTAAAGGTCAGCACGGCCTGATTCCCGGCAAAACTCGCATGCTCTCCCGCCGAATTGTCATCCCGACCAAGCCATTGGGCCGGTGAATGCCGGTCCAATGGCGCGTGGAGGGACCTAGGGGTTGATTTTGCTCTTGGCTCGTGCGCAAAATCATCCAGACCATAATCCAAGAACACCTCATCCGCAATCACCGCCAGCCCCCGCTCGCGGCAAAACGAATTCAGCATCTCCATCTCCCCCGCCTTCACAAACGACCCCGAGGGATTATTGGGATGCACCACCACCACCCCCCGCGTCCGCTCCGTCACCGCGCTCTCTAGCGACGGAAAATCCATCTGCCATCCGTGGTCATAAATGAGCGGATACGGCACCAGCCGCACATCCTGCAAATCCGCCAAAAACTCAAACAGCGGATAACTCGGTTTCGGCACCAGCAACTCGTCCCCCGCATTGCACAGCAACCGAAACACAAACGAATACCCCTCGCTGGTGCTGGTGGTCAAAACAATCCGCTCAGGATCAACCTCGATCCCATGTGTAGCCTCGTTGTCAGCAACGTCGCTCCCACCACAACCACTCCGGTCTCGGTAATATCCGCTCACCGCCTCCCGCGCCGCCAGCAACCCCTTAGCCTGCGGATCGTAATCCAGCGCCCGCGGCGAAGCCAGCGCCCCGAGAATCGCCCGCTCGTCGTAATACAGCCCCACCCGCGTAGGATTCGAAACCGTCAAATCAAGAATCTTCGCCCCGCTCGCGCGCACTTCTTCCAGCGCAACCGTAAACCGGTTCTGCGCCAGCTTCCAGTCCGTCCGATCCGAAAACCTCTTACCTGCAAACATGCATGGATTCTATGCGATGAAAGGGAAAGTTTTATGGAAGGAAAGTAAGGAGGGCGCCGCAACACCAGGTGCCAGAGGCACGCCCGACAATAGCCCAGCGTTTCAACACCGGGAAAGCCACCGAAAAATGAAACGGCGTCCCGGACGGGACGCCTGAACCTGACCACCACCTAAATCCTGACTCCCGAACTTCGAACCTACCGCCTCGCCAGCTGCGGACTCACCAACCCCGGCCAGTCGCGGATCCCCACTGCGGGACAAATCAATCCTTTTCCAGCCGGCCGCAGCAATTGCCGCAGCGTCTGCACCCCGTAAAACAATCCTTCACCCGAGTTGGCCGCCACAATCAGATGCGTCTTGTCGGAGAACAACAGATATCCACCCTCGCCCACAACCTGGTCGGCCCGCAGTCCGTGCCGCGCCAGAAACCGCCGCACCCGCGCGTCCTGCAAACGAGCCAGCACGATCGCGCCACCCTCCGCCTTGCCCGCAGGCTTCATCCCCAAAATGTCCAGGTTCAACCCCGACTGATCCGCAACTTCTTCCGCCAGAGTTTCCGCAGCGATGCGATCCTCCGACTGATGCCCGAGGAGCACGAAAATCTTGGTCCTCGCCCGCACGCGAAACCCCCCGTCGCGCAGCTGCACTTCTTTCGGCGTTGGCTCCAGCATCAACGGCGGGCGGCCATCGGAATCCAGCGCCCATGCCGAGGTACAAAGCAGCGCGCTGCAAAGCGTGAGGCCGCACAGCAGCCCGCGAGGAACAGTCGACCACAGTCTCTTATTCATCCGATCCTTAACCCCACATAATTACGTCCACATTGTACGCGCAACCGGTCCCTCCGTACCACGAAACGTTCCGATCCATTCTAATTTAACCCCGTACCGGGAATGGTTCCTCTGCAAACGACGATTACTTCGCAAACGCTTCCTTATTAACGACATACGGCATCTTCGTCACATCTCCGCCATAATTCCCCTCGAGCACGTCCATCAGGCCCTGCACACACCGCCCGGCCATCCCCTTCTCCGGATCGGTCGACAGCCGCGTGATCCGCGCCGCGCTGGCAAAGTGCGGCATCAACCGGCAGCGATCCGCAATCGCCGGATCGCGCAGCGGAGAATCCACCGGCAGCGGCTCCTTCTCATACACATCCAGCGCCGCTCCCGCGATCCAGTTCTCCCGCAGCGCCCGTGCCAGCGCCGCCTCGTCCACCACCGGACCCCGCGAAGTGTTCACCAGATACGCTGAAGTCTTCATCAGCCGCAAATTCTTCTCGTTAAACAAATGATAAGTCGGCGTGGCGCTCTCCCCCGCCCGCAGTAGCGGCACATGTACGCTGACAAAGTCTGCCCCGCGCAGCGCCTCTTCAAAGGGAACGTACTTGATCCAGGCCAGCTCCTTGTTAAATCCGTTGGCGTGGCGGAAGTCGTTCATCTCCTGAATCGTCTTCACAAACGCATGATTCTCGTACGCCGGGTCATAACACAAAACATTCATATCGAACCCAACGCACTTCTTGATGAATGCCAGCCCAATACGCCCCGTCCCAATCACGGCGACAGTCTTCCCGGTCACCTCATCTCCCAAAAACGGCAAATAAGGATGCCAGTATCCCCATTTATTTTCCCGCGTCAACTGCTCCGCCGCCCACATCTTCCGCGCCAGCGTCCCCATCATGAAAAAGGCAAACTCCGCGGTCGCTTCGGTGAGCACGTCCGCCGTATTCGTGAACGGAACCTTGTACCGGTTCGCATCCGCCCGATTGATGTTGTCAAACCCCACCGCAAACTGCGCCACAACTTTCAACGATCCCTTGCCCGCCTCAAAAATCTCCGCATCAATCGCATCGCGCAGCGTGGTGATCAGCCCGTCTACGCCCGACTTCACCTTCTCCACAATCAACTTCTTCGCCGGCGCCTCCGGCCGCGGATAAAGCTCGACCTCATATCCCCGCGACCGCAGCAGTCCAATCGCTTCGCCAATATCACAAGTAGCAAACACCCGAAATTTCTTATCCATAGCCAGAAATACTATACGCGGGAGAGCAACGCCTCCAACCCTTTGTCATTCCGACGCGCGAGCGCAGCGAGACAGGAGGAATCCGCTTTGCGGGTGAAGAGCGTCCGGCCAGCACCGTGGAAGAGCGGCGCTTCAGCGCCGCGTAAAGCGCGCAAAAATAAAAGCAGGGCTTCAGCCCGGTGGTCCCGAATTCACGACGGCTCCTGATAGATCCCCAGCACATTCCCGCCCGGATCCCGAAACCTCGCGGTAATCTCCGGAGCATCCCCGCCAATCTCCTGCACGATCTCTCCCCCGTTCGTGACAATCGCCTCAACCGTCGCGGCCGCGCTTTCAACCCAGATGTACACCATCAATCCCGGAGCCAAGGCAGGCGGCCGACCCATTACAAACGCGCCACTCACTTCACCCACACCGTCATCAAACGCAGTCGCTCCGTCGCCGCGCTGCCGCACGTTCCAGTCGAACACGTTCTTGTAAAACTCAGCGGATCGCGCAACGTCGATCGCGGGAATCTCTAGGTAGCAGACCTTGCCGTTGCCGAGCGTAGGAGACATGGCTGCCCCAGTTTACCCCGCCCTGCGAAACCGCCTTCGACTCCGAATCCTCGCCCGTCCCCAGCAGCGCCTGTCCGCCCCGCAAACTCTCCCACGCCGCGTAATTCAGCGAAGGCTCCGCGCTGACAATGTCGCGGATCATGTCCCACGCCGCCAGGTTGAGCGCGCCCTCCGGCGGCATCCCCATGGCCAGCGACACCGCGCACTGCGGACAAAAACAAATCCGCTGCGCCCCCGACTTCTGCCGCGGCTTCACTCCCACCGTCTGCGCAAACATATACACCGCCACCGACTTGTGCCCCGCCTCGATCTCCCGCCTGCAGCGTAAACAAGAAATAGGTTGCACGGCTTCCTTCCTGGCTCCGGATGAGCAACTGTCCCGTCGGTTCACTGTCCGCCACCCGCACTCCACACGACAAGTATGAAGAAAGATTCCCAAGCGAGCGCGCTTTAGAATTTTGTGCTTTAGAATGTGGAACTATGGAATGCCGAACCAAGGATGAGCTCGAGCAACATCTCTCGGACGTCCGCAGGCTCGCAGTAACCCCCGGCCTGACCTCCGAGCAAAAGGATGCCGCCGCACGGGCCGAGCGCTTTGCCATCGGTCTGCTGCGGGAACACGACTCCACGGGACACAATGGCAAGAGATGTCCCTACGCCACGATAGTCACGCCTTCGTTGGAGAGTTAATCGAGGGGAGAGTTAATCGGGGCGAATTTTTCCCACTTCGCGGGGCGGCTAAGTCGTTGAAAATACGGCTAGGTAAATTCTATATACGTTCCTGCAGGAACATTCTGACGTACAATAATGTACATACAACTATGTATTACGTTGTTGATAACAGAGGAGATAACTCTTTGGGGATGGGTTAACCAGTAAGCTAATCAGGCGCAGCTGAGGGTGGGAAACCGTGTTGTCTGGGCCCCGTTCCGTTTGAACCTGAGGGTTACGACAGACCGAGACTTCAAGATGGCTTCGTATGGACGTTCTTTGGATTCAGGGTTGGACTCACCAGAGCCTGCGTACCCGGTATATGTTTCTTCCCCCATCGCACCAGAGCGAGCAGAACGTCTCCCAGGGATCGCCCCTTCTCCGTGAGTTCATACGAGTAGCGCACCGGACGTTCCTGGTACGCGGATTTGGCGATGATGCCCGACTCTTCCAGCTTCTTGAGGCGGTCCGCGAGGATGTTGGTGGGAATGCCTTCAAACGAGTGCTGCAAGTCTCCATAGGTCGCACTGCCGCCGAGCAGATCCCGAACCACCAGCAAAGACCATTTATCCCCAACCAGGTCGAGGGTGCAGGCGACAGCGCAGCGTGAGCGGCGAAAATCGTGCGCTGCCGTATTCTCTTTTTTCTTTTTTGGCTTGCCGTCAGATTTTGTGACTTGCATAGTGCAAGTTAGTATGCTACATTCGCCAGTAACTTGCAAACTGCAAGTGACAACAAGAGAGGAGTGAACATCATGGCAGACACCGTTTTATCGCACATCCATCACCCGAATAGTCCGGCGGTTTCGGGGACACTCGCTTCCGTCGCCACCATTTTTCTTGCCTGGTTGGCGCTGGTTCTTGTCCTGGGTACACGCGGAGCCTTCGTTACGTCCCCGGGGGCGCCACCGCTTGCCTTGCTGATTGGTCTCGTGGTTCCTCTAGGGCTCTTTCTGCTGGGATATTGGACCAGCCCGTCACTGCGGCAATTTGTTCTCTCGGCCGATCTTCGGTTGATTGTGGGGATGCAGGCGTGGAGATGGGCAGGCTTCGGATTTCTGACTTTGTACAGCTATCGCATCTTGCCTGGAATCTTCGCCTGGCCGGCGGGGCTCGGCGATATGGCGATTGGCGTGACGGCTCCCTTGATCCTGGCATCACTGCTCCGTCGGCCGGGTTTTGCTGCCGGCAACAGATTCGTGGCCTGGAATCTCTCTGGGATTTTGGACCTTGCCGTGGCCGTGAGTATCGGGGCCGTTGTTCCATTATTCGCCCCCAACCTCTACCGAACGGGTTCGCCGGCTGCAATGACCCAGTTGCCATTGGTGCTGATTCCGGTTTTCCTGGTTCCGATGTTCCTGATATTGCATTTGACCGCGTTGTTTCAGGTCAGACGGCTTCGCCGCCTTGGGGCCAACGTTTGATTGGCGTATAAGCCTGCTTGAACGAAGAAAAGCCCCGCTCTTGCGAGCGGGGCTGGATTCAAGCTATGCCGCCGCGTGGGCGCGAGCCTTCTTGAATTTCACTTCCGCCTCGGCTCCCAATAGGTCGGCATAGAGCAGCAGCCGCGCCACGCTCAACGTGGAGAGCTTGCCGCGCATTAACTCGCTCACGCGCGGTTGCTGAATTTTTAGGATTCGTTCCAGATCGCGGGCTCGGTACCCGCGTCGTTTTACCAACTGCAGAATGTTCTGATGCAACGCCGCTTTCAGTTTCAGTTCGAGGGCCGCTTGCCGATCCAGCCCGAGTTCGTCCAATACGCTCCCTGTGACTCGGTATTCATTTTCTGCGGAGCGCTTGTTTGGCATTCTTCTTTTCCTCGCGTTCGGCTTCCAGTACGCGCTTGAGGCGCGTCTTGGCGGTCTCAATATCTTTCTGTTCGATGGCATTCGTCCGCTTCTCGAAGCAGTGGAGAACTTGGATTACTTTTTGGCGTCGGATGTACAGTACCCGATACCACGCCCTCGCATCGCCTTCGCGCAGTTCATAAACGCCCGCCCCGACCGCTTGAACAGGTTTCCGGTCGGGAGGAATCTGCCCGAGTTGCAAGCGGTACAAAGCATACCCGAGGTCGTTCCTGACCCCATCTGGAAAGCTCTGCAGAACCCGTTTCGAGTCGCCCTGAAAGATAACGGGGAGCAACTTCGCGGCCGCCGCAGGGTCGGAGGAATTATCGGATATCTTGTTATATGTATACACGTGGCTTGTATGTTTGTCAATCGTGCCAAAGGTAACGGCACGGCTTAACCTGACAATCTACGAAGAACCCTGGACTAGCCATAGAGAAAAGCACCCAGGGAGGCGGAAGGAGACCCAAAACGGGAAGGAATCGGGAGCTCGTCGGTTTCGGAGGAAGTTTCAAAATGGGAGATCGTGCTGACGGGGGCACGACTCTTTCCTGCAAAGTTCTTGATCCAGTATTGAGAGGGCGCGATAATAAGAATGACCTTGACCGGGTGCGAACCAAACGAAACGGCCTCAATCTTTGAGGCCGTTTTTGTTTTGTGCACATTATGGGGTCCTGTACGTGGGCCCGTGATTTCCAAAAATTGGTGAGTGTCTCGTCTGTTCACGGCTCCCCCGAGCCTTGTAATTGCCTACCCTTTGCAAAGTACGCAAAGGATGAGGCACCCGGCAGTGAGATTCCGTAGCATCGATTCCCACACAACGAAAACCGCGTTGTGTGGGCCAGCCAAACGAGGCTTATACTTCGGGTGTGTCCGATCGAGGTTGGCGAAAGAGCGAACGATGGACGACGAAAGCATATCCACGATACTGGCCGAGTACGACCGACAGAAGGACCGATACCTAGAGTTTGCTGGAAGGTGTGAGTCCCTCGTCAAGGAACTGGTGAAGGTTGAGGGGCATCGAGTCCACTCGGTGACCTCGCGCCTCAAAGAACGCCACAAACTGGAAGAGAAGTTACGTCGCGAAGGCAAGGACTACAAACATCTCGGCGAGATCACAGATATCGCCGGCGTCCGAGTTATAACTCACTTTGAGGATGAGGTCGATAAGATTGGCACTCTCGTCGAGCGGGAGTTCCATATTGACCGCGAGCGGTCGATCGATAAGCGCAGACTCCTTGATCCGGATGGCTTCGGTTATCTCTCATTGCACTACATCTGCGGTCTCCACGCCGAGCGGCTCAAGCTTGCAGAAAACCGCCGGTACGCCGGAGCCCAGTGCGAGGTCCAGATCAGATCGATCCTGCAGCATGCCTGGGCGGAAATTGAGCACGACCTAGGGTATAAGCCCAATACCACGGTGCCTTCCCCGATCCGAAGGCGATTTTCTCGTTTGGCCGGTCTGCTAGAAATGGGCGATCAGGAGTTCAAGAGCATCAGGGAGGAGCTAGAAAGTTACGCTGCCCGCGTCGAACACGAGATCGGAGTAGAGCCCTCCCAAGTGGAAATCGACGATCTGTCCATCGTTGCGTTTTGCCGCACGGATAAACTCTGCTTGGAGCTAGACATGGCGATGGCAAAACACGGAGCGGCGAGTTTGTACTCACCGGCGAGGGGCAAGCTGCTCGCAGAGGAGTTACGCTATGCCGGATTCACAACAGTTGCCGATCTTCGGAGGGAGCTCGAAAAGGAGAAGGAAGTTATTCTCTGTCAGTTTACGAAAAGGGTCCGAAGCACTGGCTCGCTCGCGCAGGGAATATGCCTCTTCCATCTCGCACAGGTTAAGTTGGCGAAGAAAGGCGTGAATGAGTTGGCGGGGTTCTATAAGACCTTCAACATGAGAACGACAGGCCAGACGGTGCAGGAATCAGCGCAGAGGGTTGTGGATTTAGTTCGGGCCTGCCGCTAGTTCGATCAACTATCACTCTCATTCTGCAAGTAGGAGATCCGCCTAGCGCGGACCCCTAGTCTCGCTCCCTCCCTGCACAAGAAAAGCCCCGCTCTTGCGAGCGGGGCTTGATTTTGCGCCGAAGGCGCGTCTGCCTGGACGGCTGGTCCTAGTACATATCCCCCATGCCGCCGCCACCGTGTCCACCCGGGGCGGGAGCTTCCTTCTTTTCGGGAATCTCCGCTACCAGGGCTTCGGTGGTGAGCATCAGGCTGGCGATGGATCCGGCATTTTGCAGGGCGGTGCGGACGACCTTTGTCGGGTCGAGCACGCCTGCTTTGACCAGATCCTCGTATTCGTTGGAGAAGGCGTTGTAGCCGAAGTTGGTTTCCTTCGAATCCAGCACCTTGCCGAGAACCACTGCGCCTTCTTCGCCGGCGTTTTCGGCGATCATGCGCAGGGGCTCGGTGATAGCGCGGCGGACGATGTTGATACCGATCTGCTCATCGCCGTCCGACTTCACCTTTTCGAGTGTGGCGGCGCAACGGGCCAGTGCAACTCCGCCGCCGGGGACAATTCCCTCTTCCACGGCTGCGCGGGTGGCATGCATCGCGTCTTCCACGCGGGCTTTCTTTTCCTTCATTTCAGTCTCGGTTGCGGCGCCGACTTTGATGACGGCTACGCCACCGACCAGCTTGGCCAACCGCTCCTGCAACTTCTCGCGGTCGTAGTCGCTGGTGGTCTTGTCGATCTGGCTGCGAATCTCGCGCACGCGGCCTTCAATCTCCGAGTGCTTGCCTTTGCCTTCGACGAGAGTGGTGTTGTCCTTGTCGATGGTGATCTTCTTGACCTGGCCGAGATCGCTGATCTGCACGTTCTCGAGCTTGATGCCGAGATCTTCCGTGATGGCCTTGCCACCCGTGAGGATCGCGATATCCTGCAGCATCGCCTTGCGCCGATCGCCGAAGCCCGGAGCCTTAACGGCCGCGACCTGCAGCGTTCCACGCAGCTTGTTAACCACGAGAGTAGCAAGCGCTTCGCCTTCAACGTCCTCAGCAATAATCAGCAACGGCTTCCCGCTCTTAGCAATCTGCTCCAGCAAGGGCAGAAGATCCTTCATGGAACTGATCTTCTTCTCGTTGATCAGAATGTAAGCATTCTCCAGCGAAACTTCCATCCGCTCCGGATCAGTAACAAAGTAAGGAGACAGATATCCGCGGTCAAACTGCATCCCCTCGACCACTTCCAACTGCGTCTCCAGAGTCTTCGACTCTTCAACGGTGATGACGCCATCCTTGCCGACTTTCTTCATAGCTTCAGCAATGATGTGCCCAATAGTGTCATCGTTATTCGCGCTTATCGTGCCGACCTGGGCTATCATTTCGCCGGAGACGGGCTTGGAGAACTTGTCTAGTTCGCCTTTGGCGCGTTCGCCGGTTTTCTTGTCGAAGGCTCCGCAGACGAGAGAGACGGCTTTCTCGATGCCGCGCTTCA
>DATHQJ010000042.1:0-2903 GCA_035482825.1 Binatus sp. (SeqCode) | reverse complement strand
AACGAGAGCTGTTCTTGTCATTGCTTCACCTGGAGGGTGGGTTTCTGCGGGAGTTCCGCATCGATACAGTCAGATGATGACGAGAATTCCCGAGATTCAGTTTTCTAGTTTGCCGGCGCCTCCAGCACCTTTACCAGCCAGGGGATGATGACCTGCTTGAAGATCAGGGGATCGGGCCATACTCCGACCTGCCTTCCCAGATGTCCGCCTCGCGGATTAATCCACGCTTCTTTCGGCACATCGCCTTTGCTCAGCAGCAGGTATTCATCTTCGATGGGAACCTGGGTGTCGAGTACGCCCGCGATTACGAGCATGGGCGCCATGGGCTTGCCCAGCAGGCCCTGGCGCACCAGCGACATTTTCGGCAAGACCTCGCCCATCTCGTCGAGCGAGTGCGCGCCTTCGAGAATATTCATCAGCGCGGGCACCTGATCGAAAAGATATTCGCGATTGCCCAGCAACGAGTTCATCAGAAATTCCTTCTGGAAAAATCGGTCCACCGGAGGCGACTGCGCACTGCAACCGCGCAGGCGGGCGCGCTCCACGATCGCCATTTTGGTGGCCCAATACGCGCCCCAACTCACGCCGTGCATGGCGATGCGGTTCTTGTCGATCTCCGGACGCGACTGCGCATAGTCGATGACCTTCGAAAGCATCCGCTCGGAAGTCTCACTGACCTTAATCGGAGCCTGCCCGGTGCCGGGGCCGTCGACCGCGAGGAATCCAATGCCGAAGGGAAGAATCGCGCCGAAGCTTTCCGTGAGATCTTCCTTGCGGCTGTCGAGTCCGTTGACCGCAATCACTAGCGGCACCGGTCCCTTGGCATTTTTTGGCAGACGCAGGTAGCCGACAATTTCCTTGCCTTCAAAAGGAATGCGCACCACTTCTAGCGGCGGATCCATAAAACGCGCGTGCGCCAGAAATGCCTCCAGCGCCTTCTCATACGACCGCTGCTTGCCCGGAGACGCCGGAATCGGCCAGCGCCCGAAAGAATAGATTCGCCAGGCGCGGATGTAGTCGGTGTTGGCCTTTGAGGGATCCGATTTCTCCAGCGACTTCGCTTCGTTGAAGTATCGATCCGCGACGCGCATGAAACCCGCGGCCCATTCGTCTTTGTCGGCAGTGTGGATGCTCTCGAATGCTTCCTTCACATCCGCGGGATCGAGCCCGATCAGCGGATACTGCCCAACTTCGGCGCGGCGAACCGCCTCCGTCTTGACTTCATCAATAGTCCGTTCGCGCCGTTCCTCCTTCGGAGCGGAAGTTTGTGAGGAGGTTTGGGCAAACGCCGTTCCTGCCGCGATTGCCGCCACAGTCAACAACAAGGTTATAAATGCAATTTTGTTTTTCATGAATGCGTAGTCCTAGTCTGGAGCAACCGTGGAAGAGCGGCCCTTTAGGGCCACGTTCGCGATCCAGAAAAAATTGGGCCTTCAGGCCCTGCTCTTCGCCAGGGCGGCTCGCCGCGAAGCGAGCCGAGTCGATAAGAAAAGGCCGGACGGAGTCAGTCCAGCCCCAGTTGTTGACAAACTACTTAGAACGCGAACTTCAATCCCAACTGCACAGCCCGGCTCCCGCCGGATCCGATGACCGGATTCGCCGCCGCCACGTCCGGCGTAGCGCACCCGCAGCCGAAGGGCCGCGCCGACGGATCGTTCAAGCCGAATCCGTTCTGCCCGCCGTACGGATTGGCAAAGTTGGGATGGTTGAGAATGTTGAAAAGCTCAGCCCGGAACTGGGCATGGACGCGCTCGCCCAAGTGCCAGTTCTTGGCAATCGAGAAATCGAAGTTCCTGAAGCCGGTATCGGGGAACATGTTCCGCGACATGTTGCCGAATTGTCCCAACGGCGGCGGAAGCATGAGGGAGGCGCCTTGGGCATAGCAGCCGAAAAGATTCAAGGAAGCCGTGGCTGCTCCCGCGGTGCCGCCATCGACGCTTAGTGCCTTGGCTGCGCAGTTCGCGTTACTGGCGCCGGAGAAATACGGTATCCCCGTCGGGGTTGACTTGAAGTCGGAGGGCTTCCCGTAAAAGCTCCAGCGGATGGGCTCGTTCGCCGGCGGACTTACCGGCAGCGGTCCGACGCCTGCAGCATCCGTCCCCAAATCGATCGGTCCCCAGTATTGCGAGCTTGCCAAAGTGATAATGGAGTTGATCTCCCAGCCTTCCAGCATCTGTCCGGCGCCTTTTCGTCCCGGGATGGCATAGGTGAGAGAAGCCGTCAGACGGTGTCGCATGTCAAAATCACTGTTCGCGTATTCGCGCTGAACGTGGGTGGAGTCCTGGGGGAGGCCTGCGCCGTAGCCGAAGTCCCAGTTCGCGCCGACGTCATCGAGTGCATGACCGTAGGTGTAGCCAGCCACCATGCTCAGGCCGTGGTAGTTCCGCGCGTTCAGCGTGACTTGCAAGCCGTCATAGTTTGAACGGTAGACGTTCCCCATCTGGAAAATATTGCTCAGGTACGGGAACTTCGCGTTGAACGGCTGGTTGAGTTGCTCAAAGCCCGAATCTACGCTGCAGTTGTTATATCCCGTCGACGCGCTGGCGAGGCAAGCGGTGAGTGATCCGTCAGACCCGGGTTGATTCGTCGTCCATCCCGATCCCACCGGCGGCTGGTTGATATCCCGAATGCCCGTCAGGTTCGTCCCGCGATTGCCCACATACGCGACTTCCATCGAAAGATTCGGAGTGAACGCGTGCTGCAAGTTGAGCGTCCAGTTCCAAACGTAGGGAGTGGTGAGGTTGCGATCCACGCTCATGATCGGGCAGGGATTGTTAAAGCAATTCAGCAGGGACGTGCTTACGTTGGCTCCGTAAATCGGCACACCACTGTCCCACTGCGGCATGCCGGGCGGAATTGCCAGATTGCCCGCCGTGATCGTGCCGCCTGCAGTGCCGCCTGAT
>DATHQJ010000041.1:0-27600 GCA_035482825.1 Binatus sp. (SeqCode) | reverse complement strand
CCGGCCGTCTTTATTGGGAACATCCACTTCGGTCAACAGGGTGCGAGTCGCGGGATCGATAGCCTCGGCAGTGCGCGCCACTGTTCCTCGAAACTTCTGCCCGGGAATTTCCTGGAGCGTAATGTAGGCCGGCATCCCATTTTTGATGGCGGGTGAATAGGCCTGGGGAACGTTGGTGAAGACGCGCAGGGGATCAACCTTGGCCAGGATGAACAACTCCATGCCCGCCGAGCCGGCGTTGATGAGCGCGCCGGGGTCGACATTGCGCTTGACCAGCACACCGGAGAAGGGAGCGTAAACGTGCTTGAACGACTCCAACTCCTCGAGGCGGCGAACGTTGGCGTCGGCTGCAGCCAGGTTAGCGACGGCTTGCTGGTAGGCGTTGGTCTGCGTGTCGTTTTCCTGCTGAGAAACGGAGTCCGTCTTGCGCAGATTTTGCCAGCGCTCGGCGGAAATCTTCGCAATATCCAACTGCGCGGAGGACTGCTGACGGCTGGCGCGAGCCTGGGATAATTCCTGATCGACTTCCGGCGTATCGATGTCGGCGAGCAGTTCGCCCTGATGAATGTGGCTGCCAATGTCGCGATACCAGTGCAACAGGTATCCGTTGGTGCGAGCGTAGATCGGGGACTCTTCGTACGCCTGCAAGGATGCGGGCAGCACGAGTTCTTCGTCGGGCTTTTCCGCGATGGGGTGAACGACCGAGACCGTGGCAACGGAATCGATTTCCGTTTCCTTGGCCAGCGCACGTCCGGCACGAAACCGGCTGAACATGCTGGCGACACCGCTCAGCACGAGCACAACCACCACCAAAACGACGATGATCACAGCCTTGCGCGGTGGTGCCGGTGGCAGTTCCGGAGGCGCCGTGACCTCTGGCGGAGTGTGCTGGGATTCGCCCATCAACTGACTATTTTCTGGCTCGTTCTGCATGATTGCTCTCTATGGTCACTCGCTATGATTACTCGGTCGACCCTCCGTCGGTCGACTCTAGACGATCCTGCCGTCCCTTAAGAACGCCGTGCTTACTCAGCTTGCTTTATTTCACTCGCCCGCGCTTCTCGACGGCTGTGAACCATGGCGAAGACACAGGGCACAAAGAATAATGTTGCCACAGTCGCGAACAACAGGCCGCCGATGACCGCCCGGCCCAGGGGCGCGTTCTGCTCGCCACCCTCACCCAGGCCCAGAGACATGGGGAACATGCCGATTACCATGGCCAGCGCGGTCATGAGGACGGGGCGAACTCGAGTGTAACCCGCTTCCAGCGCCGCCCGCACGGCGGGCACGCCGACCTGCATCCGGTCGCGCGCAAACGATACCATCAGGATGGAATTGGCGGTCGCCACGCCCATGCACATGACAGCTCCGGTCAGCGACGGTACGCTCAACGTGGTATGCGTCAGCAGGAGAATCCACGCGATTCCCGCCAGCGCTCCCGGAAGGGCCGTGATGATGACGAAGGGATCCAGCCAGGACTGAAAGTTCACCACGATCAGAAAATAGACCAGGAGGATCGCTCCCATCAGCCCGATGCCCAAGCCGACGAACGAGGATCGCATGGTTTCGACTTGTCCGCGGACGACGATGCGGCTGCCCCGGGGCAGATGGTCCATGAAAGGCTGCAGGAGTTTCTGCGTGTCCCGGGCCACCGCTCCGAGATCGCGCCCCTGCGTGCTGGCGTACACGTCGATAACCGGCTCGATACCGTAGTGGGATACAACCGCTGGCCGCGAGGTCGGGGACAACTGCACCAGATTCCCCAGCACCTGCGAGTTCTGGACCGAACGATCGTTGATCGGCAAGTTCATCAGGTCCTGCAGCGAAGTCATGCGGTATTGCGGCGACTGGACCACCATTTGATAGGTCACGCCGTTCTGGGGATTCAGCCAGAAGCTGGGCGCAGTCTGGAAGCTGCCGCTGAGAGAAACCAGCACGCTCTGGGCCACGTCCAACGGGCTCATGCCAATCTGGGTCACGAGATTGCGATCGATGTCGAGGTGCAGCGTGGGCAGCCCAAGCATCTGCTGCACGTGGACATCGGCCGTGCCGGGAACGTGGCGTAATTTGTTGGCAATCTGCTGGGCGATCCCGTAGTTCGTCGGCATGTCCGCGCCCATCACCTGAATATCAATCGGTGCAGGCAAACCGAAGTTCAGGATCTGGGTGACGATGTCGGCTGGCTGGAAGAAGAACTCTACTCCGGGAAAGCGCCTAGGCAGTTCCTGGCGCAAGTGTTGCACGATCTCTTCGGTGGGACGATGCTGCTCGGGGTTCAGGCCTAGCAGGATCTCAGCGTCGCTGGTGCCAATCACGCCTGAATTGCTGTAGGACAAATTGATGCTGGAGTTGGGCAATCCGATGTTATCCAGCACGGTGGCGATCTCGTCCTTCGGCAGATCCTGGTGCAGGAACTGTTCCACCTCGTCGCATAGGCGAGCCGTCTCCTCCACCCGCAAACCAGCGCGGCCGCGCAAGTGCATCCGGATGAGGCCGGCGTCAACCGACGGGAAGAAGTCCTCACCCAGAAAGAATATCCAGCCCAGCGACAGCAGGCAGAACGCAAGAAAACAGCTGGCGAAGAGCTTGCGGTGCTGGATAGTGGTTTCCAGCAGTTGGTAGTAGGCACTGCGGAATTTATCGAAGCCTCTTTCGAATCCGCGTTGAAAGCGTCCCATGAAGGTTTTCGGCCCGGCCGCTTTATGCTCGTGCCCGCGCATAATGTACATCACGAGCGTGGGGATGAGCGTTCGGGAAAGGAAATAGGAGGCCAACATGGCGAAGACAACAGCCTCGGCGAGCGGGACGAACAGAAACTTCGCCACTCCGGTCAGGAAGAACATGGGCACGAAGACGATGCAGATGCAAATCGTGGAAACGAAGGCCGGAACCGCAATCTGGGCCGCGCCGTCGAGAATCGCTCGCTTCATTTCCTTGCCCTGGGCAAGGTTTCGCTCAATGTTCTCGATTTCCACGGTGGCGTCATCGACCAGGATTCCAACGGCGAGCGCCAAACCGCCCAGGGTCATGATGTTGATTGTCTGCCCCAGCGCACTGAGCACCAGGATCGACACGAAAATGGAAAGCGGGATTGAGATGGAGATGACAATGGTGGGCCGCCAGTCCCCGAGGAAAAGCAGGATCATGGCGGCGGTGAGAAGCGCGGCAGTCAAAGCTTCGATCACCACGCCCCGAATGGATGCGCGCACGAACAGCGATTGATCGAAGAGCGCGGTGATCTTCATCTCCGGCGGAAGGGACTGCGACGCGATCTCCGCCATGTGTTTCACGCCCTCGACAATGGTGATGGTCGACGCGCTGCCCACTTTCAACATCGACATCAGGGCGCCACGTTCTCCATTCATGTGCACGATGTTAGTTTGGGGCGCGAACCCGTCACGGATGTGGGCCACGTCCCGCATGTAAATGGTGGACCCATTCACGGTCTTAACGGGGAGATCGTTCAACTCCGCCATGGTTTGCGGATTGCCGTTCATCTCGACCTGGTATTCCAGCGAACCGATCTTGGTGGTACCTGCGGGAAGAATCAGGTTCTGCGCGCTGAGCGCATTCACGATGTCATTGGGCGAAAGGCCGTTGGCCTGCAGCCGCGGCAGGTCGAGATCGACCTGGATCTGGCGGATTTTACCGCCGTAAGGGAACGGTGTCGCGGCGCCCGGCACGGTCGCCAACTGCGTGCGCAGAAAGTTATTGCCGAGATCGAAGAGCTGCTGCTCCGGCAGGGTCTTGCTGCTCAAGCCCAGCTGGACGATCGGAGTCGACGAGGCGGAATAGGTGACGATCAGGGGCGGCACGGTTCCGGGTGGCAAGCCGCGGAGGGTGGTCTGCATCATTGCGGTGGTTTGCGCCAACGCGGTCTGGATGTTTGCCGTCGGTTGGAAAAAGACTCTGATTACCCCGATGCCGTTCAGCGACTGGGACTCGATGTGCTCAATATCATTGACGGTGATGGTGAGGCCGCGCTCGGCGTTGGTGACGATGCGGTCGGCCATTTCGTCGGGAGCCATCCCGGCGTAGTTCCACACCACGCTAATTACAGGGATGTTGATGTCCGGCAGGACGTCAACCGGCATTCGCACAATCACCAGCGGCGTCAGAAGGATCAGCACCAACGCCATGACGGTAAACGTATAAGGGCGTCGAAGGGCTAACGCAACAATCCACATTGGTCTAACAGTTCTCCAGCCTAAGAAGTGCGAAAGGCGTACCTGCGCCCCGGCGCGCCCGTGAAGGCATCACTTTTGGCACGGCGCGCATGGATAGTATATGAGAAGTGGGCTTGCGATGCCGACAGCACTGCAGAACGCCTAGTCGATGAAACGATTTGCCAGGCGGACGATTCACATGGTGCGGGAAAGTCCAGCCTCTGATAGACCCCCGGAGGCACTTCGAGATGGAATCGCATCGGATGCTAAGCGTCGGCGATTCTGGAGCCGGCTTCGTCGTGTTCCCACGCGTCTGCAGGCTCACTCTCAGGAACCGGTCGGACATCTGGATTCTGCATGATCACGCGCGCACAGGTGTTCCATCGGAGGATGGCATCGTCGTTCCCGGGTATCGCAAAATTCATGGCTTTCTCATAGTGATCCATTGCCTCGCGCAGCGCGTGATATGCGGATGCGCCGGCTCCAGTGCCGCGGTGGCGAAGGCGCGCGGTTCCGAAACGCTCCCAGATGATGCCCTGGTAGTAGGCCCGCTCGTAATCGCCCTTGATCTGGGCCAGAACTTCTTGTGCGGCTTTCGCGTGCAGATCAGAGTCGAATTGGTCGGTGCGCGCGAGCAGAAGCGAAATCAGCGCCTGCTGGTGATCGGGCGCGACGGCCAGAATATCGAGGCAAATACTTTCCGCCAGGCTGGGTTCATTCAATAGCCTGTAGCGCTCGACCTTGGCCAGCGCTTCGGGAATACTCTGCTCGGAAATGGATTTCAGTTCGAAATGCATAACGTCTCCTATCCTTATCCTTGCGAATTGCTGAATACCCGGAACAGTTTCGACAGCGGATCGAAGAAGCGGTCGACGACGCGCTCCTTGAGCGGGATGATGGCGTTGTCGGTGATCGTGATGTTTTCAGGACAAATTTTCGTACAGCACTTGGTGATGTTGCAAAGACCAATGCTGAATTGCTTTCTCAGATCTTCCACGCGATCGCCTACATCCAACGGATGCATTTCGAGCGCGGCCACATACACCAGAAATCGCGGACCGATGAATTGCTCGTGCATGTGATGGTCGCGCAAGACGTGGCAGACATCCTGACAGAGATAGCACTCGATGCACTTGCGAAACTCCTGCACCCGTTCGACATCCTCCTGGGCGATGCGCCAGGTGCCATCGGGCGCGTCGGGCGGCCGCGGCTCGAACCTGGAGATGCGCTTCTTGACCTCGTAATTCCACGACACGTCCGTCACCAGATCCCTCATGTGCGGAAATGCTTTCATGGGCTCGACGGTCACGGGCTTCTCGAGCGGGAGCGTGTTCAGCCGCGTCATGCACATCAATTTCGGCATGCCATTAATTTCGGCCGAGCACGAACCGCATTTTCCCGCCTTGCAGTTCCAGCGAACCGCAAGATCGCCGGCCTGTTCCGCCTGTATTTGATGCACCGCATCGAGGACCACCATGCCCGCCGAGACTTCTGTAGGGTAGTCCTGGAACTTCCCCTGGCCTTTTTCCCCACGCCATATCCGAAACGTGGCCGTCGCCATTACTTCATCTCCTGGATGATTTGTTGCAGATCTTCTCGCATCGGGTGAATCGGCTCGCGCGTGATTTGCATTTCTCCACCGTGGCCTTTTCGCACGACGATGTTGAAGCCGTCGTAGTGCTTGTCCTTGGCGGGAAAGTCGTCGCGGAAATGCGCCCCTCGGCTCTCTTTCCGTTCCAGCGCCGCCCGGGTAACAATTTCAGAGACGGTGATCAGGCTGTGCAAGTCGAGCGCCGTGTGCCAGCCTGCATTGTATTCCCGGTTTCCATCCACGCCGACCCGCTCGCTGGCAGCTTTCAATTCTCGAAGGCGCTCGAGCGCTTGCAGCATCTCCTGTTCCTGACGCACGATTCCCACCAGTTCCTGCATCACGTCCTGCAATGTATGTTGTACGGCGTACGGATTATCGGACCCCTTGCGCTCGAAGGCCTGCAGCGCCCACTTTTCCGCGGATCCGAGTTCATCCGTTTTCACCGCGCCCAGCGAGTTCTCGTTCGCATAGGCAATGGCGTACTCACCGGCCCGCTTGCCGAAGACTAATAAATCGGACAGTGAATTCCCGCCCAGCCGGTTGGCGCCATGCAGACCAGCCGCGCACTCTCCCGCTGCGAAGAGGCCTGGCACATCCGACATTTGGGAATCGGCGTCCACCTTCACACCTCCCATCATGTAGTGAGTTGTGGGACCAACCTCCATCGGCTCCTGGGTGATGTCAATGTCGGCAAGCTGCTTGAACTGGTGATACATACTGGGCAGCTTCTTCTTTATATGCTCGGCCGCGTTCGGAATTCTCTCCTTGATCCACGCAATGTCCAGGAACACACCGCCGTGAGGACTGCCCCGCCCTTCTCGAACTTCCTGCCGGATGCAGCGGGCCACGTGGTCGCGGGTCAGCAGCTCGGGCGGGCGTCTCGCGTTCTTGTCGCCCTGCGTGTAGCGCCAGCCTTCTTCCTCCGTATCGGCGGTCGAGCTGGCATACAACGGTGGAATATCCTTGAACATGAATCTCTCACCATTCCGATTACGCAGCACTCCTCCCTCTCCGCGCACTCCTTCCGTGACCAGAATGCCGCGCACGCTTGGCGGCCAAATCATCCCTGTAGGATGGAACTGCACAAATTCCATGTCCATCAGGGCCGCACCGGCATGGTAGGCGAGTGCATGGCCGTCGCCCGTGTATTCCCAACTGTTGCTGGTGATTTTGAAAGCGCGTCCAATTCCTCCTGTCGCCAGCACTACGGCTTTGGCGCGGAAGAGGTGAAATCGGCCGCGTTCGCGATCGTATCCAAACGCGCCTGCTATGCGGCCGCCGTCCTTCAACAGCGTGACGATTGTGTGTTCCATGAAAACGTCGAGCCCCAGATGGATTCCATGGTCTTGAAGTGTGCGGATCATTTCCAGGCCGGTGCGGTCGCCCACATGGGCAAGCCGAGGATACCGATGGCCTCCGAAATTCCGCTGGAGAATCCGGCCGTCGCTGGTGCGATCAAAAAGTGCGCCCCAGGCTTCCAGTTCGCGCACGCATGCCGGAGCTTCCTTGGCATGCAGTTCCGCCATTCGCCAGTTGCTTAGGTATTGACCGCCGCGCATGGTGTCGGCAAAGTGAACCCGCCAGCTGTCGCGGTCGTCCACATTTCCCATCGCCGCGGCGATGCCGCCCTCGGCCATGACGGTGTGGGCTTTGCCAAGAAGAGATTTCGAGATGACCGCGACCTTTCCGCCAGCGGCCGATACCTCGACGGCAGCCCGCAGACCGGCGCCACCGGCTCCGATGATCAGAACGTCGTGCTCATGCGTGATGTACTCGCCCACTAGACGATCCTCCAATCCGTCCAGAACCCCATCGAGCACATCCGCACGTACAAATCAGAAAACGCGACCGAGCAGAGGCTGCACCAGGCAAACAGCATGTGGCGCCGGTTCAGGCAACTCACGCAATCGTAAACTCGCTTGCGGGCCGGCAGTCCCGCCAAGCGATCGCGAAAGCCGCCGACCAGATGCCGAAGGGAGTGGCATCCCAGAGTGTAGGAACTCAGCAGCGTCAGATTCGTCAACAAAACGAGAGTGCCGACGCCGATGCCAAACTTGCCGTTGAACCAGAACGCATCCCACACGTCCCGCGCCAGAATCACGAGAAACACGAGGGCCAGATATAGAAAATACCGGTGGACGTTTTGCAGGATCAGAGGAAACGATCGTTCGCCGAGGTAGGTCTTCCGCGGCTCACCCACGGTGCAGGATGGCGGATCGGCCCAAAAAGCCTTGTAATATGCCCCGCGATAGTAGTAGCAGGTCACTCGAAATCCGCCCGGCGCCCACAGGATGAGCATCGCTCCTGTGACCCAGACCGGCATCCAGCTTGGGTTCGGACCAAACCAAGCTTCGTGGCCGAACAATTCGGGAGAGTAAAACGGTGAGAGATATGGTCCGAACTTGAAATGCTGTCCTTGCAGCGCAGCCCAAGTGGAGTAAGCGATGAATGCCGACAAACCAAGAAACACTACCAGCGGCTGTACCCACCAATAGTCGGTTCGCTGCGTCTGTCCGAAACCCGCGCGCGATAATGGGACGTCAATCTGAGACATCGAGCCTCCTCACGCGTCCGTGCTGACCTTGCATCCGCTATCCAGCGCTAACCGGATTGCGATTGATATATGGGCGGTAGCCATGATACAGCGAAATTCATTGTCATTGTTTTCGGAAACGATACCTCAGATCAACGCAGGGAGCGCTGCCGGGTCTGTGTCGACGTCGCAAGCGGGCGAGGCCATCCTCTGTCCTTGCATCCTTGCAAGCCGCTACTCGCCCGACCAATACTTGTTGAAGCCGATATAGTCAGAATCCATGTAGGCAAGGATCTTCCGGCGGAGTTCCAGAATGTCGACGGATCCCTGCTTCTGATAAAGCACCTTACCGCCAGGAGCCAGCAACACGGTGTACGGCACGGCGGACTCCCACTTGGGATCGAATGCCGCCTGCAGCGATGCGGTGTCGTCCGAAGCAAAAAGCAGATTGCGGCTGGTGGCGTGCATTTTCTCCAGCAATTTCGTGACGGTATTTTTCTCGTCAGGCATGTTGGTCGATACCGTGACTAATTCCAGGTCGCGGACGCTGTACATACGGTAAGTATCTTCGAGATCGGCGAACTCGGCGATGCACGAACCGCACCAGGTCGCCCAAAAACTGACCAGGAGCGTTTGCTTGCTGGGATTGGCGCGCAGCGTCTTCAAGTCGGCGCCAGTCGCCATCTCCAGTTGCACGGGCTGCGCCTCAATCTTCCGCAAGCCCTCGATCCGCGAAGACGCTTTCTCCTGCCACTTCGTCGAGCAACCGAAAACTCCGGTGTGTTTCACCGCGACTTCCTGATGCGCCAGTATTGCGTCGATCGCGTTGCGTGCATCCTGCGTCTTGACCAGCTCGATTCGGTAGCTGTTGTCAACGCGGCCTTCGTAACGCAGACGACGTTCCTGATCAAAGATAAAGGCGTGCGGCGTTGCCTGCGGACCATACGCCCTAGCCACCGCTTGCGTGTCACCATCGTAAAGATAGGGATATTGCAGATGCTTGTATTCGGCGCGGATCTTCATCTCGGCCAGACTGTCGCTGATATCCGAGGAGTCCAGTTCGTCGATCCGGATCGCCTTCGGATCGTTGGGCTGAATCGCCACCACGGCCACGCCCCGATCCTTGTAGTCCGCGGCCAGTTTCCCGATGCGCTCCTCATACATCTGCGCGATCGGGCAATGATTACAAGTGAAGACCACAACCAGGATTGGACTCGCCGCATAGTCGCTGAGCTTGTGCGTCTTTCCATCCACGCCGGGTAGTTCGAAGTCAGGCGCGGGCGAACCCAGTGCGAGGATCGGATGCGCGTCTTGTGTCCAGGCGCTTACGGAAATCAGTAAGAATAGAAAGGCTCTCCACATTTGCTTCTGTCCCCTATGCCAGGGCGCTAGGCGAGTCTGCGTGCAAATTCCATGTCTTGCCGCATGTCGTCGTTCACGTCGCCCTCTTTTTCGTATTCCACAGCCACTAGTCCGGCAAAATTCTGCCGGTGCAGTTCCTGCATGACTGCAGGAATTTTGGAGATACCGGTTCCAAGCAGCACATTCACTTCGCCGTCCGCGGCCTGAATATCCTTGAGGTGCACCAGTATCAGACGAGACCCCAATTTGCGTACGGCGTCGACCGGATCATGGCCGCAAGATGCAAAGTGTCCCACATCTGCTGTGGCGCCGACGGTTTTGGAAAGTCCGGCGAGAGCGTTCAGCACATCCTCCGGACTCTCGTAGGCGAACTTCTCGCCCTTGAAGTAATGATTGTGGATTCCGAAGGTCAAGTTCTCCTGCGTAAAGCGCCGATCGATTCGATTCAGAATGCTGCCCGTAGCATCGCCGGTGACATTGCTGCTGCCCAGCAGCCGGGCAAACCGCACCGCGTTTTCCAGATCCTGATCTTCTTTGATGGTTGCCGTGTAGTAGGACACGCAGCGGATTCCCGCTCGGTCAAGTTTGGTTCTAGCCGAACGAAACAGTTCCTCGGTGGGATGGTTCATCAGCATGAACTCACCGCGCGACATTTCGATTTCCTCAACTCGCAGCGCCTTCAGCTGAACGATCATTTCGTCCATCGAGAGATTGTGATAGCTATAGGTGCCAATGCCAACGTGCAGCTTCGCCGCGGCGCGCAAGGGAAGTGCGCTTGCAGCCAGGCCGGCAGCCACCGTCTTCACAAAACTTCTTCTCGTGATTGCATTTCCCCGAATCAATGAACCCCTCGCTGTCTTCCTTTTTCGCCCGCTAGTTTGCGGGCAGCGGGCGGGATGTCACATCGGCATTTTCCAACCCCATCGCCCATTTGATGGCCTCGGTAATCATCTGTTGGAACTCCGGTTTGTCCCAGTTCGCGTCCACGTGCCCTAAGGTCGTGTAGTAGACGCGCCCTTTGCCGTACATCTTTGCCCAAGTCACGGCAAAATCGCTGTCAGTCCGATGGACATTCTTGTTCTTCATGTCGAGCTTGCTGACATCGAGCCGCATCAGCACGCGCACCTTGTCGCGTGAGTAGTTCTTCATCTGGTAAATTTCGTCGCGTAAGGTAAAAGAATGCGGGAACTGCTGCATGCCTGGAAAGCCGGGGTCCTCAACGATGATGGGAGCGTCGAAAGTAAGCCACGGATGCTCGTCGTAAGTTCCGCCCTCCATCTCCACAAATTCGGGCCAATCCGCGAAAGTGATGGCAGCGCTATGCACGCCAATGAATCCCTTGCCCTCGTCGTGGATGAACGACAGGAAGTCGGCCTTCTGCTGGGCAGTCATTTCGAGGTTGCCGCCGGTAAAGAAAAGCACGGCGTCAAAGTCGTTTAAGTTCTTAGCGTTGTATTCCAGCTTCTGCTTCGTTAGTACCTCGGTGTCGGTGCGCAGTGTGGTGTCCCACAGCCCGGATTCCCGTCCCAGGCGCTCGATGGTCGCCATAGCATGGGACACGGAGTCGTGCCGGTATCCTTTTTCTTCTCCGATGACAAGGAGGTGTTTCTTTGGTGGCGTAACAGACTGAGCCCTGGAAAATGCAGAGAGCACGGCGAGGATGATCAGGGCGCGAGCAGCAATCTTCATGTTGGAAGTCGTCGGTGGTTCTGAATGTTCAGCCTTCGGCCTTAATGAGCAGCATTTGAAGCCTTGCCGTTGGCCGCCACTTTCTTTTCCGGCTGCAAGTCTTTGGGAGAGATCCGGGGATCGTAAACCAGGTTGAAGAAGCCAACCATCATTTCGTCCCAGCTCTGCTGCCCCCAGATCACGGTCTTTGTGGGGTCAGGATTCTCCGGATTATTCGGCGAGTTGTCGAAATGCGCGGTGCATTCAATTCGCGCCCCAGGGGGCAGCACAATCGGTTCGTCGAGGTTGTACCAAAGCTGCCAGTGCCAGTTGTATTGCGGCACGCGCAGGATCGTCCGCGTCTCACCGCCCGGAAATATGATGCGATATTCAAAATCTTTTCCCCTGGCGTGCATGTGGGGATGAATCGAGGCCAGGATCACCTCCTTGCGAATCTCAAAGGAAGCGTCCACGCGATAGTTGGGATCGCCGGGAGGAATTTTGAAAGTGCCATTGACCGCCGACAACGTCTGCACTCTTTTCTTGGGCGGCTCTTTGGCGAATACCAGGCCCAGCTTGGTTCGGTCCATCACCGCTTTTCCATTGGGCGTATAGTGCACCTCGAATACGATGTCGGATCCGGCCTTCACCAATTTCGCCTCGCCTGCGGGTAGGACCTCGGCGGGCTGGCCGGGAGCGTAGCCAACCAGAAAATCGCTGGGCAGCGCGCTGGTGTCAACGTTCTCATCCTTGGCCGGGGGGGCTTCGAAGAAAACTCCTGGCTTTTGGTCTTTGAAATAATTCGATCCGGGCTCGCGAACGTACGCGATGATGTGGTGAACTACGGAGCGCTCCGTAGGTCGGACTTCGGCGGCCTGCACCCATTTATCTTCCGTGAAGCCGGTCGGGACGATCACATATTGGTACTCGACCATGCCCGATTCCGGCACGGGGAATTCTTTGGGCAGCTGAAGAATCACATCCGGTTTTGGAATGCCCCAGCCTTCCACAAAGTTCGCGGGCGCAGGCATGTCTTTGGGATCGCCCTTGGGCGCGCCGGCGGTCACCCACGCCACAATTGTGTCGATCTCTTTTTGGGAGAGGGACCTGTCATTGGCGAAGTGTCCAACCTGAGGATCGGCAAACCATGGCGGCATCAGTTTCTGCTTGACGGCCAGTTTCAGGGCTCCCGTCCAGGGCCGCGTCTCCTCGTAGGTGAGCATGGAGAATGGGGCAGCTTCGCCCGGCCGGTGGCAGCTTTGGCAGTTTTTCTGCAGGATGGGCGCGACATCCTTGGTAAATGTCGGAGCGTTCATGTTGCCCATCTGTGAATAGAGATGCGCGGTCGAACAGACTGCAAGCATTAAACTGAGTGCCGTGCGATTCATTGCGTCCAGGCCTCTGCGGCGGCTTGAGTTCTTATCCTCGAAGCCGGCTCAGGAATCATATCAAGAATCTCCAACGATTCCCTGGCACACTCGGTGGGGCAACCAACTGGTGTGACCTCCTTCTGTAAAAGCCAGATGATCCTTTTTCTGGAATTGAATCTGAGGTCAACCAAGAAGGATAGTCACTTTATTCTGTCAACGGAGGACGCATTGACTGACTCGAGCCCTAACGCTTTCAGAATTCCGATTCGGACTCAGGCTTGTGCATTGCAGGCGTCTAGTTCGCAGCCGGTACAGAAAACGGGCGGACGGCGGACGGGCGGCTTCGCCAGCATGTCAGCTGCGCTCGAAAAACGGATCTGCGGCCCCAGAAACGGGTTTGTGCGCGAAAAGGGCAATTTTATTGACGGGGTTGGTGGGCAGTGCAGGACTCGAACCTGCGACCTCCTGCTTGTAAGGCAGGCGCTCTAACCAGCTGAGCTAACCGCCCGGTCGGTAAGTTGAATCAGCATAACAGTTTAGACCCCTATCGCGCCAACCCTTTGAAAGACCCGCAGCAGGATTAGGGGTTGGTTCAGTTGAGTGATTGCCACAGGCTTTGCGCGACGCACCAGGGTAGACTTGCAAACATACGTCCCCCCCGCCCCTAAGGGTATCACCGCTTTGAAGACCTTTCCGTTCAGCTTTCGCCGTAATGAGAATTAGAGTAGTGAGTCGAACCGCAGAGACGAGGTGCGGACATGCCCCGCACCTCGTCGCCACCAAGTTCTATGTGATGCCGGTCCCGCTCAACTCAACCATCTGGGGGCTGTCTCCGGCATTATCGGTCAGGACTAACGCACCGAAGAACGTCCCGGCCCCCTTCGGGTTGAATTCGACAGAGATGGTGCAGATTGCTCCCGCGGTAAGCGAAGTCCCACACGTGTTCGCCGAGATCAGGAAAGGACCACTAATGGTGACACTGCTCAGCGTCAGTGTCGCGTTGCCATAGTTTTCCACCGTGATCACTTGCGGCGCGCTGGTGGTGTTCTGAGCCTGGCTGGAGAAAGTCAACGAGGACGGCGACAGGTAGACCGCGGCTTCCGCCCCATTCCCCGTGATTGTTATGGATTGTGGGCTATTCGCAGCGTTGTCGGTCAGAGTGACTGTTCCCGTCTGATCTTCGAAGGTTGACGGTGTGAAACTCACCGTAATGGTACAAGTCCCATTTACGGCGATGCTTCCCGTGCAGGTGTTGGTCTGTGAGAAGTCCGACGTCACCGTACCTGAGATCGTAATGCTGGTGAAGCTCAAGGCCGCGGTGCCAGTGTTCTTCACGGTTACCGTTTGCTTACTCGTGGTATTCAACGCCACGTTGGGAAACGCCAGACTCGGCGGGGTCAGTGTCACCACGGGCAACGCGCCGGCCTTGCCCGTGCCGGTAAGGGTCGCGGAGTGCGGACTTCCGGTCGCGCTATCTGTAGCCGTCACGGTTGCGGTGCGAGTTCCAGTTGCAGTCGGGGAGAACGTTACCGCGATATTGCAACTGAAACCAGCCGCCAGGGTGGCCGGGCAGTTGTTGGTTTGTTTATAGTCGTTGGGATCCGTGCCGGCTATCACGATGCTCGAGATCGTGAGGCTTCCCGAGCCGTTGTTGGTGAGGTTGATGTTTTGCGGAGCGCTGGTCGTGCCTTCGGATTGGGTTGCAAACGTCAGGCTTGACGGCGTGAGCAAAACTTCCGGCACGCTACTGCTGATTCCCGTGCCGGAGAGAGCGATGACGCGCGGGCTGCCCGGGTCGGAGTCTGTGATCGTCAAGGATGCGCTGCGCGCTCCCGCGGCAGCGGGCGTGAATAAGATTCGGAGGGTGCAGTAGGACAGTGCGCTAACTTGCCCACCCGCGCTGCAACCGCTGCCGCTGGTGGAAAAGTCTCCTGGATTGGCGCCGCCCAGCACAAGACTGCTAATGGTTACAGCCGTGTTTCCCTGGTTGTAGTAGTAGACAATCTGCGCGGGACTTTGCGTGCTCACACTCTGCGCATCGAACACCACCGCTGTTTGTGAAAGCTGAATGTCCGAAGTGGTCGCGATCCCCATGCCCGACAAGGTCACCTTCTGAGGCGAAGCGGTGGCGTTGTCAGTAATGGTCACGGTGCCAGTTTTAGTGCCCGTGCTGGTCGGCGTGAAGGTCACCCCAATGCTGCAACTACTGCCTGGACCAAGCTGGCCCGTGCAGCTGTTGGAAAGAGCATAGTTGGTCGTAATCGTGACATTGGTGAAGGTCACCGTAAAGTTGCCGGTGTTCGTAACGGTGATGTATTGCACGGCACTTGTAGTTCCGGTTACCTGCGGTCCGAAGACCAGGGTGGTAGGCGTTACCGTCAGCAGCTTAGTTTCCGCAACTCCGGTTCCAGTGAGAGTAATCACAGTTGGACTGCCGGCGCTGTCAGTCACGGTGAGTGTGGCCGTGCGCGCGCCCGCTGCCCCAGGCGTGAAGTTCACATACACATTGCAGGTGTTGCCGAGCGGTCCTTGCTGCAGGGTGCTGGGTGACAAGGGGCAACCATTGCTGGGGGTAAAGTCAGCCGCGTTTGGCCCGCTCAGCGCAATGGAGTTGATCGTGACCGGCGACGTGCCCGTATTGGTCAGCAGCACGTAGGGACTGATAGGACTTTGCGTGGTGATCACCTGCGGCGGGAAGGCGATCGCGGTGGGACCGATTTCCAGCCCCGTCGACGGGGTTACTCCCATGCCTGACAGCGTGATTACCGCGGGGCTGCCGGCGGCGCCGGTATACGTAATGGTGACGGTTGCCGTGCGTGCTCCCGCCGCCGTCGGTGTGAAGGTTACGTTGACGTTGCAACTTGAGAAGGCGGCCAACGGGCTCGCGGTCGAACACGCGGACATGTTGAAGTCACCCGGGTTGGTTCCGCCCAACGAGACGCTGGAAATCGTGAGGGGAGAGTCTCCAGTGTTTTCGAATGTAGCCGATTGGTTCGGGCTGGTGAACCCGACCGTCTGCTTCGGGAACTGCAGCACACTCTGAAGCAGCAGCGCCGAAGAGGTGGACGCAACTCCATAGCCAGCCAGGGCCACGGTCTGGGTCCCGGCGCTGTCAGTAATGGTGACCGCTGCCGTGTTAGCAACAGCTGCTGAAGGTTTAAAGGCGACATAGAAGCCACATGCGGACGTGGCCGCCAGCGTTGCAGTGCAACTGTTGCTGCTGATCGTAAAGTCGGCCGCATTTGTGCCAGTCGTGGCTATGGTGATGCCCGTGACCGTCGACGCCGAGTTATTCGTCACCTGCACGAACTGAATAGCGCTCGTGGTGGATACCACCTGACTGCTGAAGGCAAGGCCAGACGGCGATACCTGCATCGTGGGCGCCGCAGTAGCGCCACTGCCGGTAACGGTTATGGTTTGCGAACCGACTGTCGCATTGCTCGTAATCGTTAAAGTCGCGTTGTCCGTCGTGGTCACCGTGGGCGTCAAGTAGACGTAGATCGCACACGAAGTATTGGGTTGTATTGCCGAGCCGACACATCCGCTCACCTGGTAGTCGGTGTTACTCGAAGTAATTTTGGAAACAGTGATGGGAGCCGTTCCAGTGTTAATGAGCCAGGCGTTTTGCGCCGGGCTCTGGACACCTTTCTGCTGCGCCTGGAAGGTCATGGCAGACGGAGTCAACCCCAGCGTATAGGTAGCGGCTACCCCTGTTCCAGAAAGGCTGGCCGTCTGTGTGCCGGCTCCATTGGTGAAGGTGAGCGTAGCGGCGCGGGCCCCGGTCGCTGTCGGCGTGAAGGTGACTTGTACCTGGCAAATGCGGCCGGGAGTCACGATAACGCTAAGACAACCTTGGTAGGAAAGCTGGAAATCAGCGGCGTTGGCGCCGGTGATGGAGACATTCGAAGCGTCGAAAGGCACGTTGCCAATGTTTTCCAGATTCACCGTAAGCGGGTTCGGCGTAGTGGTGCCTTGCGCCTGCGTACCGAAGTTGAGGCTGTCCGGCGTCGCAATCGCCAGCGGCGCCGCGGCAAGACCGTTTCCTTTCAGAACGATGCTTTGCGGACTCCCAGTGGCGTTATCCTCGAAGACGAGAGTGCCACTGCGCGCTCCGGTGGCAGTCGGAGCAAATTGCACGTTGGTGCTGCAGTAGGACCCGACTCTCAGGGTGATCACGCAACCGGTCGAGTAGAGGCGGAAATCGCCAGTGGTATATACGCGATCGATGATCACTGGAGCGTCACCTGAGTTGAAGACCGTAACGGGGAAGTTGCTGCTCGTGGATCCCACGCCCTGGTCAGCAAACGTCAGCGACGATGGCGTAACCATCAGAGTGAGAGTTGGGGCCACGCCAGTGCCCGTCACGGTAAAGCTGTGAGCGGCGGCCGTGGTGCTGTCGGCCAAGGTTACGGTTGCGGCTCGCGCTCCGGTGGCGGTCGGGACGAAGATCACCCTCACACCGCACTGCCCTCCGGGGTACACGGTCGTGACGCAACCGCTTGCCGTGTAGTCCAGATTGGCCGTGCCGGTAACCGAAATGCCAAAAATGGTTACGGGAACATTGCTCGTGTTCGAGACCGTCAAGGTCTGCGCGAAACTGCTGGTGCCGATGACTTGCGGGTTGAACATCATACCAGCCGAACTCAAGGTGAGTGCTGGGGCGCCGACGACTCCGTTACCGGACAAGCTCACATAGGTCGTGGCCAAGCCGTTCGTGTTGCTATTCACATACATTTGTCCGCTGAAAGCCCCGTTCTGGGTGGGCAGAAACGCAATATTCACGGTGCAAGTGGCGTTTTGCGCGAGCGAACTCGGGCAGTTGTTCGTCTGGGCGAAGTTGCTGCTGATACTGAACGGCGGATTGCTTAACGTCAGGCTGGTGGTGGCGGCGTTACTCACCGTCACGGTCTGGTATGGGCTGGCCGTGTCCACAGTCTGGTTCGCAAAAGTCAAAGTGGCGGGACTCAGGGTGACAAAAGGCTGGCTCGTCCCCGTTCCCGTCAGATTTACTACATTCGGGCTGTTATCACCGCCTTGCACGATGGTAAGCGTTCCGGGGCGGGATGCGGCTGTGCTGGGGGTGAAGGTGACGGTGATGGCGCATTCGCCGCCCCCAGCCACACTGGAGCCGCAAGTATTGATCTCGGAATAATCAGACGGCGATGGTGTAATGCTGGTGATGGGCATGGCGTTACTGCCCATGTTGCGCAGAGTGACGACTAGTGGAGTACTGGCTGCGCCCACGGGTTGGGCGGTCGAGAAACTCAGGGTAGCGGGATATACCACCCCTGCAGCCCCCGCGGCGGCGCCGATTCTCAGCGCGAAAGTGTTCCGGTATGGATTCGCAGTCAAGGTGACCGGGAAATCGATGGAGCTGGTTTCGCCCACCACAAAAGCATCTCCGGTAGTGTTCGCCGCGATACCCGGAGAGTGAGCCGTGCTCTGGGCGCTATCGTCAGATGAGCCGCCGACGTATGTCGAATAGACCGCTGCCGTTCCCGTGCCATTCAATTCGGTGACAAAGACATCGTTCCCTGAGGAACCATTTACATAGCTGGCATTGAAATTCTGGATTGGATTGGTCAGGGCGAGGTCATCCTCTCCCGTGTACCCCGTCACGAACGCATTGCAGGCGGAAAGGCATCCGGCTTCGATCGCGATGTCCGTGGGAGTCGTGGTTTCCAGGGCTCCGTTCAAGAAAGTGGAATAGACCAGTGCAGTTCCAGCGGCATTCAGCTCGCTGGCAAAACTTCCCGGGTAAATCACCTGGAAGGCTCCGGTGGTCGTAGGAAAATCTTCCACGGCGGTCGTTCCTGCCACATAGGCGTCCCCGGATCCATCGACGGTAATTCCATTCGCAGTTCCGACCCCGAGATAAGCGGAATAAACCAGGGCTGTCGCGGTTGGATTCAACTTGGTAATGTAGACGCCGCCCGAGCCCACTCCTTCTCCGTCATAGGCAAAGGCGCCTGCGGTGGTGGGGAAGTCGATATAACCGTTTCCCGCGACATAAGCATTGCCTGAGCCATCCACCGCGATGGCATTCTCGGTGCTTTGGTAAGTGGGACCGCTCAGATAAGTGGAGTAAATCAGCGATGCTGCGCCAGACTTCGTGGCATCAATCTTCGCCACGAAAGCAATCGGCTGGCCGTTGGGGTTCTTGGTCTGATACACCCCGGTCGTCGTGGGGAAGGTAGAGGATCCGGTGTAGCCGGTCACATAGATTTTGTTCGTCGAATCCAGCGCCACTCCATTTGCCTGATCCGTGGAGCTGGTGGTTCCGGCCAGGTAGGTGGCATAGGTGAGCGCGGTTCCAGCCGCGTTGAGCACGGCGACAAAGGCATGGTTCCCAGCCGTAACGGAGCCTAGAAAGGCATTCGACGTAGTCGGAAAATTCGGCCCCGAGTAACCCACAATGTAGGCGTTGCCCGCCGAGTCCACTCGAATATCCTCCGCCACGGCGCCGTAGGAGGGCGTAGCCGTCAGGACGGCGCGATAGACAAGAGTAGCGCCGTCGGAACTGATCTTCTCCACCGTCAGTGCTCCGCTGCTGCTGCGCCCAGCCAGGTAAACATTGCTGCTGGAATCGATGGCTACTGCGTTGTAGGAGTCCCCGGAGACCGAACCCACCGGAAAGGACGACCAGAGGAGGACCGGATCGATGACCAGCGGACGGGTGCGGTCCCAGTTCGGAATGTCGAAGCCAATCTGCCCTGCACTCTTCATCACATACTTGCCGGCCAGGAGTTGACGGGAGCCGTCTGCCGCCAACTGGTAGATCACAGGTTTGGAGAAGCGCAGGCTGGCGCCGCTGCCGCTGATCGTCAACGCACCACCGGAGGCAATATTCACCTCGTCCGCGCTGCTGATGTCGAGAGCGATCGTCTTCGGGTCGTGCTGTGGAGCAACCACGAAGTCATACTCCAGTTGGCCGCGATTGCCGTAGTACGCCAGATCGATTCCGGGATAGATTTCCTGGTAGCGCAGGCCAGACCATGTCCGCAAGTTGGTTCGCCAGGTGCGGGTATCGCCCGACGGGAAGCGGCTGACAATGCCCGGCAACTGTCCTTCCGGCGAAATGAGCGGCCTTTGGTTCGCTCCCGACAAGCTGAGGTGGATCGGCCTGGCATCGGACGCGCCCGCCGCAGTAATGTCAATCGACGCCCGATTGTCATAAAACTTGAAATTGAGGCCAGACACGGACGAAGTGAATTCCGCCTGACCACTTCCAACTCTACTACCCGCCTCCTCAAAGGTAAGGGTGTCGCTGCCCAGCACCTTCACCGCGGGCGTTTGTGCCAGAGTTCCGGTGGCGAGAGAGATGGAAACAAGCAGCCATGCAAGTTGGAAGCAGACGCGGGCGCGCATCATACGTTTTCTCCTGATCCAGAGCGAAAATGAGTGGAGCGAGTTGGGCAACAGAATCCCACCACCTACGTGCGATAGTGTCGAATCCCTTTTTCAGTTCGGGGGGAGGAACGATCGGGAAACGTGCAGACGTGAACTCGGCATGAATTCCACAGCGAATTCGTGCTCCGAGCGCAACGCGGGGGGGATTATACAACGACAATCGTTTTTCGCAACGTCAATATCTTTTAACCATATCTTTTAACCGTGTGAAGTTGCATGGCCCTACTTCCCCGGTCTGGCAAGGCTTACGCCGACCTCCCGTGCTGAGCCGATCTTGTTCCGAGCGACATATTCGGTTGTTCCGCGAGGTTGACGCGGGCGATGGGGCGGCTTCCTGTGGCCGCTATGCACCACAAAAGACGACACTTCCAGAGGCAACCGGCGAAATCGCCACCCGCACGTGCGTCGGCGTGCGGAGGCTCTAAAAGGGCGGGCCGTCGACCTGTACTTCGGACGGCTTACAGGTCTTTCCGCTTCGGCGGTGGTGCTTACCTGAGAATTAAGAGACAGAGTTAAACGTGATTGGGACGATTGACCTTTCGTGCGGAAGATAATACTTTGTGGGCCTTGCTGTTTTGACGGTTTCTCACGGCATCGTAAAGAGGACGACTCGATTGTTGTTCTGGCGAACGTCCGTATATTCTTTCCTGGCTTTCTCGATGTGCGCGACCGGCTGGACGCAGCAATTTCGACAAGGCCAACCGGATCGCGCAGCGCTCTCCAAAGCAGCCATCGAGCGGCACTTGCAGTCGAAGCACCCACGCGTTCCTGCAGATCCCAGCAAGCCAACGCCCGGCAAGTATCTCTTAGGTCGGGCTTCGGCTCGGTCAAGCCAGTTGCGATCTCGAATTCGTGCAACCAGCACACCTCGTTCGGCACTTCCGGGATCGTCGTCAAGCGTTTTTCCCGGCATTCAACTGCGCAGCGCGATTCCCGCGGGAGCCATTGCGAATTCAGTTGTTACCGGCGACTTCAACAAAGACGGGCGCATGGACTTTGTGGTTGTCAATGGTGGGACGAACGATTTGTGGATTTATTTCGGCAACGGCGATGGGACTTTCCAACTCCCTCAAATTATTCCATTGACCCAGGGATTGACTCCGGTCTATCTGGCAACCGCTGATTTGCGGGGGATCGGAGTGCTTGACCTGATCGTAGCTGAGTTTGATACCTCAACCGTCGGAGTGTTACTGGGAAATGGGGATGGAACCTTCGGCTATGAGCAGGATTACGGGCTGCCCCAACCTCCCAGCGCTTTGGTGATCGATGACTTCAATCACGACGGTAAGCTCGATATTGTTTCCGTGATGGTGACGGTCAACAACCCCACCACCCTGGGGGTCCAATATCTCGCAACTCTTCTTGGAAACGGCACGGGATCCTTCGGTGCACCCGTGATCACTCTGAATACGAACTTTAGCTTTGGCAGCACAGCACTTAGCCTTGCTTCGGGTGACGTGAACAACGATGGCTTCCCTGATGTGCTCATTACCGGTCCGGGAGACGAGAACTCGCAAGTCTATTTGAATGCGGGCGATGGAACATTTACGCCCGGAGCAACTGTGATTGAGAATGGAATGTTCAACACTGAGCTGGCGGGAGCGCTGGCTGATGTGAATGGCGATGGGTGTTTGGATGCTCTCGTCGCCGATGCGAATGGCTATGTCTGGATCGCCCTGGGCGATTGCGGAGGGAATTTTGGCCCCCTGACGTATGTGCCGATGGGAGACAGCAACGCGGCAATTAGCGTGGCCGATATGAATGGCGATGGCCACCTCGACATTGTGACCACCACAATTCCGGCGGTCGACCCCGAGTTCGGAGAGGTCGCGGGAAACATGATGGCGGTGGCCTTTGGCGACGGGCAGGGTCACTTTTCTTCCGGCAGCGACTACGTAGGAACAGGTATGTCTTACTCCTTGGCCACTGCCGATTTCAACGGCGATGGCCATCCCGATGTGGTCTCTGCCAGTCCGGACACTGATACGGCAAGTGTTTACATCAATGATGGTTCGGGCGGATTCGGATTTCCCCAGGGGGAATGGATCGGGTTGCCCGGCGTCGGCGTGCTCAACGCTCCACTTTCACCGCCCACGTTCGCCGACGTGAACGGTGACGGCAAGCCGGATGTTGTCCTTCTCGATGAAGGGTACAACGGAGAATACTTCATCACCAGCATGTTGAATGTTGGCACGGGACGGTTCGCAGCCCCAGTTCCTTCCGACGCCGGGATCAGCATCGTCTCGGATCGGATGGGTGACTATCGGCTCGGAGATTTCCGCCATACAGGCCATCTCGACTTCCTGGGCATCGGCCTCGGCCTGAACTACACCACGGGAGCACAATTTGTTCTTTTTGCCCCGGGTAACGGTGATGGAACGTTTGGCAAGTCCACGTTCATTTTGACGCCGGGAGCCGAGGGCGAGATGGCGGTCGGAGATTTTAACGGCGACGGCAAACTCGATTTTGTCGCGGTGGGCGCGAACCCGAACGGTGCCGGCTGGATAATGACTTCATTTCTCGGCAATGGCGATGGGACGTTCCGCAATGCAGGAAGCTTTGCCTTCACGGACTCGGCACACGACATGGCGAGAGTCTTCGTCGGAGACTTCAACCGGGACGGCAAGCTTGATGTTCTCATCTACGACACCGGCAACGGGTATTGGACGACTGCCTCCTTTATTTGGGAATTTCTTGGAAACGGCGACGGAACCTTCCAGGCAGGGCGCCAGTTGTTTAGTGCGTTTCAGCCGATGACGATGGCCGACGTGAACGGCGACTCCTGGCTCGACCTTGTGCGCTACGATTTCATGTGGCCGGATGGCACAACGCAAACTCTCGGGCCAGCATGGTTCACGACTTATCTTGGTCAGCCCTCTGGCGGTTTTACGCAAAGCAATTCCTACGCTCCCTACGCTGGGATTCCCTTGGAGCTGCAGCCCTACTTGCAATTTGGGGATCCGACGACCTCCGCGATGGTCGCTGACATGAACGGCGACGGAAAGCCGGATGAGATCGCTTTCCAGGAACCGGCCCCGGCGGGAGGGGACGAGTATGCCCAGATCCTGATGGGCAATGGCGATGGCAGCTTCACTCCAACCTATGACGTGTTCGATTTTCAAAAGGTCGGCGGGTTTCCCAGCTATTCACACATTCTGGACGGAACCAGCTTTTCCGATCTGCTGGAGATCGACGGGGCGACTTCGTCAATGCATGTCTTTAAAGGAGGCCCGGCACCTGCCCTGCAACTGGCCCTGGCAGAAGCTCAGGTTACTGGCAACTCGGGCTGCGGATGGGTGTTCCTCAACGTTCCGAGTTCCTCGGACACCAGTGTAGCCCTCGCTACGAACGTGACGGGTGTGGTCCTTCCCGCTACGGTCACGGTGCCGGCGAACTCGTTGAGCCAGCAGTTTTGTTACACGCTGAGTTCGACCTACAACTGGCATCACGTGTTCGATATTCAAGCGCAACTCGGGAGCACCACCGCGGTCGCCTACGCCTCGCAGAGTTACGTTGTCGGTTTCAGCGAGGCGCTTTTCCCCGGCGCCGATCAGGCCGTATATCCCTCCCAGAGCTCGGCTCCGATTACCGTGAGCTTGACCTCGTCGCAAGGCTATGCTTCGACAGTTCAGCTGAGTTGCCAAGGCTTGCTGGCGGGCGAAGCCTGCAATTTTGCGTCCCACACTCTCAATGTATCTCCCACAGAAGTAGCGAGCACCACGCTGGTAGTGACTACCAGCGCCAGCACGGCAGGCGTCGGACCGATTGTGGTTGTTGCCTCCGACGGCAACGTCACACAGCGGCAGGCGATCAATCTCGCGGTGCAACCCCTAACCGTCAATTCGGTCAGCTCCACGTTGCCGACGACTTCCCCGGGAACGGTCACAGGCGAGATTCTCATTGAAGGTGTTCCGCCATATACACCGAGTTGCTCGGGATTGCCCGCCGGAGTGTCTTGCACGTTCTCGGGAAGTCAGCCTCCGTATCCCAGCCAAACAACGTTGACCATGTCTGTAAACGTGGCTTCCGGGGTAGCGACTGGAATTTATCCCTTCACGGTGGAAGTGGTGAGCGGGCCGGTACCGGCCTCCACAGGATTCACCCTCTACGTCAGCGACTTCAGTTTGCAGCCTCCCAGCGCCAGTAGTGCATGGGCTCCTCCCGGCGGCACGGTGAATGTCAACCCGACTGTGACATCCATCAACCTGTTTAGCTCCCCCATCAATGTAACCTGCAGCCTTGATGTTGGGGGCACTTGCACTGGCGGCACTGTTGCTGTGAGCCCGAACGGGCCCACACCACTCAACCTAACTGTGTCGCCGCCAGCGGGCGTTTCGTTGGGGACTCACACCCTCACGGTCACCGCGACCTCCGGAACCCTGACTCACAACATAGCGTTCCCTTTTTCAATCGCCGACTATAGTGGCTCACTCAGCAAGTCGACGCTGACGTTGGCGCAGGGAGGCAGTGGTTCGCTCTCGGCCACGGTTAACGCTACTGCAGGGTTTGCCGGTGACGTGTCGTTTGCCTGCAGTGGATCGACGCAAGTGACCTGTAATTTCTCCCGGTCGACGGTACAACCCACCGCATCCAGCCCGCAGACAACCAACATAACGGTCACTGCTGGGAATGAGGCGCTCAAGCACAAGTCGGCAGACGCTGTCGGAAGCAGACTGCTGCCCCTGGTCTTTGTCCTCCCATTCGGGATTGTTTTCGGCATCGCCAGGAAACTAAGGCGTGCAGCGCGGGCGGCCTTCGGATCGCTCTTGCTAGCTCTCTTTATTGGCTTGATGTCCTGTGGCGGAGGAAACGGCAGTGCCGGCGGCGGGGGTTCACTGACCTATACGGTAACCGTGAACGCAAGTGCCGCGGGCACGAATACTACGAGGACACTCGGAACGATCACCGTCACTGTGACCAATTGAGAAACGCACTCGAGACTTTAACGTGATCGTCGGTTGATGTGGAGCTGAACTAACCGCCCCGGAACGAGGCTGCTCCTACTCCATTCACTAAGGGCAAGTGAGCTGAGCCACCGTTATCAGCGGACCATCGCCCGCAATGCCTACTTGAATATTCGCAGTTCCCATCTGCCCCGGTAAACATTCCGCGACTCCGGTTTGATCAATGGTGGCGAGTGTACTTGGACTTGCCAACCAAGCTGTTACCGGCTGTGGCGTGACCGTTGTGGGTGGCTTGTTATACGTCCCGGTGGGGACGAATTGCACCCGGCCATTGGGGAAGTTCTTCGCGTCGGCGTTTGCAGGGTTCGCGGTGACAGATTGAAGCGTACGAGGTGAACTGCTGCCGCAACCAACAGTCAAGATCAAGAGAGGTAAGGCGAGAAACGAGGCCTTGAGCACCATAGAACCTCCACGATGGAACGGCGTCCTTGTCGAATCATATTGTAATACATGCCGTTCAACTTGCCATTTAATAGGTTACGCGTAGGTCTACAATCCAGGTTGCTCGCTGCTACACTTGCGCGGTGCGGCGACTGATCATTAACGCAGACGATTTTGGCTTTACCCCAGGCGTAAACCGGGCCATTATCGAGGCCCACACACGGGGAGTCGTCACCTCTTCCACGCTCATGGCCAACGGGCCGGCCTTCGCGGAGGCGGCGCAGATGACAAAAACAGTTCCGAAACTCAGTGTTGGCTGCCATGTTGTACTCACCGATGGCTTGCCCGTTCTACCCGCGGACCAGCTTCCCTCTCTTACCACTGCCGCACACTTCCGCGATGGCATGATTGGGTTCGCGGCGCGTGCCATCGCCGGACGCATGGACGCAGATGAAATCACTGCCGAGGCGGCCGCCCAGATTCGCAAGATTCAATCCGCGGGCATTGCGGTTTCGCACATCGACACTCACAAACACACGCACCTGTTCCCCAGGATTCTGCGTCCGCTGCTGCGCGCGGCAGCGGCTTGCGGAGTTCACTCGGTGCGTAATCCTTTTGGACCACGGCTGCCCCTGCGATCCAGCCATCTTCTGGCGCGGCCCAGCCTGTGGACGCGTTATGTCGAGGTCCGCATTCTGGGCGGATTCGCCGGAAACTTCCGCGAAGCCGTTGACCGTGAAGGCTTCACCACGCCTGACGGCACTCTGGGCATCGTGGTCACTGGAGCCCTGGACGAGGATCTTTTCTACGCCATCGCCCGCAGTATTCCTGAGGGCACATGGGAATTCGTTTGCCATCCCGGCTACAACGACGTGGATTTGCAGGCGGGTAAGACTCGCCTGCGCCAGTCGCGGGAGATCGAACTGCGCGTCCTGACCCTGCCGGCTGCTCGCGAAGTCCTGACCCAGCAAGGCATTGAACTGATCTCCTATCGCGAGCTGAGCGCGAAACCTGGCTCGCCCCAGCAGGCATAATGCAGGTCGAACGTTCCGAAAGGTCCGGTGATCCCTTAGACCCGCCGAAGGGATTTGGAGTGACTCTGGTAACCTGCTTACTTAACTGCAAGTAGTATGATGTTTCCAGTCACCCTGTTTGCTAAGTTTTGTGTAACCGGGAGGGTTTTTCGCTCATGGCCGCCCAAGGGTCAGCTCCGCGCGCGACTCTGGACTTAAAAGTCCGGGTATGGGGCATGGGCGGTAATAACCAGCCTTTCTTCCAGAATGCCATGGCGCAGAATGTCAGCGCGACTGGAGCCTGCCTTTACGGCATTGAGCCCGAGTTGAAAGTGGGCGACGTCATCGGGGTTCAGTACGAGACGAAGAAAGCCCGCTGCAGAGTGGTCTGGGTCGTCGATGCCGGCGCGCTGAAGAAAACCCAGGTCGGAGTTGAGCTCGTCCTCGACCAGGATTGTCCGTGGATGGCAGCTCTTCCCACGGGCATGAAAGTGGAAGAACGTACCCAGCCGCGCCACGACAATCGCAGAAAATTCGCGCGCCACAGGATTTCGTTTCCAGTGGAGCTGCGCGACGAGCGCGTGAATACACCCATGCGCGTGAACGCCACCGACATCAGTGGCAACGGCTGTTATATTGAAACCATCATGCCGCTACCCGTCGCGACCGCGCTGCGGGTGGACTTGTGGATCGAGCAGGAACGCCTGTCGCCGACCGCCGTCGTCCGCACTCGCGACCCCGGAGTCGGCATGGGCATCGAGTTCACGGGCATGCCCGAAGAGTCGAAGCAGAGATTTCAAGCTCACCTCGAAAAGCTCGACCCCGGAACTTCCTTCGTCCAAAAAGAAGGCCAATAGCACCCGCCATTGTGTGTCGCGGCGCGTGCCTCGTGTAAAATCTGCAACCACTGCTCATTCCAACCCATCGAATGACAGCAGCAAGCGGGCGGCCTGTCGTACATGGCCACTCGTACATGGCCACTCGCACATGGCCTCGCGCACATGGCTTCTCGCATATGAAGATCGGAATCACCTGTTATCCGACATACGGCGGTAGTGGAGTCGTCGCCACCGAACTGGGCCTGGAACTGGCGCAGCGCGGACACGAGATTCATTTCATTTCCTACGCCCAGCCCATCCGCC
>DATHQJ010000040.1:0-3250 GCA_035482825.1 Binatus sp. (SeqCode) | reverse complement strand
CGCGACCTGCTGAAACCCAGGATGAAAATCACAGCCTATAATCAACATGACGTTGGCTCCTCTCTCGAGCCTTGGTCTTGTTCATCGCATACCAATCTACTCGCTGCGATGGGCCAACGTCGTTATGCAATCAAGCGAAGTCGAAGGAATCCCTATTGTTCCGATTACTCAGTGGGAAGGAACCGCACCGGCTCTTGATCGACTTGAATAAGACTGGAGGGAATTAATCCGCCGATTTCCGTTCGCGCCAGCGGAACGAAATATCTAGACGCCGGCCACGGCGGCCTTCGCCACATCGCCCAGAAACGACTTCAGATTCGTATCCAAAATCTCGTGATCGGCCGGGGACAAGTCCACAAACCGAAACGGCTGCATCCACCCCAGCGTTGCCCACATGGGGAACAGCATCTGCGCCTTGCTCCGGATCGTGGTCTCGCGAATGTGAAAGATCAGCTCGACTTCCAGCTTCTCATCCAAGGGCTTTTCGAAATGAATCACTCCGCCCGTCGTCGATAGCTGATGGAACGCCGCTCGCACCGACCGCCGGTTGGGCAACCGCACCAGCACCAGCACCGAACCCCGCAGCTTCACGCGAAACGGCCGGTCCACACCCTTACTCTCATTGCCAGACGCGACACCCGCCACAACCGGCGCCGTCGAATTGCTTTCTTCGGCCATATGCTCACTCAGATTATGGCAGTGCAGGCAAAATTGACGAGTTACGAAAGAACAACACCGACTCGTTTTTGCCCTCAATAACGACCTTGCGTTCTCGCGCTCGGAACTGCCGCATCCCTACTTGCGCCCGGGATGCGATTCCGCACCGTCGGGAAACAGATTGTACGGCCAGACTTTCTTGTTCGCGCTCAACTGCTCCCCCGTCGGCTTCGCAGAGTCCGCGACCGCCTGGTCTGCCGGCCTTGGCGTTGGACCGCCCTGCCCCGCCACACTCCAATCCGCGGGAGCATTCGCAATCCCCCAGACATTCCCCTGCGTATAGAGCGAAGCCCCGATCAGAAAGTACTGGCCATCGTTTCCCAGCGGCAAACAGTTGGCCACGCGCGCCGTCACGCTGCCTCCGCCCGGCAAGTCGCTTAGCATGATCGGAGTCTCCACCTGCAACGCGCGTGAACTGCGGAACCCACATCCTTGCGCGCTCACGATCAGCACCACACACTTCTCGGCAAACGGCCGCTTCCGGTCGAGACTGATCACGCTCACCGGTATCTCCACCCGGATTCGCGTGCTGCGCCGAGTCGTATTGGGTGTCTGAACGTCCATCGCAGTGCGGTCCGCACTCAGGCCGGCCTTGCGCCTGAGGTATTGTGACACCGAGTCTTCCGATTCGATGATGACAAAGGTAACCGTGTGGGGACGGGCGCCTTCGCAAGCCTGCCCATGAGCGGAGTCGAAGGCTCCCGCCAAGCGCGGCACGGCGCGCCCTATCCACAACTCCAAAAAGGAATGATTCCAGCCGTAGGACCACTGCCAACTGTCTTATCATCGCCGAGCGTTCCGCTGCGCTTGCCGGACACCCGCGCGAATGCCCTTCCCCACCGCCCGCGCATATCCGGACGCATCCATGGCAGCCATCGTCGCGGCCGCAATCCCCCCCGGTGTAGCCGCTTCCCGCAACAACTCGCTGAGTTCCGCACCGCTCTCTCTCCAATACACGATCCCATCACTCAGTGCATGGGCCGCGGCGGTCAGCGCAGTCGCGCGATCCAGCCCTGCATCTTCCGCCGCCTTCGCCAGAGTCGCCAGCGCGTGATAGCCGTGCGTAGGCGAGTGCGTCGCAGTAATCGCATCCAGCTGCCCCTCCGGCAAATCCAGCACCGGTCCGACGCGAGCAAAAAACTTCCGCACTCGCGTGCTCTCCCTTTCGGAAACATTCGAGTCAAAACACACCGGAGTCAGCCCTCGTCCAATCCGGCAAACTGGACTCGGCATCGCCCGCGCCCACCGCACCGGAGCCCCCAGCCACGCCCGCAAATTCCGCAACGGAATCCCCGCCGCCAAACTAACCCACAACTCCGGCACCCGCGCCTTTCGAGATAACGCCTCACAAGCCGCAACCTCCGCCAGCATCTCCCGCACCGACCCCGGACGCACCGCCACCACCACCATCCCCGCCCGTTCAGTCGCTGACTTCAGATCGCGCGCCACCACCACCCGCGATTCCCGCCGCAGCGCCCGCACCTTCTCCGGATGCCGGTCGTAGACCACAATCTCCCCCCCATATCCCGCCAGCCGCAACCCCGCCGCCAGCGCCCCCGTGATGTGCCCTCCGCCCAGAAACAGAATCGCTTTTCTCATTCGACTGTCATCTCAGGCACAAACTTCAGATCTGTCATCGAAAGCACAAACGTCAGATTTGTCATCCAAGCAAAACTTTACGTTGTCATCCCGAGCGAAGCGGATCGGAGAGCGAAGCGATCCGATCCGCGCAGTCGAGGGACCTCGGGTTCCGCCCTCTCACCACGAACTCATTGCCACCAAAAAAAGCCCTCAATCCGCCGTTCCGCCGCCATCCACCACCAGCGCCGCTCCCGTCATGAACGACGAATCGTCCGACGCCAAAAACAGCACCGCCTTGGCAATCTCCTCCACCGTCCCCACCCGTCCCAAGGGCCGCGACGCGCAGCCCGCGATGTAGGCCTCCCACTTCAGCCCGCGCATCTTCGCGTCCGCCGGCAGCATCGGAGTCTCCACATCGCCCGGACAAACGCAATTCACCCGAATCCCCTGCCGTCCGTGATCAATCGCCATCGCCTTGGTCATCAGCACCACTCCACCCTTCGATGCGCAGTAGGCCACCGCGTGATCGCCGCCCACAATTCCCCATCCCGAAGCGTTGTTGATGATCACACCGCTCCCCTGCGCGATCATGGTGGGCAGCGTGAACTTCGACATCAGGAATGTGCCCTTCAAATTGACGTCGATCTGCTCGTCCCATTGCCGCTCCGAACATTCAATCGCCGTCTGCGGATAGAACACTCCTGCATTGTTGAACAGAATGTCGATCCTGCCAAACGCGCGCAGAGTTTCGTCGACCGCGCGCCGACAGTCGGCCGCCCGACTCACGTCGGCCTGCAGGAAAATAGACTCCCCGCCCGCCGCAGCGATTCGTTCGCTGACCGCAGCCCCGCGTTTTTCATTCCGTCCCGTGACGGCCACCGTGGCGCCTTCCGCCGCGAAGAGCAAAGCCGTAGCTTCGCCAATCCCGGAAGTTCCGCCCGTGATCAAAGCA
>DATHQJ010000039.1:0-20146 GCA_035482825.1 Binatus sp. (SeqCode) | reverse complement strand
AAAATTCTGATTGTGAAGGTGAAGTTTGTCCAAGGAAATCGTTTCGGGCAAGAAGGTTGTCTTCAGCGACGAAATTCTGCAGGATCCGTATCCCACCTACGCCCGCATGCACGAAGAAGGTCCGTTGCATTATGTGGATGTTGGCAGCAAATGGGCGGTATGGTCGGTCTTCAGTCACGCCGAGTGCGCATCGATCGCGAAAGACACGAGGCTCTCCGCCAAGCGTGCCAAGCAGATGTTGTTGCCGCTGCCGCTCAGCCGCCAGGCTGAGTTCAGCGAGCTGGCGCGCATGCTGGGCCTGTGGCTGATTTTCATGGACCCTCCGGAGCACACCCGCCTGCGCAAGCTTCTTAACAAAGGATTTTCAGCCGCGGCGGTCGAAGGTCTGCGCCCGCAGGTTGAGGCCATCGTCGATCAAATGTTAAAGCCGTTGCAGCCTGGCTCGGAAGTGGATCTCATGCGCGAGTTTGCGAATCCCATGCCGGTGCGCATCATTCTAGAAATGCTGGGGATTCCGCAGGAGTTGCGGGACACTTTTGTCGAGTGGTCGCGGGCCATCGCGGTGTTTCGTGGCAACCCAAACCGCACCGTGGAGGAAGCGCGCGCGGCCCAGGACGCGCTGATTGAGCTGACCGAATTCTTCCGCAAAACCGTGGCGGAGCGCAGGCGCAATAAAGGAAACGACCTGATCAGCCTGCTAATCGACATTGAGGAAGAAGGAGAAGTGCTGACCGAAGAAGAGCTCTACGCGCAGTGCATCGCGCTGCTTTTCGCCGGGCACGAGACCACGCGAAATCTGATCGGCAACGGGATGTACACGCTCCTGCAGTACCCGCATGAGACCGCGGAGCTGCGAGAGCGGCCGGAGTTAATCCGCTCGGCGGTGGAAGAACTTCTGCGCTATGAGAGCCCCGTACAATTCACGGCGCGCGTGCTCAAGGAAGACATCGAGATTTGTGGCCAGCCGATACGGAAGGGATGGACGGTCCTGTGCATGCTCGGCGCGGCGAATCGAGATCCAAAACAATTCAAGGAACCGAATCAATTAGACCTGAAGCGCTTGAACAACCAACACCTGGCGTTCAGCGCGGGTCTCCATTTTTGCATTGGAGCGCAGCTGGCGCGGTTAGAAGGGCAGATTGCCCTTCTGAATCTGGCGCAGCGCTTTCCGCAGATGAAGCTTACTGGCACGCGCCCGGAGTGGGCTTCTACCTTCGGATTCAGGGGCCTGAAAAGTCTTTCAGTGATCCTGTAAAACCACGCCGGCAACTCAAGATGCTGCCTCGACTAGATAGCGCGAGAGTACGGACGCGAGTTTTTCGAAGTGGGTCGCAATCATTCCCACATGATCGCCGGGCACAGTTTCGACCTCGAACTTCTCCGCGAGGTGAGACCACACGGCGGCGGGGTTGTCAGGGAAATTACTGCTGATCTCGGCTTTGACGAACCTGATCGTGCCGCGATAGAAGCGGGGACGATAGCCTCTCAACGCCCGACTATCGGCCTCCCGCATTCGATGCGACACGCGAGCGACCACGTCAGACTCGCGCCCATTCGAGGCGCTGCTTGGAGGCGATGCAATCAGCGACCAGGCATCGCGTGTGGCCCGACGAACGAACAGGCTCAGATACTGAGCGACGGAAAGATAGCGCATGTCGGGATAAGTATCCACTAAGGTCAGCAGCGCAACCTTTTCGCCTTCCGCAGAAAGGCGCTGAGCCATCTCCAGCGTCACCAGACCTCCGAGAGAATAGCCGATAAGGAAGTACGGTCCGTGCGGCTGCAACTGCTTGATCGCGTCAAGATGGTATTGCGCCATGCTCTCGATCGAGGTGAGCGGTCCCGCGATGCCGTCGATCCCTTTGGCCTGCATCCCGTAAATCGGATGCCGTGTTTCGATTTTGCCCGCCAGATGGGAAAGTCCAAGCACATCGCCGCCCAGACCATGCGCGATGAAGACCGGTGCACCGTCCCCACTCCTGAGCCTCAGCAGCGGCGGAATCCGCGGGGGAGCGGGATCTTCCAAAAGCGCGGCAAGCCTCTCGAATGTAGGAGCGACGCAGATCATCACAGCCGGGAAGTCGCGACCGAACGCCTCGCCAATCTCAGAGAACAGCACGCCCGCAGAAGAAGGCGTGCCCCCGAGATCAAAAAAATTGTCACTCGGGGAGATGGATGATCTTCGCAGCACGCGCTGCCAAATCCTCAGGAGCGTCTCGTTTACCGGCGGGCTCGGTTTGAACTGTCCGGCTTCATTCTTGGTGGGGGCTCCTCCACGATTGCCAGCTCGAAGACCGTCAGCTCGAAGATAGCCAGTAAGCACAGCGGCGAGACCTTGAAAGTCTGTCGTAACTATTTCCAGATGCCCTCCCGGCACGGTCTCGCATTCAATTTCCCCCGTCAGCTTGCCCCACACTCCGGCCGGATCATCCGGGAAATAGGAACCGACCCCGGCTCTTACGAATTTTATCTTGCCCGGATAGAACCGGGGACGATAGCGCCCGTAGGCCACGTAGGCCCGCTCCTGCACGTGCCGTGTGGTTTGAGCAAATGATAGACGAGACATTTCTACAGCGGGCATGTCGCGGTTTCGAACTCCGGCAAGATGCAGTCGACGTTCAAGTCCGCGAAGGAAGTATGAAATGGCGTCTCGGGGCGATCTTTCTTCCATTTCCGAAATATGACGTCTGGTGCGGCGTAACATGAGACTTAAACGCTGGCCCGGCGAGAGATAGCGCGGATGCGGGTAGGTATCCACCAGAATCAGGAGCGCCAGTTGCCTTCCGTCTGAAAAAAGGCGTTGCGCCATCTCGAGAGCCACCAGGCCGCCGAATGAGTAACCAATCACAATGCAGGAACCTTCGGGTTGAAGTTGCTGGAGCGCCGCAAGGTAGAAACTGGCCATGTCTTCGATACGGTCAAACGGTTCCTCCAGCCCATCGACACCTTTAGCCTGAATTCCATAAATGGTGTGATCCGTACGAATGTGTCGTGCCAGTTCCGAATATTTAGCTCGGCCATCGAGGCCATGTGCAATGTAAATCGGCGTTTTTCCCGTGCCTGCTTTCAGCTTCACGAAGGGTGAAAATGGCGGAAGATCAGGCTGCTGTATCAGGGTCGCAAGGGCAGCGATGGTTGGCGCGTGGCAGATCGTCGCGGATGGCAGTTCGCGGCCGAAGACCTGAGCGATCTCGGCAAACATTTGATCGGCGAGCGCATCGTTGCCACCGAGATCGTGGAACTCATCCTCGGGTCCAATGTTTGGCCGCTGCAGCACGTGCTGCCAAATTTCGGTGAGCGCGTCGAGGATCGCTGTGCCCGTCTTGTCCGATTCGAGATTGCGCCAGACTTCGCCCATCATGAATGCGCGAACGCCCAGTAGAGTTCTCGAGCCTTCGTGTAGATCGGACCAAATGACAGCGAACGATCGCTGATGCGGGTTACGGGGACGACCTTGGAATAATTTCCAGTCGCGAAAATCTCGTCCGCCTTTTCGAAATCCTGATAAGTGAGAGTCTTCTCGATCACGCTCACTCCGGCTTGACGCAATAATCCGATAACCCGTTGCCGCGTGATGCCCGCCAGAAATGTTCCGTTCGGAATGGGAGTGAATACCACGCCATCCTTTACCATGAAAACATTCGATGTGGCCAGTTCAGCGACGTTGCCCAGCATGTCGCACACAATCGCATTGTCGAAGCCCCGTTCGTGCGCCTCAAAAAGAGACCGGGAATTGTTGGGATAAAGGCATCCAGCCTTGGCATCGACCGGCATCGTCTCAATGCTGGGGCGACGAAAGGGAGACAGCGTGACCGAGAAGCCTTTGGGCACTCGCATCGGCGCTTCGTAGATGCAAAGGCACCACCGGGTTGACTCAGGATCGTGATTCTGCACCCATAGTCCTTCATTTTCGCCCCAATACATGGGACGAATATAAAGCGCAGCATCCTTGTCGAAGCGCTTGATCCCTTCCCGCGCGAGCCGCACCCATTCTTCGGGCGCGACCACGGGTTTGAGAAAGAGTTTCTTCGCCGAATCATTGACTCTCGCACAATGCAACTCGAGATCCGGCGTCACTCCTTCAAAGTAGCGAGCTCCGTCGAAGACCATCGAGCAAAGCCAGGCGGCGTGCGTGCGCGGACCCATGATGGGCACGTTGCCTTCGTGCCACCCTCCTTCGAAATAGGTCCAGGTCTTGGACCATCCGGTTCCGAGCGCCATTCATTTCCTCCACGCGTCGCTGATCGTACGCTACGCTATCCGAATTTATACCGTCAATAACAGGCGCGAGTCCGCACAGCAGCCTCAGTTCGCTCTTACTTCGTTCGCGGCGTGTAACCAAAGATGGCCTTCAACTCCAGAAATTCCGCCAGCCCAGCCTCGCCCCATTCCCGCCCGTTGCCGGATTGTTTGTACCCTCCGAAGCACCCTCCGAAGTCGACCCGCGCATTGTTGATATGCACATTTCCCGAGCGAATCCGCCGGGCCACGCGGCGCGCGCGTTCGACATCCCCCGCCGTCACAAAGCCCGACAGACCATAGGGCGTCTCATTCGCGATTCGCACCGCGTCCTCTTCGTCTTCGTAAGGGATCATGCACAGAACCGGGCCGAAGATTTCTTCGCGTGCGATGGTCATGTCGTTTCGAACCTCCGCGAAGATGGTCGGCTTCACGAAGTAACCTTTGCTCATTCCCTCCGGGCGATCCGGACCACCTGCAATCAACTGCGCGCCTTCTTCCATGCCCACATGAATCAGGCGTTGCACCTTGTCGAACTGGGCCTTGCTGGCGAGCGGACCAATGTGGTTTCCCTCTGCCAAGGAGTCGCCAACTGGCGTGGCCGCGGCGGTCTTTTTCGCTGCCGCGATGGCCTGGGGCATTTTGGAACGCGGAACCAGCATTCGTGTCGGTGCATTGCAGGACTGCCCCGTATTTCGGAAGCACGATTGCACGCCCTCTTTGACGGCGGTGTCGAGATCGGCGTCGTCCAAGATTATGTGGGCCGATTTTCCCCCGAGTTCTTGGGTGACCCGTTTTACGGTGGGCGCCGCCGCCAGTGCCACGGCCACGCCGGCACGCGTTGACCCCGTGAACGAGACCATCGCAATGTCAGGATGCGCGGAGATCGCGGCCCCTACCGTGGGTCCGTCTCCATTCACCAGGTTGAAGACTCCGGGCGGAACGCCAGCTTCATCGAGGATCTGGGCAAACAGATACGCGGAAAGCGGCGCCAGTTCGCTCGGTTTCAGCACCATGGTGCATCCCGCGGCCAGAGCGGGCGCGACTTTCGCGACGATCTGATTCATGGGCCAATTCCAGGGAGTGATCAAACCGCAGACCCCGATTGGCTCCTTTCTCATGAGCGTCGATCCTTTAAGCTCCTCGAACTTGAAAGTCTCGAGCACCTTGACGATTTCGAAGAGATGTCCCAACCCGGCAGCGGCCTGCGCCGCTCGCGATAGCGAGAGTGGGCATCCCATTTCCAGAGAAATCGTCTGCGCCATTTCCTCCGACTTAGTCTTGTAGACCTCGATCACCCGCCGCAGCAGGGCCAGCCGTTCCTCCACCGAAGTCTGCGAGTAGGCCTCAAGTGCGCGTTTGGCCGCCGCTACGGCCTTGTCGACGTCGGCTGCGTTGCCGAGCGAGATGGTTGCAATGGGCTCCTCGTTGCTGGGGTTGACGACTTCCCAATCATGGGCCTCGGTTGGACTGACCCACTTCCCATCGATATAAAACTGGCGGCAATCCCGCATTGTGTACACTCCAATCAGCTCTTGGTTGGGAATAAAACGTTCCCCAGATTTCATGTTACCGCGACTTGCTGGGAACTTCCCAAGTCAGCGAAGCACTGCCCATGCCGGCAGAGTAATGTTACCGTTGAACCAGGCGCTACCCGGCAATCAGAACAAGTCGTCGCGAGAGTGTTCGAGAGACCACTATGGTGACCACCGATCCGAATCGCGAAGCGCCGTTCAAATCGTCGCCGCTTCTGATCTTCGCTTCGCTTAGCGTGGTTGCCGTCGTCATCTGGTGGATTCCGCTCGTTTCATTATTTGACCTCGCTCTGCGCGACGAACAATACACGCACATTCTGCTCATTCTGCCCATCAGCGCGGCCCTGGTCGCCCTCGACTGGAAGTCGCTGCCGCGTCCGTCGGGGTCGGGCGGCGCGGCTGCCGGTTCCGCGTTGCTGGTCGGCGCGCTGCTGGCGAGGGTGGGCGCAAGATGGACCGTTTCCTCCGCCGATGTGCAACTTTCCTTAAACGTGCTGGCACTGGTCGCGTGGTGGATGGGAGCTTTCATCCTATGTTTTGGCACTCGGGCCTTCCGGCGGGCACTGTTTCCTCTTTGCTTCCTGCTCTGGATGGTGCCGCTTCCCCAGTTCGTCCTGGACCCGATCGTGAGCCTGCTGCAGCGCGGCTCGGCGGCTTCCGCTCATTTGCTTTTTGCGCTTGCCGGGATTCCCGTGGCGCAGAGCGATATGCAGCTGCACATTCCAGGATTGACTCTCGAGGTCGCTCCGGAATGCAGCAGCATTCGTTCGAGCATGATCCTGCTGGTGATCACCATGGTGGTTGCGCAGTTGCTGTTGCGTTCTTTTTGGCGAAAGGCTGTGGTCGTCGCGGTCGCTCTCCCGCTTTCAGTCGCCAAGAATGGGCTCCGCATATTTGTGATTGGAGCGCTGACCACGAAAGTGGATCCTAGCTTCATGACGGGAAGACTGCACCGGCAAGGCGGAGTCATCTTCCTGCTTATCGCTCTGCTGGGGACGTTCCTGGTTCTCTGGATTCTGCGGCGAGGTGAAAACCGGATGCTACGAATTTCCGGACCCTACCGGTGAGCAAGCCCAAACCCTACCGCACTGGCGGAGCCGCCAATATTCATCAGGGATACGACGCGCTCCATTTTGTGATGTCCGGTCTTGTGAAAGAAATAGCTAAGGCCGATCATCCCAAAGTTCTCGCTGGCGAAATTTATCGCCAGCCCAGCTGAACTGTGGCCGAAGACATTGACGACGGGGTTCAGTTCCTGGCCGCCGGCGCGTAGATTGTCCTTGGTCACGACGAAGTCGGCGGCGCTAAAAGCGGCCGAGGTGGCGAACAGGCAGCTATTCTCCCGATCCCAGAAGCGATGATTGTCACCCGCTCCGAGCGAGGCTGCCTTTTCCCGCGCTGGCCTTACTATCGGGGCAGGCTCGATCGCCCGCGGTGGAGGAAGCAGAGCAAAAGATACTTGTTGCGCCGTCCCCGGGCGGGAGCACGCAAAAACGGCCAGCAGAATCGCCGTTCTCGGTCTCAGAATCGAGCTGAGCCAACGCATACACATAAACTTTAGGGAACCTTGAAGAATGGCCACCTGTACTAGTACTAACGGATATTTGGGCCACGAAGAATAGCCCATTCGTGCTACTAACACATTTAGAATGATTACTTTGGGATGAAGCTGGGTTACGGAAGTGACACCGCTTGTTTCGAAGTCGCTAAAGCTCAGTGATTTGCGCTGACTCAACCCAGGTATGCAGCCGAAGGTGGAGGAAAAGCCTTACTACCCCATCGAAAAAAAAGGACGCGGCCGCTTTGCTCGGAGCCCGCTTCGACCCCACAATCCGCTGCGACCGTACATCTGCCGTTATGGCACCACGGCCACTACCGGTGGCTTGGAGAGAATACTTTCCTCTCCGCTGGAGTTTACCGATGTGGCAGCGTAATAGTACGTGTTGCCGGAAACTACGGTGTTATCGGTGTAGGCAGTATTGGCGTCGAGAGCAGAATTAATCTTGGAATAAGTGCCGTTTGAACTGGTGCTGCGATAGACGTTATATCCAACCACGTCTGAGCTGGGATTCCACCAGAGATTGACGCTGTAGGGGGTCAAGGTGCCATCCCCCGTAAGGGATTCAGTGGCCTGCGAGTTCGAGGCGTTGCTGGCAAAAGAAAGCGAGCCAGATACGCTTCCACTGCTTTTGGGCGTGAAGGCCACGTTCATCGAAATGCTCTTGCCTGCCGCAATGGTCAAGGGGAACGAAGCTCCCTCCAGCACAAACAGGGAACTGCTGCTGCTTGCGGAAGAAACGGTGACACTGGCGCCTGCGGCACTGATGGTGATGGGTAGGGTGTCAGTGGTTCCAACGCCGACGTTGCCGTAGTTCAAGGATGCCGGGGAAATGGATAATGTCCCCGCGCTGCCGCTGGTTCCGGTCCCAGTGAGAGGTATGGTCAACCCGGGACCGTCAACGTAAACGCTGCTGCCAACCGCGCCTGCCGCGGTTGGAGCAAAGGTTGCGGTCAACGATATGCTCTGCCCAACGCCCAGGATCACCGGAAATTTGTGACCAGTGATCGAGAATCCATTGCCTGAAGTCTGTACTCCCGTGATGTCTATTTTCCAGGATTGTGCATTCTTAAGAACCAGGGGCAGGCTGGAGGTACGCCCCACTGCCACTTGGCCAAACGACAGGGTTGACGGACTGGCCGTCACCGCCTCGCGGGAAACGCCGGTGCCACTCGCCTCCACCACCAGCTCCTTCAATGCGTGACTGGAGAAGGCGATGCTTGCGCCGAACCATCCCGTCGCTACCGGACTGAAGGTCACACTGACATCGACCCTTTGACCTGCGGCCAGCTTGAGCGGCAGGCTCAACTTGGACGTCGCAAATGCCGAGTTACTCACAGTGATGGCTGATATGGTAACGTTCGTCCGTCCACCGTTGGTCACAGTCACCATCAGAGTTTCAGGCCGACCGACGTCGACCTGTCCAAATCGAATGCTTGCGGGTGAGCAAGTCAGTTGTGGAGCGGCAGCGAAGGCGCGGATCGGCCCCAGGCTAAACATCAGGAGCGCGGCGACGGTCCGAACCTGGAATGAATGGACCCAAACGGTTCGGATCAATGTCAGGGGGAGTCGCATGGACGACAGTTTCAAAGATTCGTCGCGAAGAGGGAAGATTCCACCAGTACATCAAGGCATTCAAGATGGGTAAATCGTCCCAGGATGAAAGTCCTTAGGGGGTTTCCGGGCGACCACTAGGATCAGGGCTGGCGCTCCCGAGGTGAATAAAGACAACAAGAAAAAGGCGAATAAAAAGAGAAGTATATCGGGCAGCACGGTAGTGAGGGTCGCCCTGGGCGAAAGGTAGTGGCGGATTTGTCCTTCGGAGCCCCAGGAGCATGCCCTTTCGGAACCTTACGCAATCAAGCTTTAACGGGCACACTCACTGTGTCGTCGTTAGTCATTGACGGCAAAAACCTTATGAGCCACTCCCCCGCTCGCTGGCGCGCCGTGATAGCCCTGTTGGCCCTGGCCACAATGGTCGGCTGCCAAGGGTTCAGTTCCGGCAAGTCGACTTCGCCGCCCCCTCCAGCGGGCGTCCTGAGTGCCGCGCCCGCGAGCGTCAGCTTCGGCAATGTGCAGCTTGGCACAACCCAATCCCAGTCCAACACCCTGAGCAATACGGGCGGAACCAGCCTGACTATCACCAACGCGGTTGTCAGCGGCGCGGGGTTCAGCAGCGGACTCAAACTACCCATTACCTTGTCTCCGGGTCAAGGCGCAACTTTCAATGTTATTTTTAGTCCCCAGTCCACCGGCAGTGCGAGCGGGAATCTGGCGATCACGAACAGCGCTTCGACCAGTCCGCTGAACATCGCCTTGTCCGGCACCGCGGTCGCGGCTGGAAACCTGACTGGGAGCCCGACCAGCATCAGTTTCGGCAATGAACAGGTGGGAGTTGCTCAGACCCAAACCGAGACTTTGAAGAACTCGGGCGGGGAGAATCTCATCCTTTCGCAGGCGACCACGACAGGCACCGGTTTCAGCTATACGGGCCTGACTCTGCCACTGACCCTGGTACCGAATCAGAGCACTACGTTCGGCGTTGTTTTTAAGCCCACGACCGCAGGCGCGGCCAACGGAAACCTTTCGATCACCGTAACTGGATCGAGCACCACGCTCGATGTGGCCCTGTCCGGAACCGGAGTGACGCCTGCCACGTTGACCGCAACGCCCTCGAGCCTTACGTTCACCAATGTCACGGTCGGGCAGAAGCTGGCGCAAACGGAGACGGTAACTAACACCGGCGGCATGAATGCAACGGTTTCGCAGGCGACGGTCGGCGGCACCGGCTTCAGCATCTCTGGCATAACCACGCCGTTGACCCTGACACCGGGACAGAGCACTTCATTCAGTGTGACCTTCGCGCCGCAGTCGACGACCAGTTCCAGCGGAAGTGTCCTGGTCAGTTCGAACGCCACCAATCCTGCCTTGAGCATAGGGCTCAGCGGAACCGCCGTATCACAGAGCCCAGGCACATTAGCGGTGAGTGCGGTCAACGCCGGGAGCGTGGTCGTCGGCACAAGTGGATCGCAAACCGGGACGCTGAGTGCCACCGGCGCGAGCGTATCGGTAACCTCGGTGAGCCTGAGCGGCAGCAACGCTTCCGAATTTTCCGTGAGCGGACTCTCGTTCCCGGTTACCGTTTCGACGACCCAGCCGGTCACGTTTACGGTTACGTTCAGGCCCGGTGCGACCGGAGGAGCGTCGGCGTCGGCTTCGTTCGCGAGCACCGCCGCCAATACGCCCACTACGTCATCGCTCACAGGCACGGGCACAGCCGCTCCCATCCACAGTGTCAACCTGTCATGGACAGCGAGCACAACCTCAGGCATCGAGAGCTACAACGTCTACCGCGCGGTCTACACGACCAAATGCGGAACGTACACGAACATCGCTTCAACGGCAGCTTCGACGACAGCGTATACCGACAACAACGTCACCGACGGCACCACCTACTGCTATGCGACCACGGCCGTGGACGCCAGTGGCGAAAGCGCATATTCCAACATTACCCAGGCCGTAATTCCTGCACCGTAGATACCAGGCAATTTTATCCGCGCAACCCGTCGCTCCTTGACCGGCCCAAACCCGAATGTTAGCTTCGGTTCCACACGTGACTCTCCGAGGGACATCACTCTGAACCGCGCAGGGAAGGGGCCTCAATCCGTCGCTCCGCAATCTGTCGGCCCGCGCTCCGATGATCCTGAGTACGATGATCCTGAGTACGATGATCGTGAGTCCGTTGACCTGCGCCGGCGTGAGTTTCTTGCCCGCTTTTCTCAGGGCATCGGGGCGCTCCTGATTCCCACGAGTCTATGGGCGTCCACGTTTCCAGCGTTCAGATCGTCAACCTCGCGCACCGAACCGACTTCCGACGCTGGATTCCATCTGCATCCTCACTATCGAAGCGAGCGCCCGCTCGATGCCACACTGCTCAAGGTACAGGCAGGCCTCGACGATTTCATCACGGAAAAATATGCAGACCAGATTGGAGCGATTCTCGCGCAGTGGAGAGCCAGCTTGTTGCAGTCTCCTCGAGAAACGCAGGCTGTTGCCAGGGTTCTCGCACCAAATTTTTCAGGAGGAGCGTTCCAGCCCACGGAGTCGCGAGTCGTGCGTTCCAGCGCGGGGATTGAAGTGCGACAAAACAGATTTGCTCCCGAAGCCGCGCGCAACCGTGATGCCTTCCTCCGAGAGTGGCAGTCCATGTTCAGCGTCTTCACGCAGATCGCAACCGCAGAATTCCAGATCACAGCGCTTGATGTTCTCGGCGTAGAGGCTTCAACTCATTCTCACCAGCTCGGATCACTGCTGACGCGTATTCGCTACGAAATCGTTGGCACTGGCGCCGGCGCCGGTTTCCACCGCGAACAGCGTGTTGGCCACTGGGACCTGGTCTGGGAGCCATCTTCATCGAGCGATTTTCTTCTTCGCGGTTGGCGGGTGCTCGACGAAACCCAAGCGCGTTCCAATTCGCCAGTTTACGTAGATATCACATCTGCCGCGCTCGGCGCTAACTCCTCGTACTCTGCCCAGTTGCTGCACGGCACGGACTACTGGCGCACGGTAATCGACGGCGCGTCCGGCATCGACGTCTACGGGCACAACGGCGTCTCGGTCGCCGACATCGACAATGATAACGACGGCTTCGACGATCTTTATGTATGCCAGCCTGCGGGCCTGCCCAATCGCCTCTATCGCAATCGCGGTGACGGAACGTTCGCCGACATTACCGAATCGTCGGGCCTTGGAATTCTGGAAAACACCGCCTGCGCACTCTTTGCCGATTTCGGCAACCACGGCCGCCAGGACGTCATCGTGGTGCGCTCCAGCGGCCCGCTGTTCTTCGTGAATGAAGGTGGCGGCAAGTTTCGTCGGAAGCCCGACGCGTTTCAATTCGCTAATCCCCCGCAGGGAACCTTCACCGGCGCGGCTGCGGCGGACTACGACCGCGACGGCTGGCTCGACGTTTATTTTTGCCTGTACAGTTTTTATCAGGGTACCGGGCAATACAAATATCCGTCGCCGTATCACGACGCCGAAAATGGCCCGCCCAACTTTCTGATGCGCAACCAGCGCGACGGAACATTTCACGACGTAACCGCAACTTCCGGCCTGAACCAGAACAACACGCGCTACAGCTTCTGCTGTGGATGGAGCGACTACAACCGCGACGGCTGGCCCGATCTGTATGTGGTAAACGATTTTGGCCGGAAGAATCTTTACCGCAACCAGGGCGACGGAACCTTCACCGATGTCGCACCGCAAGTCTCATCCGAAGACATCGGCGCGGGGATGAGCGTCTCCTGGCTCGACTATGACAACGACGGCGCGGAGGATCTGTACGTTGGCAACATGTGGACTGCGGCCGGCGAGCGCGTCGCGCAGCAGGAAGTCTTCAAAAGCGACTCGCCCAAAGAAGTGCGAGCACTTTACCGGAAGCACGCGATGGGGAATTCGCTGCTGTGTAATCATGGTACAGGGTTCGACGATACGACGAATTCCGCGGGCGTCGGAATGGGCCGCTGGGCGTGGTCGAGCGATGCATTCGACTTCGATCACGACGGTTTCCCCGATCTCTACATTGCGAATGGCATGGTCTCGGGCCCTGGGCGTGATGATCTTTCACGTCAGGATCTCAACAGTTTCTTCTGGAGACAGGTTGTGGCTTTGTCTCCCGACGATGCCCGGCCCTCTCACGACTACGAGCAGGGATGGAACGCGATCAACGAACTCATTCGGTCGGACGGGACGTGGAGCGGTTACGAGCGAAATGTCTTTTACGCCAACAACCGGGACGGTACGTTCTCCGATGTTTCGGGAGTAGTCGGGATGGATTTCATCGAAGATGGCAGGGCATTTGCCCTTGCCGATTTCGATCACGATGGCCGGCTCGAAGTATTCCTGAAAAACCGCAACGCCCCGCAACTACGCATACTGAAAAATGTGCTCGATGATCTGCCGCCGTCGATCGTGTTTCGCCTGCAAGGCACGAAGAGCAACCGCGACGCCATCGGCGCCAGCGTTACGGTCGAAGCTAACTCCACGCGTCAGATGCAGATGCTTCAGGCCGGGTCCGGTTTCCTATCTCAGCACAGCAAAGATCTTCTCTTCGGTCTCGGCGAGGCAAAAGGCCCGGTGCGAGCGGCGATTCGCTGGCCCAGCGGCCTTGTGCAGGAATTTCAAAACCTTCCCATCAATCACAGGATCCTGGTAGAAGAGGGATCCGGTTCGCCGCGCATGGAGCCGTTTCAGGCGAGAAAGCCCGTCACTCTTCCGGAAGCAGTTTCACTCGAAGTCGAGCCGCTTCCAACCAAAGTTGAAACCTGGCTTCTAGCGCCGGTTTCAGCCCCGGACTTCTCACTCCCGGATCAATCCGGAAAAATCCGACAGCTTTCCACAACCCGAGGCAAGCCCACGCTTCTCATCTTCTGGACGACGCAGTCCCCGGATTTCCCGGAAAAGTTGAACCTGCTGCAAAAGTCCCACGTGAATTGGGTAACAAAAGGCTTGCAACTTTGCACGATAGCGGTGGATGATCCCGCCGATGAAAAAGCGCGCACTCTCCTGCGGCAGTTTACCTTTCCGATTCTGCGCGGATCAGAAGACCTCGCCGCCATTTACAACATTCTTTATCGCCAGTTGTTCGACCGTCACCGCGATCTCAGCCTGCCGACTTCGTTCCTGATCGACAGCAAGGGCGACATCGTGAAGGTGTATCAGGGCGCGATCGTCCCCGAACGTGTGATGCAAGACTTCCAGCGGATTCCGCAAACTGACGCAGAGCGGCTGGCTCGGGCTCTCCCTTTTCCGAGCACTACGTACTCGCTCGACGTGGGCCGCAACTATCTCTCCTGCGGCTCCCTGTTTTTTCAGCGGGGATATCTCGATCAAGCCGAAGCCTCATTCCAACAGGCCCTCCGCGACGATCCCCAGAGCGCCGAAGCGCTCTACGGCATCGGAAGTGTCTATCTGAATCAAGACAAGAACGCCGCCGCCCGCGAAACTTTTGAACACGCCGTGAAACTGCCCGCCAGCTATCCCGACACTCTCCCGGACGCCTGGAACAACCTTGGAGTCATCGCCACGCGCGAAGGCCGAATCGGTGATTCGATCCCGTGCTTTCTGGAAGCGCTGCGGCTGAACCCACATCATCTGCTTTCGCTCGACAATCTGGGCAACGCCTATCGTTCGCAAAAACGCTGGGATGAGGCCCGCACAGTTCTCGAGCGTGCGCTGGAAGTTGCTCCGCAAGATCCGGAAGCAAACTACAGTCTGGGAATGGTGTTCGCTCAGACCGGGGACAACTCCAACGCGTACGAATATTTGCAGCGTGCCCTGAAGGCGCGCCCGATTTATCCTGAAGCGCTGAACAATTTAGGAGTGCTCTATCTGGTCACGCAGCGGCGCGATCAAGCCGTGGATAGCTTCGAGCAGTGCATCCGCGTCGCCCCCGCGTTCGATCAGTCGTATCTGAATCTGGCACGCGTCTATGCCCTGGAAGGTGCGCGGGATAAGGCTCGCAGCGTCCTGCTCGATCTGCTCAAACAGCATCCCGATCACGCGCAGGCCAAGCAGGCGCTTGAGCAATTGCAATAGTGCGTCAAGGTTTCGGCGTAGCCGCTGTCAGCAGATCGACGAACATCTTATAGAACCTCTCCGCGTCCAGATCAATCTGCACCTCAACTGGCGGGCCCACGACTGGGGGCTTGTCGCGATCCGTCCAGCTCAGCGTATTTCCGTAACCAGCACCGCGGCTAAGGTCAACATCCAGATAACGCACGTCCTTCGCGGTTATCAAGCTCGGATCGAGCCAAGCCAGCGCCGTCAGTTCGTCCCATAGATAATTGTATTTTCCAAACAGGCGCGAATACGAAGCGACATACCGCGCAGCCGGATTGTTGCTGGCTTTCACTCGGTTGATCAAATCCTGAGTCAAGCGGGTCTTAACTGAAATATCCACCGTGGTGCAGACAATTTTCTTCCATGGAGCCGTCAACACAATGTGTGCCGCCTCCGGATCGAACCAAAGATTGAATTCATGCCGCGGCGTGTTTGCAAATTCAGGATCATCCGTTTTCGGATTCAGGCTCCCGCCCATGAACACCAACTCCTTCGCGAGACCGGCGAACTCAGGATCGATCGAGATGGCAAGCGCGAGATTGGTCATCGGCCCACCCTCATAAATCGTGATCTCATGCGGATATTTTCGGACCATGCGCACCAGAAAATGCGCCGCATCCTCGTCCAATGGCTTGGTTGTGGGTTTGCCCTCAGGCATCTCGCCCAACTGATCTGCCGGGTGGTAGCGACGCGGAGTCCATGCGCCCACCCACGGCACGGAGCCGTATTGCTGCTCCCACAGTTCCGTATCTTCCTTGCGCCGCACCAGCGGATACTCCGCCCCCGCCACGACGGGAATGTCGGTTCGCCCGACGATCTCGAGCATGCGCAATGTGTGGGCGACTTCCTCTTTGAGCCAGGCGTCGCCCGTCACCACGGTTACGCCGAGAACTTCAGTCTGCGGCGATTGAACCAACAAAAGGATGGACTGCTGATCGGTTCCGCCGGGGCCCGCTGCGTCTTGATCGATGATGATCTTGCGCTTGCCGGAGGACGGCTGGCTCCAGCCGGGAAGGCACGTCACCAAGAGTACTGCGAAGGTCATCAGCCACAGCCGAACCAGTCTCATCTCATCTCCTGAATGCGCGGAACAAGAGCAATGCATTCTATTTTGTGCGCTCATCCTTCGCCAGCGGTTTTCTTGCTCCGCTGATAGAATGCCGCCTAGGCGCGTGGCCAATTTTGTTGGACTTGTCGATTCGCGCCTGCCTTCATGGGCCGTCTCTGCGCAATCCCACAGCAACCGAGGTCCGCTGGCAATATCCGCTACGGCCTCGTCGTTTGCGTCCTTTCCATCTTGCTACCGCTGTCCCTGCAGTCTCAAGATTCATCCACGTTGCGCGGCACCGTTCGCGACTCGCACGGACATCCGGTCGCCGGCGCGACCGTGCAGTTGCACGCCCAGGCCGCTGCCCAGCCTCAATCGGCCCCCACGGATTCGCAAGGGAACTTCAGCTTTAGCGCGCTGCGCGGCGGAGTTTACGTTTTGAGTGCCAGAGCGACCGGATACAGCGACGCCGAGATCCCTTCATTGTTTCTGGGCCCGCAAGAAACAAAGACCGTCGATCTCGCCCTGCAGCCGGCAAAAACCCTAACATCGTCTCTCGCGCAAAAGCCTGCTTTCTTTGACCAACCCCAATTCACCGTAGCGGGCGTCACCGACACGACAAATCTCGGTGGTCACGGTTCCGACACGATGGTGCGAACCAGGGAAACGCTCGCGAAAGAAACTGCTTTGCTCGGCAACGATTCCGAGGGCACCGCGCCCGCCGGCAATTACGAGCGAGAGCGCGACCAGGTCCAGGCCTTGCTCGCACACGGAGACAAGCCTGAACTCCATCACCGGCTCGGCGATGTGCAGGAGAAGTTGGGCAACTCTCTCGAAGCGGTGCGCGAGTACCAGCGCGCCGCTGACATGGAGCCCAGCGAGCCCTACCTCTTCGACTGGGGCTCCGAACTCCTGCTGCATCACGCGCCGGAACCTGCGCTGGAGGTTTTCACCCGGGGCAACCATCTGTTTCCTCGTTCCGTGCGCATGCTGGTCGGTCTGGGAGCGTCCTGGTTTGCGAGCGGATCTTATGAGCAAGCGGTGCAGCGGCTCTGTGAGGCATCGGATTTGAATCCCAACGACCCGGTTCCGTACTTGTTTCTGGGAAAGATGCAAGGCACCGAGACCTCGCCCGCAGAGCAGGTGATTGAAAAGCTGCACCGTTTCGTCGCTCAGCAACCGGAGAACGCCGAGGCGAACTACTACTACGCTATGAGCCTGTGGAAGCTGGGCGAGGGCCAGCAGGACATCGCCCGCGCGGCTCAAGTCGGGGCTTTGTTGAGAAAGGCGGTTCGCTTAGATCCGAAGTATGCCGCAGCGTATCTCCAACTGGGCGTCGTCCATTCCGAGCAGATGAATTATCCGCTGGCGATTTCTGATTACCAGCAAGCCATTCAGGCGGACCCGGAAATGGAAGAAGCTCACTATCGCCTCGCCCAGGCCTATCGGCGAGTCGGCGACGCCGCCAAGGCCGAAACCGAGCTCCAGATCTACGACACGGTCGCCAAAGAGTCAGCCCAGAAGGCCGAACGCGAGCGTCATGAAATTCGACAATTCGTGTATACCCTGCGCGACCAGCCTCCGCCACAAGCACCGCCGACTCATTGATCTGCCCCGGCCTCCGCACGCCCTCGCCGTGTGTTACACTTTTTGATTCACATTGAGAAACGGTTGCACGCAGGACACCCAATCCACACATGCTTTTTTCCAAAGAATACGTGGGCTATTTAGCTCGCGAAGTCACCAAGAAATTGATTGCAGGTAAGTTCATCGAGACCGCGGCGCTTCCCGCGGTCACCGAGCGCGTGAACGCCGCTCTGGTCGACGAACTTTCGCTCGAGGATCGCATCAACGACGAAGTGCGCGTCATCCTCGAAGCCTACTCCGAAGAAATGAACAAGACCGGAGCCAACTACCAGGAAATGTTTCGCCGGGTGAAGACTCAACTGGTGAGCAAGTACAAGGCGGTGCTGTGAGACTCAGCCGCGATAAAGTCAACGTGCTCGCCCGGGCCGTTTCCGACGTGCTCAAGCAGATGGATGAAGTGGAGTTCATCGAGGACCCCAACACTATCCGCCAGGAAATCCGCAAGATTCTAGAAGAACTACTCATGCAGGAGGCCCGAATCGACGTCGCCGCCCGCCAGAAAATCGAGGGCCAGAAGCGCACCATCCTCGAAGGCTCGCAGGAGTGGGACATCCTCTACCGTAAGTACTACAACGAAGAAGTAAAAAAACTCGGGGTCAACTAACGCCCTCGTTCAGTTCGCTTCCTTCAGTTCAATCGAAACCAGATTGCGCACCGACCGGGCTGGGCGTTTGTCCTCGCTGACCACCAGCTTGAACGGCCCCGAGTGCGCGTCCAGCGGCTCTCCATCCATCGTGTCTGCAACCAGAACTTCTCCCGCATGAAAGCTGGGATCGACTTCACCAAGCGCGAGTACGGCCCTGTAGCCGTCAGAGCCGGTGGCTACAATGTAGTTGGCGACCGCTTTGCCTCGAAGCGCATTCCCTAATGGCGCTCCGATCCGAGCGAGCAAATCAGAAAGGCGCACTCCGGAATATGCTTCGTCTGTGTTTGTGTGCGAGTTGTGGATGGTCACCGAGATGTGCGCAATAGCTTTGAACTCAGCCGCCGACAGTATGACCGACTTGTGATCGGAGGAAGTTGTTAGGGTCAACTGGTCGCCAAGCTTCGGCAGCGGATCCGGTCGTAGTTGTGCAAACGCCGCCGATGAAGCAAGAAGCGCCAGGCAGAGAACCAGGACGCTGAGCTTTCTTGTGCGCATATTTGGAGCATAGCGCGGAAGCTAGTTGTTGTCAGCAATGACGATGAAGATTTCGGTGCGTGTCCGAAATGATTCGACGGCAGAAAAAAGCCCCGCTGGCGCGGGGCGAACGGGGGAGGGATTGCAGACAAGCTCAGGCGGCTTGTTTGCGCTGCTGAATTGTCTGCAAATGTTTCCGGTACTGCTGCGCGTTATTGATGATCTTGCGCAGCGGCAGGCTGGTGAGCCACTGGGTTCGGGAAATCGTACGCCGCTCCCGGCGTGAGCCCACGTGGCCCCGTTGTCTCAGGTTCAAAGGAATTTTCTCCGCCGTTTGCTGTTGCCAGCCGGTGCCATCGGTCACGCTGAATACTCCGATGTACCCGCCCGGCAGCAACTGCAGCGGACTCTGAATTTTGTTCATGCGGTCAAACTGCGTCGAGCCCTGCGCGCGAAAGCTCTCAAACCATGCCGGATAGACAAAGTCCGAGACCAGAATGTTGTTGATCTGGTAGCCCAGGCTGTCATCTTCGCAGGCGTCGCACACCTCGTAGGCGTACAGCGTGCCGGTGGTGTTCGCATCCTGCACGAATACGGTCAAGTTGATGTTCGGATCCGCCAGCATCTCCAGCAATTCGTGGCTGGCCGTAACCGACCACGAGGTGCCGGCCTTCAGATCGCTGGCGGCAAAAATCTTGCCCAGCGGCAGGCCGTCCGGAGTCAGGTCGTGATAGCCGAGCGCGTCGGCCTGATCGGAGTCGTCGAGAATTACCAGTTGCCATGTCTCGATGGGCGCCGGCTCGCCTTGTGGAACCATTTTCAATTCGGCGTCTGTGCCCCAGATGGGGCGAAAGTCGTTGGTGACCTGCTGCTGTAAGGCAACCACGACGGGGATTACGTCAGCATCGGTCAGAACGGTGCTCTCGTTGATGACGGATATCTGAGTTGTAGCCAGTTGCGCGTTAGAGATTTGTGGGTTCAATCGATTCTCCTTTGTGTTGAATAGATTTTGGAGAACGCCCCGGGGAACGTGCGTGACTCTGTATGGAGAAGTCTTATACCCTGAGAAAGGGAAGGCAACAGAAATACGCGGACAATGCGATGACCGATTCCACTTTGGGAATGGAAGCGCGATGTTGCGACTCGCGATTCAGTAATCATTTGTCATCCCGTCTCTAACGACGCGGGTGCGTGTCAAGTAGTGTTTGGCAACACTTCTCCGGAGGCGCCAGCAGCCGCGCCATTTCGCTCTCGCGGAAAAGGTTTTGATGTCCAGACCAAGGCCGTGTTCCTTTAATCTCGCGGGGGACGCAGGGTCCCTCCATCCATCTCTTCGGTTCTTGCTCCCATGATTCGTGCTTCGAACTCCCCGCTCC
>DATHQJ010000038.1:0-8277 GCA_035482825.1 Binatus sp. (SeqCode) | reverse complement strand
GGAGCGGGGAGTTCGAAGCACGAATCATGGGAGCAAGAACCGAAGAGATGGATGGAGGGACCCTGCGTCCCCCGCGAGATTAAAGGAACACGGCCTTGGTCTGGACATCAAAACCTTTTCCGCGAGAGCGAAATGGCGCGGTTGCTGACGCCTCCGGAGAAGTGTTGCCAAACACTACTTGACACGCACCCGCGTCGTTAGAGACAGGATGACAGTTTATTGGGAAGTGGGGCTCTATGTTTTCTGATTTTCACGGGAATGCGGAGACGGTTCATCGCTTGCGTGACATGCTGGCGCGGGAGCGCTTTCCGCATGCGGTGGTGCTGGCGGGGGGGCAGGGAGCGGGGAAGTATACGCTGGCGCTGATGCTGGCGCAGGCGCTGAACTGTCTTGCGCCAACTACAACCGATGGGCTGCCGGATTTTTGCGGGAAGTGCGCGAATTGTGTGCGGATTGGGCAGGCTTCCAATCTGGATGCGCGGTTTGCCGAGGCGGTGGAGGCGCGGGAGAATCTGCGGGAGACGGATAAGAAGGAGACGCGGCTGTTTGTGCAGACGCATCCGGATGTGCTCATTATTCCGCCCGATCCGCCGCAGATGATGATCAAAGTGGACCAGGTGCGGCGGGTGATTGAGACTATTTATTACCGGCCGGCGGAGGGGCGCGAACGGGTTTACATTTTCACGGACTCGGCGTTCATGAAGGAAGCCGCGAACTCGCTACTGAAGGTGCTGGAGGAGCCGCCGGAGTTTGCCACGATTTTTCTTTTGACGGAGAATCCCGGGGAACTGCTGCCGACGATTCGCTCGCGGTCGATGGTGTTTCAGCTGGGGGCGTTGCCGGGGGAAGAGATTGAGAAGTATCTGGCGGAGAATCGTCCGGAGTGGAAAGCGGCGGAGCGGGCACTGGTGGCGCGGTTGTCAGAAGGAGCGGTGGGGCGAGCGCGCGGGTTTGATCTGGCTGCGTATGTGGCGGCTCGTGGGCATGCGCTGGCGATTTTGAAGTCGGCGCTGCTGGGCGGGGAGCACACCGAATTGTTTAAGGTGACCGAATCGTACCGGCCGGGGGCGGAGGGTCGGGAGAAGACGGAGCAGTTGATTCGGACGCTGTATTCGTTGTTGCGCGATCTGGCGTCGATTGAAGCGGGGGCTCCGGAGCTGGTTCGGAACACCGACATTGCTGGGGAGTTGAAGCGGCTGGCGGAGTCGGCGGATTTCGAATGGATTACCGCGGCGTCCGACCGGCTGGCCGAGGTGGAGCGGGGGATGCGGCGGAATTTGTTGCGGTCGTTGTCGCTGGATGCGTTTGCGGCGGCGCTGGAGAAGGGGTAGGACCCGTGTTCGGTGTGGGTTTTAGGTCGTCCCTTCCGGGACTTGTTCCTGGCTCTTCCGGTCCACCCAGCGCTGAAGCGCTGGGCTAATATCGGCTGCCCCTTCGGGGCGGTAACCCGTGCCGGAGTTACCTTTGTCTGCTCGTCAGAACGCCTGAGAGCGTTCTAATTCGTATAGTTTTCAATAGGTTGCCATAAATTACTCCGGTGGTTCTACTCCCTTCGGAGAGATTGCCGGGGCACCCCCTGCCGCCTATAATCGTCCTACTCTGGTTAGGATTCTCCGTCAGGTTCCGGGTGGTGGGTGGAGAGGGCGTGGACTGTCTGAAGCCTCTCCAGCACGAGTTGGGTGAAAGGGAAACGCCCGGATTATGCGAAAGCGCCTGCAACTCGCACTGACATTGACGCTGACGGCCACCACGGCAACCGCGACCTCCTTTTTTCTTGCTCCGGCACCCGTGTGGGCGGCGGAGGGCGAGGGTAAGCACGAGTTGATTACCACCACCCAGGAGCATGGGCGCAAGATTTATGTGAACGAACCGGCTCCGGTGGAGAAGCATGCCACCGCGGCGGTCTCGCCCAAGCGGTCGTCGCTGGTGTACTGGAGCAGCAAGGATAGCCGCTGGAAGCCGGTGCCTTCGGCGGGTACGGCGTCAATGCAGGCGGCAAAGTCGGCGGCGGCGGAAGTCAGCCAGTATTACGGACATGACTCGGCGCAATCGGCCAATGCGAAGATCGTGGCGGCCAATGCCCGCGGACATCAGGCTTCGCAGGAAGAGATTGATGCCTCGATCGTGATGGCCGCGGCCCGGCACAACGTGGATCCGAATCTGGTGCGCGCGGTGGTCAAGGTGGAATCGAACTTCAATTCCAATGCGGTTTCGCGCAAGGGCGCGATGGGATTGATGCAGTTGATGCCGCAAACGGCGAAGTCGTTGAAGGTAAACAATCCATTTGACCCGGACCAGAACGTGGACGCGGGTGTGCGGCATCTGAAGCAGCTTCTGGAAAATTATGGCGGGGACGTGAACCTGACCCTGGCCGCTTATAACGCGGGGTCGGGAGCGGTGGCGCGGAGTGCGGGCGTCCCACGGTTTGCCGAGACGCAGAATTATGTGCGGAGAATTACCAACCTCTACTATGGAGGGTTCGATCTTTCTCCGTCCGGCCCATCGCATGATCCTGTGCGGGTTCAACGGGATGCGCGGGGCGTGCTTTACATCAGCAACACGGAGTAGGATTGCGGCATCTGTTGTACTAGGGATAGATAGAGAGTGGAATTCCCACTTCTCGCGAAAGACGCGAGAAATGGGGCACCCTCAGTACGGTAGTATTCGAAATCTCTCAGGTAGCTAGGCTATTCAACTGCAACGTTGGATCGAGACAGTAACGGACCGACGACTTTGAAAATGAAATCGAGCCAGCGCGGGTTGCGCTGGGGAGCGCTGCTGTTGCTGGTGGCGCTGCCTGGAGTGAGCACTTATGCCCGCGCCCATTCTTCTCATAGCCACAGTGAATCCTGGGCTCGCGAACGCTTCGCTGCTGCCGAGCGCATGCGGGAGGCTCTCAACGGACGTCCTCCGGCGGACCGCACGCGGCATGACTACCAGCGCGTCATCAACTCCTATCGCAATGTTTATTTTGGCGCGCCGACCTCGACCAAGGCCGATCCCAGCGTAGTGGCGGTGGCCGAGACGCTGGTCGAGATGGGGCGGCGGTTCGATGATGACAAGATCCTGCACGAGGCGATTGCGCAGTACAAGTTTCTGCGGCGGGAGTATCCGGGCAGCAAGTATCGCTGCGACGCGCTGTTCACCATCGGCGAAATTTACAAAGATGATTTGAACGATCCCGAACAGGCTCGCGGCGTTTTTCAGGAATTTCTGCACCGATATCCGCACAACCGGCTGGTGGAGGATGCGCAGCAGGCCGTAGCGGAACTGGACCGGGAGGCGGACGCCGCAAAAAAGGCCGAGGGGAAAAAGAAGCCGGGTAAAGAGACGGCAGAACGGAACAAGGCTCCCAAAGACTCGGCGGGTAAAGATTCGGACGCAAACATTGAGGCTAAGACCGACGCCCAGCCTGAGCCCAATCCCGACTCCAAATCCGAAGCTAAGACCGACCCAGCGGGGCAGGATGTTGCCGAGGCGCGTTCCGGGCGGTTGCCGCGCGTGACCCGAATTAGGCACTGGTCCACGCCGGACTATACGCGCGTCGCCATTGACCTGGAGAGCGACATCAAATTCGGTTCGCAGCGCATTGCGCATCCCGACCGCATCTTCTTCGATCTGCGCGGCACCAAGCTGGCGTCCACGCTGGTGGGGAAGACCTTCGATGTGGATGACGGGTTTCTGAAGAAGATCCGCGTGGCGCAGTTTCAGCCGGGGCGCACGCGGGTGGTGCTGGAGGTGGACGATCTTTCCGATTACGAGGCCTTCCTGCTGCCCAATCCTTACCGGCTGATTATCGACATTCACGGCAAAGATGGACATGGCAAAGACGATGAGGTGGCGCACGCGCGGGAACTGAAGGAGGCTGCGGACGCGACGGCTGACGTGGAAGAACCGCCAAAGGCTGGGACGATCGCCAGCGCTGCCAGGGAGGTTTCGAAGGAGCTTCCCAAGGATGTCGCGAAGACTGTCCCGAAGTCTGAGTTGAAGGCGGACATGAAGGCGCTGGCGGGCAAGCCGGCCAGCTCGAGCGAGCAGATTCACGACGAGCCGAATGCCGCGCCTAAAGATGGATCGAGCGCGAAGGCGCAGCCTGCACTGGACTCCGGGAAGCGGGCCGTGGCCGTCGACAAGAGCGGTTCGACAGTCGTCAAGAAGGTTGTGGTCGAAGCGGATGATGACGATGACGATTCGTCCGCTCAGGTGGCGAAGTTTGAGGCTCCGGTCAAGCGCTCGCATGTGAGTCCGACGGCGGCGATGCGGAAGCCGGCTCCGGTGGAGGATTCTGACGCGACTGTTTCAGACGACGTCACGGGGGCTGATTCCGCGCCGCCCGTTTCGGTGGGCAAGCCTGCGTCGCATCTCAGCGCGACTGCCGTTTCGCATGTTAGTTCCAGCCGGAAGGCTTCGGACCTCGACATCCGCGAAGCCCGGCCAACCGCTAGCGGCGACCGGTCGCTGATTCGCGCGCTGGGATTGAAGATCGGCAGGATCGTGATCGACCCCGGCCATGGTGGCCACGATACCGGGACAATCGGCCCCAACGGGCTGCAGGAAAAAGATCTGGTGCTCGAAGTCGGCCGCCGGCTGGGCAAGCTCCTGGAGACGCGGCTGGGCGCCGAAGTGGTTTACACGCGGAAGGACGACACCTTCATTCCGCTCGAAACGCGCACCGCGATCGCCAACCAGCGGCGCGCTGACCTGTTTATTTCGATCCACGCCAACTCTAGCCAGGATTCTGCCGCCCGCGGAGTGGAGACCTATTATCTGAACTTCACTTCGTCGCCGGAAGCGCTGGAGGTGGCGGCGCGCGAGAACGCGGTTTCGGAGAAATCCATCTACGAACTGCAGGATCTGGTGAAGAAGATTGCGCTGAAAGAAAAGATCGAAGAGTCGCGCGAATTTGCCGGAGATGTGCAGCAGTCGCTGCACAGCGGCCTCGCGGCCAAGAGCCCGGCCATCCGCAATCGCGGGGTGAAGAAGGCGCCGTTCATTGTGCTGATCGGGGCGAACATGCCGTCGATCCTGGCGGAGATTTCGTTTGTCAGCAATCCCACGGACGAACATCGGCTGGAGACCAGCGAATACCGGCAGCGCATTGCCGAGTCGCTGTATCGCGGCATTGCCAACTACGCGAATGGATTGAGCGGCGTGAAGCTGGCCAGCAAGATGGAGAAGGCGGCGGGGCAGTAGACGCCCTTGCGCCTCGGGAGTCTGCGTCTAATCCCAGGAAATCAAAATCCCCACCCCTTCGGCTTCGCTCAGGGCAGGCTCTGTCGCAAAGGACGCGACAAGGGTGGGGCAACCGCACTCTGGTGGGGCAACCGCACTCTCGATCAAGTGCCGCGTTTTTCCTCAATGCCATCAATGAGTTGGGGGGTAACCATGCCGGGTGACTGACGTACGTTGCGGCGGGTCTTTGCGCGATCTAATCTCGTCAGACGACATGAATCTGAAACATCTGGATCGCCGCGAGCATTCTCATCCTCATCGTACTCACCACCACACGTCCACAGCAGGCGTTGCGCGAAACCCGGTTTCGAAGCGACGGAGCAACCGCATGGCGCTCAACGCGGTCGTAGGGCTGGCGGGGGAAGACCGCCAGAAAGCTACGTTCAACGTGAGTGCCAAGGCCACGAATCTGAACCTGCATGGAGCTGCGGTTCAGATCGACCGGCAATTGCCGATTGGATGCGTGCTCGTGGTCAAGAATCAACGCGGCATGCAAGTCTCGGCGCGCGTGGTCGCCCTCTTGCCCGCCCTGCAGGGAGTTGCCACCTACGGAATCGAATTTGTGGAACAGGACGAAAAAGGGAAGAATTTCTGGGGAATCTCGTTTCCGTCAAACGCCTAATCGGCCGTGGTGAAGTTCCGGCAGCCAATCCCAGCGCCTAAAGGCACATGCATAACCGGGCGCTTGCGGTATGCCTGAAGGCATACCCTGATACAAATCGCACTTTCATCGACGGGCGGTTGAGAACGGAATGGATTGTGGCTCGGGATTCGGAATTTACTGAAGCGAGCTGCCGACCTGCGAGAAGATGTTGCCGGCGTTGGAGCCGATCAGGCGGACGGTGCCCACGACGATGACGAGGATTACTGCGAGCATTACCGAGTATTCGGCGATGTCCTGACCTGCTTCATCGGACCAAAGCTGGTTCAACTGGTTCGAACAAAAATTGCGGAATGAGTGGTTCATAACTTTTCCTTTCTCCTATACTGCCGCCGAAGCATGCGCAGGAACTGACTGTGAAGCGGGCTGGCGCTCGTAGTCCGGAAAATTCAGCCCCCATGCTTCACTGTCCCGGGTCATCGCCTGCAGCCCAACCTGAAACTCTGACGTGCCTTTCATCTTCTTCGTCCACACCACGCGAAACTGTATTCTTCGCTGGCGATAGAAAACTGTGATCTCTTCCAGCAGGTTCAATTCGCGACGGACCGAGCCTAAGCGCACGCCATCCGGGGTCACGTCCAGGGTGTGCACCAACTCGTCAAAAGGCTTCCCGCTGCTGTCCTTGCCTTTTACTCTTACGGGAAGAACTGCCTTGGTGCGATTCCCCCGACGCTGATAGTGATCTCCAGAACCTGCAGACATTCCGTCACCCACAATCAGTTTGCCTGCAGATTCGCGCGGTGTGAATGGCCCCGACGGGTAGGCGTTCGGCACAAAGGTAACCATCCTCTAGACCGCCCGAATTGCCGGCAAATCAGGTGCTTGCGGGGCTTCGGAAACCTTTCTCGCTTCTCTGTGGTCTAATTGCTTACAGGAGTTCTGAAGTCCCCGGGGAGATTCATGAGCTTTTCCCGAAGAGTCGGTATTACGCTCTCAGTGGTCTGTCTGATGGGTTTGGCAGTCGCGGCAAATAAGCCCGCTGCGCCGCCGCACGCAGCAGAGCAGGCTCCTGTTCTGCTGCCGCAACAGTTTGAAGGATGGCAGATGCAGGGCAAGGCTTCGATCAGCACAAACGCCGCGGCAGCGGACCCCACGAGTGCCGGGGTGCTTAAAGAATATCGCTTCTCGGACGTAGCAATTGCGACCTACGCCCGCGACGATGGTCGCACGCTGAAAATCAGTGCCGCGCGTTTTGCGGATGCTTCCGGCGCTTTCGGCGCGTACACGTTTTATCTGACGCGGGCGATGACGCCGGACACAACGAAAGAAGAAGACAAGATCGGAGATCAGGCGGCATTTCTGGGACAGCGCGTACTTTTCTATCGCGGAAATGTGCTGGTGCACGCGGAGTTCAGCCAGGAATTGGCCATGTCGGGACGGCAATTGCGAGTGTTGGCGGGAGTGCTGCCGCGTCCCAATGGAAATTCTGGCAACCTGCCCCCGTTTATCGAATTCATGCCGCGCCGCGACTATGTCGCGAACACGCAGAAATACGTGATGGGTCCGGCCGCGCTGGCGGCGCAGTCGGCTTCGGTTTCCGCCGATCTGGTCGACTTCAATACCAGCGCCGAAGTGAGTCTGGCGCAGTACAACACACCGAGCGGGGAAGCGACGCTGACGCTGATCTCGTATCCCACGCCGCAACTGGCCGCCGCGCACAAGCTGCGCATCGATGCCGCCAATGGCATCGCCCAGACGCCGCCAGGTGTTTCGGGGATTGCGAATGCCGGTTCATTTTTCGACAAGCGCACGGGGCCGATCATTGCCATCGTTACCGGACCTGTTTCCAGCAGCGACGCGAACGCTCTGTTGGGCAACGTGAATTGGGAGGCCAGCGTTACCTGGAACCAGCCGACGGAAGATCCACAGGTTCGCGATCTGTATCAGTTGATTCTCAACGTCGTGGTGCTCTGCGGGATTCTTATTGGACTGGCGATCGTTGCAGGCGTGGCCTTCGGTGGCATCCGCATTCTGATGAAGCGCTGGTATCCCGACAAAGTCTTTGATCGGCCCGAACAGATGGAATTCATCTCGCTGCGACTGACGGAAACGGTGGTCAAGGTAGCCTCCCAAGGTGGGACTGAAGGCGGCCAATCAGCTCCCGAAAATCGCGCTTGACATTCTCGAACTTCGTCCGAACGGCCTGCGAAACCTGTTCCAAAACCAGGGTAAGTGCCTTTAGATAGATCGGCTTAGGAAGTTCCCCAGAGGATTTTGTCTCAAATTGGCACACTCAGCGCCGCTATTGATTGGTTCTGTAACATATTGAAAACAAAGACATTTATTTCCTAAAAATCGCTTGACACCCCTGTTTTTAGACTCATAAGATTTGCGCAGAAAGTTTTGACGGATTTCAAAGCTCCGTTGGAACTATTCTCCCTTGA
>DATHQJ010000037.1:0-21791 GCA_035482825.1 Binatus sp. (SeqCode) | reverse complement strand
TTGGGATACTTGCGGCTGGGGCAGTCGGCGACCACGCTTTCAGGTGGCGAAGCGCAACGCATGAAGCTGGCGGCGCATCTGCAGCCAGCGTCGCGGGAAGCGAGCCGAGGGCCGGGGAGCGAGGCGCGCCTGAAACGGCGGCTGCTCTACATTTTTGACGAGCCTACGACCGGGCTGCATTTTGACGACGTCAGCAAACTCCTGGCGGCCTTTCGGCGTCTGATTGAAGCAGGGGGATCGATTGTCGTCATCGAGCATAATCTTGAAGTCATCAAGACAGCGGACTGGGTGATCGATCTGGGCCCCGAGGGCGGGAGCCGCGGCGGCAAAGTGGTGGGAGCGGGGCCGCCGGAGGCGATTGCCAAGCTGGCGGGTTCTTACACCGGAAAATATCTGGCGCATATTCTGAATGGCAATGGAGCATCGCGTTCCAATGGTCGCTCGTAGGCTCGTCGATCGCAAGCTCGCGGTGGTCGTGCTGGCGGCGTGCGCGCTTCTGGCTTGGGCGAAGTTTGCGGGCGCTCAAGCGGCGAACCCGACTCCGGGTTCGAATCAAGCTCCTACGCAATCTGCGACACCGGCGGATTCGCAATCCCAAGACACGGGCTCGTCTTCGTCATCGTCCTCCAGCGTTCATCACAAGACCGGCAAGAACGTCCATCACACGACGGTGGCCGAAGAAGTCGGACCTCCGCCAGAGATTGCGAAGGCCGAAGAGTTCATTCAGAAGAAAGATTATGCGGCCGCTGAACCTTTGCTGCGTAAGGTGGTGGGCGATGATTCGACGAATTATGTGGCGTGGTTTGAACTGGGTTTTGTGGAGAACGGCCTCGGCAAGATGAACGATTCCATCGCCGCGTACCGCAAATCGGTGGAGGCCAAGCCGGATGTTTTTGAGTCGAACCTTAATCTAGGCCTGCAGCTGGCCAAGGCCGGTCAACCCACTGCCGAGTCTTTTCTGCGCGCCGCCACGCAACTGAAGCCCACGAGTCATATTGCCGAGGGTCAGGCGCGGGCGTGGCTCTCACTTGGGCATGTTCTCGAAGCATCCAAGCCAGACGAGGCGGTGGCGGCGTACCGGCAAGCTTCGGCGTTGACGCCGAAGGATCCGGAACCTTACCTCACGGCTGGCCTCCTTTTGGAAAAAGAAAAGAAGTTTTCTGACGCCGAGCACGAATACAAGCAGGCGATTGCGTTGTCTCCGTCGTCCGATGCCTTGACCGGGCTGGCCAACATTTACATGCACAACAAACGGTTGCCCGAGGCAGAGGTGGATCTGCGCAAACTGGTCGCGATGCATCCCAGGGAGGGTGCGGCGCGCATTCAGTTAGGTCGAGTGCTGGCGGCGGAGGGCAAGAACGACGATGCGATTGCCGAACTGGAGGCGGGCGAGAAACTGGCGCCGGGGGACGTTTCCCTGCAGCGCGATCTCGCCGATCTCTATGCAATTGCCAAGAAGAACGACCAGGCCGAAACGGCTTATCGCGCACTGCTGACCGCCAGTCCCAATGATGCCGCGCTCCACCAGAGTCTGGGCAAGGCGCTGGTCGAACAGAAAAAGTTTGTCGAGGCGCAGAAAGAGTTTCTAGTGGCAGTGAAATTGAAGCCGGATTTCGGGGAAGCCTACGGCGATTTGGCCTTCGCCGCCAGCGAAAACAAGGACTATCCCCTAACGCTCAAGGCTTTGGATATGCGAATTAAGTTCCTGCCGGAGAATGCATCGACTTATTTCATGCGGGCTTCGGCTTACGATCATCTCGGGGATCTCAAGCGGGCGGCGGTGAATTTTCACCTCTTCCTGAATACAGCGCAGGGGAAGTATCCTGATTATGAATGGCAGGCGAAGCACCGGCTGATTGCGATCGAGCCGAAAAAATAATTCGCCTGCGGGACTGGAATCATGCTTGGGGTGCGGAACGTATTGCGATTCTGGGGAGTCGCCACGCTGCTGGCGCTCGCGGCAGTGACGGCTTGGGGCGCGCCCAGTGCCGAGCCTACGGTCGATGAGTTGAAGGCGCGGCTGGCTTCGGCGAGCGTTGGCGACCGTCCTCATCTCTGTGTCCAGATCGCTCAGAAGCAACTCACCGAGGCCGACAAGTTGTATGCCGCCGACGAAGTCGAGAAGGGCCAGGCGGCGCTGGCGGACGTGGTGGCTTATTCGGAATTAGCCCGCGACTACGCGATTCAGTCGCATAAATATCAAAAACAAAGCGAGATTGCGGTGCGCGCGATGACTCGCAGGCTCACTGAGATGCTGCACTCGTTCGCGCATGAAGACCAGGCGGCGGTGCGCGACACCATCAACCGGTTGCAGCGCGTGCGGGATGATCTGCTCAAGGCCATGTTTCCGAAAGGCGCGAAATGACTGCTTCCCTGCTTCGGGCTTTCTTCCTTCGCTGGCCACGGCTTCAGTTCTGCGTGAGTGTGGCGCTGTTACTGGCTGCTGGAACGATGGTGCACGCGCAGCGGCATCGCGAGCCGCTGACGCAATCGGAGATCGACCAGATTCGCGACGCCAGTTGGGAGCCCAAACAGCGGCTCACGCTCTATGTTCAGTTCTCCCGGGCGCGCCTGGTAAAGCTGGAGGAGATGCGGAGCGATCCCAAGATCAAAGACCGGCCGCGGCGGACGCACGACATGCTCGCTGACTTCCTGCTGCTGTACGACGAACTCAATGACAATATCGATACCTATGTCGACCGCAAGGACGATATCCGCAAGCCGTTGAAGATGATTATCGAGGCCGACACCGAGTTTCAGGCCAAGCTGCGTGGGTTGAAGGATGCGGCCGATGTTCCAGCCGCGGAGTTGCAGCAGTACGAATTTGTTCTGACCGATATTCTCGATACCGTAGACACTTCGGCGCAGGACCATCGCAAATTGCTGGCGGACCAGGAAGACGCCGCGAAGCATAAGAAACTGAATGCGCCGGGGAGTGTGAAGACCGAGGGCAAGTAGGAATAGGTCGGGCGTCAGGTCTTGGGAGTTCGGTATTAGGTGATGAAAATGATCTTAATCGCCGAGGTCGCGAAGAAAACCCGCGGAGAACGCCGAGGAATCCTTTGCAGTTGCCCTTCTCAGCGGCCTCTGCGGCCTTCCTCCGCGACCTCGGCGATTAAAGGCTTTCGCATCCCGCGCTCAAGAGCCGGCCTGCTTTCCGATGACTCGGCAGTCGTCCACCGTTTCACGCCTTGGTAGTGCCTGCATCCGTTCGCTCGTCGAGGTCGGCGGACGCTACTACTTCCCGATCGTGCTAATCTAGGCTCACTGTGCGTGACGGGCTGCTCGAAATCTTCCAGGAAACCTATACGGGCCTTCGCCCGGCGACCGCCATCCCTGAATTAAAAATCGAGTTTTTTGCTTTTGCCAATGTGAACAACACCATCCGGCTGCGGGACGGACGCCTGCTGGTGCGGCTGTCGGATCTGCTGGAAGGGGCTCCGGACACGGTTCTGCGGGCCATCGCCCATATTCTGCTGGCCAAGATGTATCGCCAGCCGATTGATCGCGGGCAGGCGGCGCGCTATCGCAAATATGTGGCCAGCCATGAGATCGTGCGCAAGACGCATCTGGTGCGGCAGATGCGAGGACGCAAGCGGCTACGCCCGGCGCGTGGAATCGTCTACGACTTGGACGCGATTTTTGAAACTCTGAACACACGCTTCTTTCACGGGCTGATGGCCCGCCCACGCATGAGTTGGAGCCAGACCAAGACTCGGCGGATTCTCGGGCACTACGATCCGGCGCACAACGCGATCATCATCAGCCGCATCTTCGATCATTTCGCCGTCCCGGCGTATGTGCTGGAATACATCGTCTACCACGAGATGCTGCATCTGAAACATCCGGTGCGGCTGCGGGGGAGCCGGCGATGCGTGCATTCGGCGGAGTTTCAGGCAGAAGAAAAACTTTTCCCGCACATGGCGCAGGCCAATGCTTTTCTGAAACGGATGTGAGGGACTTTAATTCGTCCCGGCCACGGCTCGCGGCGGCGCATTCTTCACGTATTTGTCGAACCAGCGCAGCATCTCATAGACCAGTTGTTCATTCGACTCCAATGCCGTATACCAGTGCGGTTCGTGCGGCAGCATGACCAGGCGCGTGATGCCGCCGTTGCCCCGAATGGCTTCGAATAGCCTGATTCCCTGCAGGGGCGTAGTACCGGGATTCGCGTCTTCGGCACCGTGCATGATGAGCAGCGGGATCTTGATTTTGTCGGCGAAGAAAAATGGAGAGACTTTCAGGTAGACGTCCTGTGCCTCCCACACCGATCGCCGCTCATTCTGAAAACCGAACGGCGTGAGCGTTTTGTTGTAGGAGCCGCTAGTCGCGACGCCGGCGCGGAATAAATCAGAGTGTGCCACGAGATTGGCGGTCATAAGAGCGCCATGGCTGTGTCCGGTGACGCCGATGCGGTCAGGGTCGGCAACGCCGAGAGACACCGCTTCATCGACCGCGGCTTTCGCGTCGGCAACGAGCTGGTCCAGATAAGTGTCGTAGGCTTTCTTGGGATCGCCGATGATGGGGAACGCCGCGTTATCGACGATGGCGTAGCCGCCGAGGAGCAGCAGCCGGTATTCGTAGAGCTGGGTGAAAGTGGCCTGCGAACCGGTAACCTGTCCGGCGGTCGAAGGGTCCGCATAGTCAAGAGGATAGGCATACAGAATCGTGGGCACGCGCGTGCCCTCTTTATATCCAGGCGGAGTGTAGAGCGTGAACGACAGGTCTAGCCCGTCGGCGCGCTTGTACTTGACCAGGCGCTTCTTGATGGCGCGCACTTCGGGCGTGGGATCGGGAATGTGGGTGACCGCAACGCTCGATGAAGTCAGTGTGGCTTCTCCCGCGGGGGCATTGTCGACGGATTTTCCGAGAGTGTGGAGGAACGCGTTCGGCGGATCGGTCGGAGTTTGATGCCAGGTGAGGAATGTGTGCGTGTCCGGTCCGGTAAAGGAGAGGAAGAGTTCGAAGGCAGTCTTGTCGCTGCGAAACAGGCGTTCGGATTTCAGCGTGCTGAGATTGAGCCGGTCGAGAAATGGGCGATTGCCGTCGGGCGAAGCGCCGGTGCCGGCAAGGTAGATCGAATCGCCTTCCTGTCGAATCACCCGGACGCCGTTGGCCAACTCGCGTTTCACGGGCCGGCCGGGGTTGGCGTAGCTTTCATCGGTAGAGAGATCCCACAGCAGGCGGGGCTTCTGTTGAGGATCGTCGACGTTAAGAATGAAGCCCTTTCTCCAGTGGCGATTGTTATCGTACTCGGAAAGCAGAGCCGTGCTGGGTTGCTCGCTCCAGTCCAAGCCGGCGTAGCGCTGCTGCATGCGGCTGATTTCGACCGCGGGCGAGGTGAATGGCGCCTTCAGCAGCATGATCTTGTCGCGCTCCGGAACATTCACATTCCAGTCGCCGCCATCGAGGGCTTCGGCGTAGACCAGCGTTGCGGGGTCCGTAGCGCGCCAGGAAAAATCGCGCGGACCCGTGGGCACGCCGTGGATGGGAACACGATCGGCCAGGGGAAGCGATGCGATCGTGTGAGTAGCAATGTGCGAGCCTTGGCTAACATCCCAGACTTCGACTTCCTTCGGGAAGCGATCGTAAGTGGTGACGTAAGAGTAGGGCTTGTGGATGGCGGTGACGAGGACGTGCCGGCCATCGGGCGCGGGATCGAGCGATTCGTAATTCGCCGGTTTGCCGATGGGCGTGATTGCCGAAGTGGGGGCATTGACCAGGGCGAGTTGCGAGGCGGCGTAGTAATCGAAGACGTCTTCGTCGTGCTTGTTGGTGAGCGTGTCGCGGTTTTCGTACGTGCTGCTCTGCCCTTTTTCGCCGGTGGTTTCTTGAATGCTGGGGCCGGGCGGCAGGACCGGTTGGGGCGGCGGCGCGCCCATGCCTTTGGGGACAAGTTTGACCAGCAGCGTTTTCTGGTCGGGCATCCATTGCACAGCATCGTCGAACATGGGGTTGAGGCGCACGCCGGGGACGCTATGGACCGCGCCCGTCCTGGCGTCGCCGACCCAGAGCTCGACCGACTCGCTGGCGAGATTCACGAAGGCGAATCGCTTGCCGTCCGCAGCCCAGATGGGTTCGCCGGGACAGGCGCCGGCGGGAAGCGCGATCTTGATAGGCGCCGACTGATTTTGCGCGGCATCGCTTTGCTCCCCAACGACGACGTGCACCAGTGTGAATCCGGTGGCGCAGGGAGTGATCCCATAGCCGCCCGGAGTATCGTGCTTGCTGTGATTCCTGGGCTCGACGCGCACGCCTGCGAGGCGCAAGAAAGGCGTTGCGACGCGCGAGATCGACGGGTACTCCTGCAAGGACACGAGCAGAATCGAGTCGTTGGTCGGGCTCACCATCGGCCGCGGCAGCGAGGGCGCGAGCATCACGTCCAGAATGTTTTTCGGCGGCAGGTTGTAGCCGGATGCAGTCTCGGATGGTTTCGCGGGAGCTGAGGCGGCTTTCGATGAGGGCGAGGATGTTTGCGCCGCCACTGGCTGAACTGCGATGAGCGTGCACGCGCATGCTGCGCAGGCGGCGAGGGCTCCGACGAAAAGACGATTCAAGGCGTTTCGAACTGGCATAAGGTTAGCTCCGAATCAAACGAACACTATCGGGTTTCCTTCTAGCCTTGCTGCAATGATCAGCTCTTGCAGATCGGTTATGAATTCCACCATCTCTTTGCTGACGTGCCTCTCTGATCGCTGAACCTGCCGAAGTTCTGCCTCCAATCGGGAAAGGCTTTCCGATCCGATGACGTCACCTGCGTGAGTCCCGGAATAGAGCACTTTTGACAGGACGACGGAATTCTTATCGAGGTAGAGTTTGGCTTCTTCTCTCAGAAACGCGATCAAACTGACGTTGCCTAGTCTTTTGCTTATTGACGCCCGAGTTTCAGAAGGGTACTTCCTATCAAAAGACTGCTCCACAGCCAAGTCCGCGCAATAGTACTCGCCCGTGGTTGGCTCGCGATAGGCACCCGCTGCATCGGCGTCGAACGGCAGATGCTGTTTGTTTCTATAGACGACAGCGTCCAATCCCATAGGCGGCTTATCGTTTCCGGCTGAGATTCTACCTGAATTGGTCCAAAAAGATGTCGTGCTGGAGCTTGGAGAAACGGGGGACTTCATGAGGCCGACGTTCTTTATCCCGCCTCGCTTAACAAGCCCTAATTCCGCTCGGATGACGGCGATTCGCCATCTCCCGAGCGGAGAAACTCAAACCCAGCCCGGTTCTCACGAATGCGTTGTGAGAAGTCGGGAGCGTCGTTCACCGCGTTCGCGACGGGATTAATGTAAGCCAGCGCCTTCAGCTCAGAAAAAGGCAGCTTGCCGGCGAAGAAGCCGCCGCGATAGAGCATCTCCGGGGCGCGCCCGTTTAACAGAACCCACCACGAGTAGCGCGAGCTTCCGGCCGGCATGTGCCCCGTGGCGGCCATGTTGGCGAATATGCCGGTGGTGCAGTTGTTGGTGACGGCATTGAACCATCGTGCGTCGTCCCGCAGCCGGTTGGCTTGGCGGAGATACTGCAGAAAGAGATCGCGCGACCATTGCGGGCTGGCCGTAGTGTGGAAGAGATATACCTTCTCGCCGGAGCGATAGTTGGTGCGCAGACGGATGAGATCGCGTTCACTGGCCAGCACGTAAATGATGGTGAACTGCCGAAAAAACGAGCGCAGCGGCGAATAGCCCTGGCCGGTCTGGTATCGCGCCTCGATCGAGGCCGCCACATAGTCGTTGTCGCCGAACTGGAAACTGATGATGGGATGCGCAATCCAGGGCGAACTCCAGTAGTCCACGAAGAAGTCAACGCCCCGGATTTGCGAGAGGAATACTTCCTTGGTAAGCCACTCGCAGGTGAAGTCCGCTTCGGCGCGGTAGTAGCAATGCCGAAAATTGTGGATGGTCACGTGGTCGCCGCTGATTTCGGCCCACGGCGTATGAGAAAGATTCGACTGCCAGTCGTGATCGTTGGATGGCTTGAGCGAGAGCCAGCAGATCAGCACGATAAGAAAGCAGGTGAAGCAGGCGGCGAGCCTGAAGGCTCGACTTTTTACGATCACAAGAAAAGCCGTGAGCACTACCAGATAAATCGCCGGGAGCAGCCATTCTCGGCCGGCGCGCGAAAAGTCAAAATACAGCGCGGCCAGAGCCCATGCGCTGAGGCAAGCCGACAGTAGCCAAACGGCCACGATCCCGAACAACCGCAGAGCGCGCATCAGGCGGTCCGCCGCAGGGAATACGGAAGTGTCCCGGCGGGCTTAAACAGCGTGGAACGGTCTCGTGCGGCTGGTTGCTGGTAGGAATGCAACTCGCGTTTCCTTTCCACTCGCAGAGGGATTGTACACTCCGGTTGCCGAGTCCCTTAACGACAACCGACGCAGTCAGCGCTAGAATGCAGGACCATGCAGATACCGGGAGCCTTGCCAAGGTTTCTTAAGGCTTGGTGGGCCGCTGCTTCACCATTTGCCTTTTTGTTTGCGGGACGAATCCTGTGGGAGAAAACAATATGGACATGGTCACGGGGACCGCAGATGGTCGGGTTCTCCCTATGGCATATTTATCCCGGCTTTGCGTTGGTCGGAGTCCTGTGTTGCTTCGCACTCGCGCTGTGGCTCGTGATTGCGGTTCCTTACGCAATCGTGCGTCGTCGCGAAATTGAACCCTGGGATTGGTTGATGATGGCAGTTTCGGTGATGGTCATTGTCGCGCTGGCTATTCCCGACGCCTTCTTCGCCTCTTCGGATTAGCTATGACAACTCGCCAGCAATCCGGGTACAGAGGGAAATGCCATGTTAACAACGCTAATGGAGAAAATTCGGTGTCTAAATCGTGTATGCGGCCTTTTGTCATCACCGTTCTACTCATAGCTGTTTTATCGGGTTTGGGTGCGGCACAGGACAAGACGGAACCCGAAGGCGAATACGCTGTGCAGAAATGTCGACCAAAGGCGATAAGCCGCAGTGCCGGCAGATCTCCGGAGTTCCACGTTCGAAAGGGAGACACATATAGAAATTCGCCGGTTGTCGCTTTCGAGATTCTGGAGTCGGGCGAAGTAGCTCAGGCAGTCTTAAAGCGAAGTTCTGGCCTCGCTGAGATGGACAATTCCGCGCTGAGGTGGGTGCAGGGACTAAAGTTCAACAGGCGCCCCGGATGCGGTGTCATAGAAAGCAGCCTGGACATCGTAATCGACTTCAAGTAACTGAGAAATCTCGATAGCGCTCACAACGAAATCAAACGGCTTGTAATTTTCCGACTGCTTCGCTGCACCCCCGCGCCGTTCAAGGGCGAAAATACACCGTGTGATCCCGATCACATGCGATTGTGATGCGGCGGATTGACTGGCCCGGCGAGGCGGGACTATCCTTGAAGTTGAAATTGAAATTCATTTTCAAAATGGCGGGCGTTCGTTATCTCGGCCATTGGTTTGAGGCACTCTTAAAATGCTTGAAGCTTTCATCATTACGCTGCGCGAAGGGGTTGAGGCGGCGCTCATTGTCGGCATCACCCTGGCCTACCTGACCAAGATCGGGCGGCAGGAACTGCGCAAGACCGTGTACGCGGCGCTGGCCGCGGCTTTTCTGGGCAGCATCGGCGTGGCCATTGTGCTTTCCCGGACTCACCTGAATGAAGACGCCTTTGAGGGCTGGGTGATGCTGGTAGCCTCCTTCTTCGTCGCCACCATGGTGGTTTTCATGATGAAGACGGGACGGAAGCTGAAGGGCCAGATCGAGGGCAAGATCGGGCTGCTGGCGGGCAACGATGCGTGGTTCGGGCTGTTCATCTTTATTTTCCTGATGGTGCTGCGGGAGGGCGCGGAAACCGTGCTCATGCTGGCCGCCGTCTCGTTGAACTCGACCGCGCTACTGAGTTTCCTGGGGACGCTGCTGGGCGTGCTCGCCGCGGTTGCGTTTGGCGTGATGTTCGTCAAGGGCAGCGTGCGCATTAACTTGCAGAAGTTCTTCAAAGTCACGACGGCCATTATGTTCCTGGTGGCGGCGCAGCTGCTGGTCTCCGGGCTGCATGAATTGTCGGAGAGCGGCGTCCTGCCCTCGTCCAAGCGGGAGATGGCGATTATTGGGCCGATCGTCAGCAATGAGTGGTTTTTCTTTGTAACCATTCTCGCTCTGGCGGCGCTCATGGTGCTGTTCGAAGCCAAGCGGCGCGAACCCGTGTTGGTCGCGGTGTCGCCGGCCGAGCGACGGAAGGCCGCGTGGAGCGTCCGCCGCGAGCGCATGTGGATGATCTCCGTCCTCACTTGCTCGTTTATCTTCATCACGCTGATCACAGTAGAGTTTGTGAATGCCAAGAGCGTCAGCAATATCCCTGCGGGGACCGAGGTGACGTTCACCAACGGACGGCTGAGCATTCCGCTAGCGCAGATTTCCGACGGCGATCTGCACCGCTTTCAGGCGCAGGAGAATGGGACCGCAATCCGTTTCTGGCTGTATCAGAAACCCGACGGAAAAATTGCGACCGTATTCGATGCCTGCCAGATCTGCGGGTCGGTTGGTTTTTACAAGGGCCCCAACGGAGTGGTTTGCAAGAACTGCTCGGCGCCCATCAATTCGCAGTCGGTGGGGACGTCGGGCGGGTGCAACCCGGTACCGCTCAAGGCCACGCAGACGGCGGACGCGGTCATTATCGAGGAGGCGGACATTGCGTCTGGCGGACGCATGTTCGAGCAACCGTAACCGATGTTCGTGCGAATGGTTTACGAATCCTTCCGTCGCCAGAAGCGGCGCAAGTTGCTGGCCGGGGCGGCCATCACGCTGGGCGTGACCGTGGCGACCGCGATGATTGCGGTGGCCACCGACATCGGCGATAAAATCAATCGCGAACTGCGCACCATCGGTGCCAACCTGGTTGTGACCCCCGAGGAAGACTCGCTTGACGTAGAAATCGGCGGGGTGAACCTCAAGCCTCCGACCGACGGAGCTTTTCTCAGCGAAGCCGACCTACCCAAGATCAAAGGAATTTTCTGGCACAACAACATCACAGGGTTTGCGCCGATGCTGCCGGTCAACGTGGTGATTCTGCGCAATCGTAACGTGCTGCACGTGACGCTTCTGGGGACATATTTCGCGAAGCAACTTTCGTTTGGGAAAGAAACCTTCACTACGGGTGTGCGCAGCACGCATTCTTGGTGGAGGGTTTCTGGAGCGTGGCCCGACGATAATTCCGTCCTCGAAGTATTGCTCGGGGAGCGGTTGGCCGCTCGTCTGGGCAACAAAACCGGAGACGACATCGAGTTCGACGCTGGTTTATTCCATGTGAGCGGGATTCTTTCCACGGGCGGGTCGGAGGACGACGAGATCGTCGCGCCGCTTGGTCTGGCTCAGGGAATCCTTCGCCGACCTGGCGCCGTACGGCGCGTGTATGTGAGCGCGCTTACCAAGCCAGAAGACGCCTTCGCCCGCCGTGACCCCAAGAGTTTGTCGGGAGCGATTTACGATCGCTGGTACTGTTCGCCGTATCCGCAGTCGATTGCGTTTCAGCTGGCGGAGGCAATTCCGCATTCTCACGCCGAGCAGATCCGGCAGGTCTCGCAGAATGAAGGTGCGGTCTTCACCCGCATCGAAGGGCTGATCTTCCTGATCACGCTGGCCGCCTTGTTCGCGTCGGCGCTGGCGGTCTCCGCGGCGATGGCGACGACCATGTTTGAACGCCGCGCCGAAGTTGGGCTGATGAAAGCGCTGGGCGCCGGAAAACTCGCTGTGGCGTCGATCTTCTTTGCCGAGGCTACGCTGCTCGCATTGATCGGAGGCCTCGCGGGGTTTGTCGTAGGCAGCGTGCTCGCTCGCCAGATTGGGCATTCGATTTTCAATTCCGACATTTCCATTCCACCGGTGCTGTTGCCCGTAATTTTGTCGATTGCGGTGATGGTTACGTTTGCGGGCAGCGCGACGGCGATACGGCGCGCGGTTGGAATGGATCCGGTGTTTGCCTTGCGAGGTGAGCTGTGAGCGCTCCGATTTCACACTCGGCTGGTTCACACTCAGCTGGTTCAAGCCCAGCAAGAGATGTTGCGGCCAGCCGGGAACATGTTCCCCACACTTCCATGTTTCTGCGCATGCTGGTGCGGGCGGCGGTGCTGCGGCGTGGACGCGCTGTATCTGCGCTGTTCGCCATGGTGGTGGCAGCGGCGGTGGCTACGGCAATGCTGAACCTCTACGTCGACGTACAGGCGAAACTCCAGCGGGAGTTTCGCAACTATGGCGCGAATATTATCGTCGTGGCGAGAGACGGCTCAGGAAAAGACGGCGCTTCCCTACCCCCCGATACGCTGGCGCGTGTGGATGCTGTTCTCGCCGGTCACGGGATCGCAGCTCCGTTTGGGCTAGTCGTAGCGCGCACCAGCGACGGGCAGCCGATTGTGGTGGCCGGAACGGATTTTGAGCGGGTGCGGCAACTAGATCGCTGGTGGTCGGTCAGTAGGTGGCCCTCGGCTCCGCATCAAGCTTTGATCGGGGTACGCGCATTGCCGGCGGTAGCACCGAAGAATCAGGATTTCGATCTGAGCTTCCAGGGGCGGACTCTGCGCGTCTCCCCCGCGGGTACGGTGCAGACCGGAGCCGCGGAAGACAGCCGTATTTATGTTCCGCTGGCCGACTTCGTCGCATGGACGGGACTCCAGCCGTCGACCATTGAAGTCGCTGCGAGCGGATCACCTGAAGAAGTAGCCGCGATCATGAACCAACTGACACAGGCGCTTCCGACCGGAGATGTTCGCCCGGTGCGGCAGATTATGGAAGGCGAAGCCCGCGTGCTGGGCAAGACTCGCGCTACCTTGCTGGCCGCGGCTGCGCTCATCATTCTTACCGCGGCGTTATGTGTGCTTTCGACGTTGACAGGATGGGTATTCGACCGGCGCCGCGATTTCGCCATTATGAAAGCGCTGGGCGCATCAGGGCGGTTGCTCAACGGATTCTTTGCGGCGGAAGCCGCGGTGCTCGGCGCGACCGGCGCGCTGATCGGATTTGTAGTGGGTATCGGCATTGCGGCCTGGATCGGGCGGGTTAACTTTCACGCTCCCGTGGTGCCGCGCCTGAGTGTGCTTCCCATAGTTTTGGCTGGTAGCATGGCGGTGACTTTGTTGTCGGCGATCCTCCCCATCTCGCTGCTGCGCCGGGTGCAGCCGGCGGTGATTCTGAGGGGTGAGTGAGATGATTCAGATCAAAGACGTCACCAAGCTCTACCCCGCCAAAGAAACGGGCAACAGCTCGGGCAAGGACAACATTCACGCCCTCGACCACATCTCGCTGCACGTGGCGCAGGGAGAGTGGCTGTCGATCATGGGGCCGTCGGGGTCGGGGAAATCGTCGCTGGTAAATCTGATTGGTTGCCTGGACCGGCCGTCGTCGGGCGAGATCTGGCTCGATGGGCAGAATGTGGCCGGGATCTCTGCGGCGGACCTGAACAGGGTGCGCGCGGAAAAAATTGGATTCATCTTCCAGCAGTTTCATCTGATTCCCTTCCTCACCGCCGTCGAAAATGTCATGCTGGCGCAATATTTTCACAGCATGACCGACCAGAAAGAAGCAGTTGAGGCGCTCACCCGCGTGGGTCTGGGCGATCGCGCGCATCACCTCCCGTCTCAAATGTCGGGCGGGGAGCAGCAGCGGGTGTGCATTGCGCGGGCGCTCATCAATGATCCCAAGATTATTCTCGCCGACGAGCCGACGGGCAATCTCGACGCGCAAAATGAGGAAATCGTGCTCCGGCTGCTGCGCGAATTTCATCAGCAGGGCCGCACGATCGTGATGGTCACGCATGATCCGGTGGTGGCGCGGCTAGCTGACCGCCGCATTGAGCTTCATCACGGCAAAATTGCCTCGCAGGAAATCTTTTCTCTGGCCGACGAAGAACAACTCGATGAAGTCCTAGAAGAGCTCTGGGTGCTGGCCGAGCACGGAGAGATCGCCGAAGTCGAGCGCATGGAAGTTCACGGCGCGCTGCCCGTCAGCCTGGCGGTTGAAAAGATGATTGAGATGGGATTTGTGGTTTCGACCCCGCATCCCCCGGAGCCGCACGATCACAAGCCGTTCGTGAATCCCTGCCACGACGCGTTGAAGCCGGTCGCTGCGTCGCTGGGCGACGGCACGCTGATCGTCGAACTCACCCCTCGCGGGCGCGAGCGCGCCGGCAGCATTATCCGGCGCCACCGGCTGGCGGAGCGTCTCTTCACCGACAGCCTGGCGATGGACAGCGAGTCGGAAATCGAGCAGCAGGCCTGCAAGTTCGAGCACATCCTTTCGCCCGAAGCGACCGACAAGATCTGCACGTTCCTGGGGCATCCGCGGACCTGCCCCCATGGAGCACCGATACCACCGGGGCCGTGCTGCGGGCGTGGCGGAGCTTACGACAAGCTCATGAAGGACCTGGAACAGGTTGAGCCCGGTCGCCGCTTCACGCGGGATGAGATGAATGAGCGATAATGACCCGCCTAGATTTCCAACGGTTAACTCGACTGCGGTTACGCGACGCAAGAACGCTATTAGGAGGTGGGAATAGCGAAGGTGCTTATTATCTGACGGGTGTGGCAGTTGAATGCGCGCTGAAATCTGCAATAGCTCGAAAGACTCGGCGACACGACTTTCCGCCCAAGCCGAAAGTTGTCTATGGCGTTTACGACCACGATTTAAATAAACTACTTGTGGCTGCAGGTTTGGATGCCGTATTGGATACAGCTGCGGCAGCCAATCCCGTTCTCAGGGCCAATTGGGCCCTTGTAAAGGACTGGACGATAGAGAGTAGATATTTGGCAAGCGGCCCAAACGGCGACGAGTTGTATCGCGCTGTGGCAGGTCGAAATGGAGTTCTTGGATGGCTACGACAGCACTGGTAAACAGGGACCTGGAGATCGGGCGAGAAATTCTTGCCGCGTTGACTAAGGCGGGTATCACCGTGAACGTTGCGTTTTGGGCTTACGTGCCGCAGATCAGCGAATGGCAATTGTTTATCGCCACACCACTGGTCGACTCCAAAGGCTCAAAGTTGGCGTATGAAAAAGTCTTGCGCATACTTCACGATTCCGGAATGGACCCCGAACTTCCGTGGAGGAGGATTTTTCTGCGCAGTCCAAAGGACCCCGTATTGAAGACCTTGGAGGATCGAACGAGCTACAGTGGTCCGATTGACATCGAAGAATACGAGAATTTTCCCAAGGGAGCTCCAAGCGCGTACTACGTCACTTATGCTCCGCACCCGGGCGGGACGTTCAGAACTCTGAACGTGGGTGTCGGCGATAGGTTCGTTGAGGATGCCTACGTCTACGGCGCGACCTGGCTCGTTACCGGGCTCGATCATCTGAGGGAATTGTTGTTGAAACTCCGAGTGAGTCGGGATGCAATACAGTCAGCCTTCGAAGAAATAGCCGCCAAAAAGAGAGCCTTGATTCCTAATGTACAGGTGCGTGTCCGGGATTTCAGACGGCTGAGACCGGCTTGAGCGTGACCACGCGACGCCCCACCATCGGCGTCTTTGACTCCGGCTTCGGCGGCCTCACTGTCCTTAAAGCTTTACTTGAACTTATCCCCGACGCAGACTACGCCTATTTCGGCGATACCGCCCGCCTGCCCTACGGCTCGAAGTCGGTCGAGACGGTAGCCCGCTACGCGGTGGAGGCGGCGCACTACCTCGAATCACACGGCGCGCAAATGCTGGTCATCGCCTGCAATACGGCGACGGCCCTGGCACTCGACCAGATCACGGCCGGGGCGCATGTTCCGGTGATTGGAGTGATCGAGCCGGGTGCGGAGGCTGCCGCAGCCGCGAGCAAGAAAAAAAAGATTGTCGTGATTGGAACCGAGGCTACCGTCAGCAGCCATGCCTACCGCAAGGCTCTCGAAGGCCGCGGCCTGAGCGCGCGCGAAAAGGCTTGCCCACTGCTGGTTCCGCTGGTCGAGGAAGGCTGGGTGGAGCACCCGGTGACGGAGCAGGTTGCCCGCATTTATCTGGCGGAAGCGTTCGCCGATGGGTTTAGCGACGCCGACACGCTGGTTCTCGGCTGCACCCACTATCCGCTGCTCAAGCCGCTCCTGCAGCGGGTGACGCCGGGGCATGTAAGCATCGTGGACTCGGCGGAGTCTACCGCCCGCGCGGTCGCATCGCGCCTCCAGCAGTTGGTTCCTGCGGCCACAGACGCGGAAGAACGGCGCCGGTTTCCGCGGTTTACTTTCTTTGCGACCGATTCGGTGGAGAAGTTTCGCCGGCTCGGAGCGCGTTTCCTGGGCCATCCGATTGAGGACGTGAGGCAAGTTGACCTCAAGGAATAGACGCCGGGACCCTTCCTCTGGCGACAGGGAGGCGGTTCCGGCACCAGGAATTTCCCGCGCAAGATTCGGATAGCGCTGCACTCCATTGCGCAATTAACGTATCCTGCGAGCTTTCCCGCCAACCCAACTGGAGAACTCAATCGTTTCCCATGCATCCCCTCGACAACGTCATCTGGCAGGCCCTGACCACGCGGCAGACTCAGTTTGCCGAAGGGGATGGCCGCGCCCGCAGATTTGTTCGCGAGGTCACCTTGCTGGGCGCCCTGCTTGAGGACACACCGGAAAGCTACGCCGATTTTGCGCACGTCGTCGGTACGGGAGGCACGGGAGCGTTATTTCTTGATGAGCCCTACGAACCGCGCGCGGGTTGGGAATTCGTCGCGGGGGCTCCGCTGTTGCAGATGGTTTTCGAAGACGGCAACCACTCTGCGGGCCGGGCCAATTCCGAAACCGAGGTCATCGCTGAGATCGCGGAGCTCGGCCCTCAGGATTCGCCCGAGATGATCGAACTGACGAGCCTGACCAAGCCCGGCCCGTTCGGGACGCGCACCCACGAGCTAGGTACTTACCTCGGAATTCGCCGGGGGGGGAAGCTTGTGGCGATGGCTGGAGAGCGCCTGAAGGTTCCTGGGCACACGGAGGTGAGCGCCGTATGCACGCATCCGGATCACACCGGCAACGGGTATGCCCGAGTCTTGATGATGGAGATTATGCGGCGCATTCAGGATCGCGGCGAAACGCCGTTCCTGCATGTCAGAGCGGATAATACGCGCGCCATCGATCTATACAAGCTGCTGGGATTTCGCGAGAGGAAATTTGGGCACTTCGCCGTGTTGCGAAGGGTTTAGCTCTCCTGAAGTGCTAGCTGATATTCGCGTTGCGGCGGGATCCCGGCGCTACGCCACGATCTCGGTCTCAGTACAGGTGGAAGTCGACTTCGATCTGGATCGGGACCCGCACGGGGTGCCCGTCTTTCATCGCAGGCTCAAACTTCCAGTTCTTCACAGCCTCAATAGCCTTCTCGTCGAGGCCCATGCCCAGGCTGCTCACGACCTGGATCTGGCTGGCGCGGCCATCAACGCCCACAATCAGCGATAGGGTGCAGGTACCCTGATACTTGGCCTTGCGAGCTTCTTCGGAAAATTCCGGCTCCGGCGAATATATCTGCCGAGGCGGAGAAACGCCGCCGCCTACGTGGAACAGTCCTCCACCCGTACCGCCGCCTTCACCGGGCCCAAAGCCCGGACCGTGCCCTGAACCCACGCCACCGCCTCCGCCCGAACCAATTCCGCCCCCGGAGCCCGCGCCGTTGGAGGGCAGCACGGCGTGCGCCATGGGGTCGCCCAGGTTCGGCATGGTATTCGAAGCCAGTTGCACTTGCGGCGGAATCACAACCGTGGCCTCGACCGCCAGCTTGGGATGATCATTGCGGATCACCACCACGGGAGGCGTGATCTGCGTCATCGAAAACTTCGGCAGCTTGCCTTTGCTTTGTTGCAGGACGTCGCGATCTCCGCCGCCACCCCCGCCACCCACGGCCGTCTTCGACGGTTTCAGGACCGGGAGATCCGCGGGATCCACCAGCGTGACGGTCGGTTTTGCCGTGGTCGCCAGGACTACAACGCGGCGCCCGACCAGCACTACCACCACTCCGATTGCGAACAGCAGAGTATAGTATCCAGCCGCACCTAAAGCCCCGACCTTCCAGTTCGAGTAAAAACCCCAGATGTCTTTGACCGGGATTGGCTTTGATTCCAGCTTGAGGGGCGGGAGCTTCTTCGGGAAAAAGAAGTCGTCCAGTTCGCGGAAAAGAGACTTGTACAGGGGCTCTTCGAGGGTTGTTGCCCCTAACAGCAGATGCAGTTCGGGCTCGTTAGCGGGGGCGTTCGAGTTCATTGGTTCAGATCCCATAATTACGGTCTCGGCGGCTTCTCCAGACGGCCTGGACAGGCCTAAGTTGCTCAGTCCACTTGTCGCAGCGCCCTCTGTACACAGATGATTGCCAAAGGCGGCAAGTTGCTTCGGTTTTGTCTCGAATTTGTAAATGAGATACCCGTCGGCTTCCCCAGGCGCCGAACCGGCCGGAGGGCTCTCAGCGTCAAACTGTCCTGCCTAAAATTGTACCGCGATTGGCCCCATTCCGACAGTGCATTTCAGTGCGCTTGGAAATCTCGGAAAGACATGTCCTTCCTGCGGGGGCAGAGGACCATGTGGGGCTCTTGGTGCCGAGTCTTTCGCAAGCGATCCATGCTCCGCAAACCTACGTGGAATCAAGCGGTTCGAACTTGGGTAGATCCGTGACGCCAAGGGCCGCGAGTGCTTCCGGCATGCTTGACCACTCTCAGTTTCGAGCGGTGCGCCGAAATTCCGGCCGAGGGCTGCAGTCGGTCTACCTGCGCCGCAATCGCTTGATTCGCAGTCATCACTCCCGCGTCGTCCGCCACGCCTTCGACGACCAGGACCAGCATCTTATGTTCGCTGTCGAACTCGAAGTGATACGGCATCGCGAACGCTCAGGTCCTCTCGTCGTAAATAGTACCCTGTTTCCGCCGCGTGGACGTTCTCGCCCCCTCGTCCCTATAATGAAAGATTCAATCCCCTTGGGAGACGCGACTGAGTGCCGTTTGAACTGAAAGCCACCATCAACCTGCCGAAAACTGCCTTCCCCATGAAGGCCAACCTGCCCCAGAACGAGCCCAAAATGCTGGAACGCTGGGAGCAGATGGGGATCTACGAGCGCATCCGGCAGGCGCGGAAAGGCGCGCCCCGCTACATTCTGCACGACGGACCTCCCTACACCAGCGGCCCCATCCACCTAGGCACGGCCATGAATAAGTGTCTGAAGGATTTCATCGCGAAATCGAAGACCATGGCCGGGTTTGACGCGCCCTATGTGCCGGGATGGGATTGCCACGGGCTGCCCATCGAGATCAAAGTCGACAAGGAGCTGGGCGGCAAGAAGCTGCAGATGCGCCCCATCGATGTGCGCGCCGAGTGCCGCAAATATGCGCAGAAATTTCTCGATCTGCAGCGGACCCAATTCAAGCGCATCGGCGTCTTCGGACGATTCGACCGGCCCTATGCGACGATGAATCCGCAGTATGAGTCGGTGGTGCTGTCGACGTTCTTTTCGTTTTACGAAAACGGATTCGTCTACAAAGGCCTGCGCGCGGTTTACTGGTGCATGCACGACGAGACCGCGCTGGCCGAAGCCGAAGTCGAATATGAGAATCACACCAGCCCGACGATCTGGGTGAAGTATGCGCTGCTCGATGATCCGGCCGCGATTGATGCGGCACTCGCCGGGAAAAAAGTATCGACCGTCATCTATACGACGACTCCGTGGACGCTGCCGGCGTCGATGGCGGTGGCGTTTCATCCCGACGAAGAATATGTGGCGCTGGAATCGGGCGGCGAAGTTTACATTGTCGCGTCCAAGCTGGCGGCGGACGTTGCAGCGAAGTGCAATCTTGCCGACCCGAACCCCCTCGCGCATTTCCCTGGCCGCAAGATGGAGCGGCTGAACTTTCAACATCCCTTTCTGGATCGGAAAATTCTCGGCGTGCTGGCCGACTACGTCACCATGGACACCGGAACGGGCGTGGTCCATACCGCCCCGTCGCACGGCGCCGAGGACTTCATCACCGGCATGAAATATGGCCTCGATGCCACCAGCAACGTCGACGAAAAAGGAATCCTGCGCAATGGCCTGCCGGAATACACCGGCCAGTACGTGTTCAAGGCGAATCCGATCATCGTTGAATTGCTGCGCAGCCGGGGAGTGCTGCTCCATTCCGACAAGTTGGAGCATTCCTATCCGCATTGCTGGCGCTGCCACAATCCGGTGATCTTTCGCGCCACCGAGCAGTGGTTCATTTCCATGGAAACGCCGATGCCCGGCGGGGCTGGCAAGGACGACACGCTGCGCACCCGCACCCTGGAAGAGATTAAGAAGGTGAAATGGGATCCGGCGTGGGGCGAAGAGCGCTTGACGAACATGATCCAGACACGGCCCGACTGGTGCATCTCGCGACAGAGGGTTTGGGGCGTACCCATCGCAGTTTTCCTGTGCCTGGGCTGCGGCAAGCCGCTCAAGGATCACGCGGTCAACCAGAAGGTCGTCGAGCTTTTTGCCAAGTCGGGCGCGGACGCGTGGTTCACGCCGGAGTCGGACACGATTCTTCCCGCGACAACGAAATGTCCGCACTGCGGCGGCGCTAAGTTCGAAAAAGAAACGGACATCTTCGACGTCTGGCTGGAGTCGGGCGCAAGTTATCTCGCCCTAATAGACGACGAGCCGGACTATCCCTGGCCCTCCGATCTCTATCTCGAAGGCGGAGACCAGTACCGCGGCTGGTTTCAGTCTTCCCTGCTCTGCGCCATGGGCACGCACGCCACACCGCCCTACAAAGGCGTAGTCACGCCCGGGTGGACGCTCGATGAAAAAGGCCAGGCCATGTCGAAGTCGCGCGGCAACGACGTGGACCCGGTCGACATCGCCAGCCGGCTGGGCGGTGAAGTGGTGCGCCTGTGGGTGGCCTCAGTCGATTTCCGCGAAGATGTGGTTGGCTCGGAAGCCCTGATGCTGCGAGTCGCGGAAAATTACCGCAAGATTCGGAATACCTTCCGCTACATCATGGGAAATCTCGGCGACTTCGATCCACAGGCCGATGCGGTGCCGTTCGATCACATGGAAGAACTGGACCAGTACATGCTGCGACGTACGGCGGTACTCGCGTTCGCCCTTGGCAACTGGTACCACGAGTTCGCCTTCCACAAGATTTATCACCGCATCAATGATTTCTGCATCGTTGACCTTAGTGCCTTCTACTTCGATGTACTGAAAGATCGGCTTTACATTTCTGCGCCGAAGTCGCAGGCGCGCCGTAGCGCGCAGACGGCGATCTGGCGAATCGGTGAAGCTCTTGTCCGTCTACTCGCACCAATCATGAGCTTTACCTCCGAAGAAGTTTGGCAATACCTACCAAAGACATCCGATCGAGAAGAGAGCGTCCACTTGGCGACGTTCCCTTCCGCGGTTGAGATTCTTCGTGATGCGGGGAAAGCGGAGGCTGATTCGAAATCAGACGAGGACTGGGCGAGCCTGCGTGCGGTGCGCGACGATGTGCTGCAGGCACTTGAATTTGCACGAAACGGCAAGCAAATTGGCGGTGGTCTAGAAGCACAAGTCACCATCGAAGCTACTGACCCTGCGTATTCACTCCTGGCAAAGTACAGGGATCAGCTTCGATACCTCTTTATCGTGTCCGCAGTCAGCCTCAAGCAGTGGACGCCGGAGAATGGCTCGACGGGCGGCATTCGACTGCGTGTTGATAAGGCCGATGGCGCCAAGTGCGACCGATGCTGGAATTACTCCACCCATGTCGGCGAAGACAAGATTTATCCCACAGTCTGCGAGCGCTGCAGCGCGGTGCTGAAAGAACTTGAGGGGAAGGCGTCCAGCTAGGTCGAGCACTCCATTTCAACATCACAGAAAAGCATTTAACCGCTGAGGGCGCGGAGA
>DATHQJ010000036.1:0-3368 GCA_035482825.1 Binatus sp. (SeqCode) | reverse complement strand
CGGCCCGCCACGCGCTCAGGAGAGGCGTGGGTACAAACTGTACCGCTTAAATGCCGGAGAATGAGAGTATGAAATTATCCCTCGTGCGAACTCAAGATGGTGGGGGCCAGATTGAGCAGAGCCGCCCCGGGACGGAGCGGCCCTTTGCTACGTTGATCGTGCTGCCATAATTCTGCTGCGTTAATCCTGCTCTTTGCGCGTTTTCTTACGGGCTCTTTTGCGAGCGAGAGCTGCCTTCACGCGCTTTTTCTCGCCGGGCTTCAGGTAGAAGGAGTGGCGCTTGACCTCCTTGATAATGTCTTCCTGTTGCACCTTGCGCTTGAAACGGCGCAGAGCGTTCTCAAGGGACTCGCCCTCTTGAAGTCTTACTTCTGCCAAACTGACACACCCCCAAACCCGTCCGGATGGACCGAATAGTTATTACAAGGATTTGACCCTAAGTCAAGTGGTGGAGTGAAATTATGTACGGTGGCGTACGGAAGAGGGAATTTGGGCTCAATTTGAGACGAGTTTGTGGGAGATTCTGCCGGTAAATGCTCTTCATTCGAGGATATATTTAGCCTTATGACAGACTGGTTCGCACGCCCTGTACTGCACGTAACGGATGTTGAGGCCTCGCTCCATTTCTACGTTGACCGGCTCGGCTTCACCAGCTCCTGGCGCTTCGAGGAGGGCGGCAAGACGTTCGTTGCACAAGTGGAGCGCCAGGGCTGCGCGCTCATCCTTTCCAGCCAGTGGCCCGCGAAGGTGGGCAAGGGGCTGATGTTCATTTCCCTGAACGTCGAGCCGGAGACGCGCGAGGCAGCGATCGCTGCGTTGGACGCCCTGCGCGCGGAACTCGAGGCCAAGGGCGTTGCGGTCAAAGACGGTTCCTGGGGCTACCGCCTGCTGGTGGTCGATGATCCCGATGGGAATCAGCTCTTCTTCAATTATCCGAACGAGACTGCATCCGGCTAGACTGCTGGAACTGAGAAGTAATTATGATTGCGGACGAGGGCAAATATCGGCGGACTCGTACAACTTCGCGACGCGCGCGGAGTTCTAAGATGCTACGGCGGTTGTGTGCTCCGGAGGAGGCCACTGTGGCGAAGCGCTCACCTGAGTTCTTTCTCTGTTTTCTGATCGCAGGGCTGTGCATGGCGTTCTGGGGATGCGGGAGCAGTTCTCATTTTTGCGGCGACTGCTGTGCCGCCGCATGTCCTGCCCAGGGCAATCCTTATCTTTATGCGACGACTACATCCAATCAGATCTTGGGCTTTTCCATCGCATCGACTGGGGCGCTGACCCCGATCGCGTCGACCACAGGGCCGGCAAATTCGCCGAGCATTGCCGGCGCCGATTGGGGTCTGCTGTTTGCTGACAGCTCGTCGAACCAGGTCGTGGTGGAATCGCAAGACATCCACACCGGATTCCTGACGCCGGTTCTCGGTTCGCCATTCAGCTTAGGTTCTGTTTCGGGCGGTCCGAACAGCATCGTGATCGGGCCACCCTATGGAAACATGTACGCGAGCGAACCGAACGGAACGATTGTCGGCTACAGTACGTCTGGGAACGGCCCGACCGCGGTTCTGCCGGGCTCGCCGTATGCGGCAGGCGTTGCTCCGACCCGAATGGCCTTTGCTCAGCTGACGAGTTCGAGTTCGCTCGCAGTCACGCTCTATGCTTCTGACTCGGGCGACCCGAACGGGGGGATTCTCGGGTTCACGATCGCTTCGGATGGATCGCTTTCTCCGATTGCCGGTTCGCCGTTCGCAACCGCTCCAAATGCCGGGCCATCGTATCTTTTCAGCGCCGAGAACAGCACCGGCAGCCAATTCTTGTTCGTTTCTTTGTCGAACGCCGGCGAGATTGCGGGATTCAGCATCGATAACACAACCGGGGCGCTGACTCCGATTCCAGGATCTCCGTTTACTGCGGGCAAGGGTCCGGGCACACTCGTAGCTGGCATGGGTGATCAACTATTGGTGATCAACACCGGCGATCACACCGTTGAGGCGTTCAACATCGCGGCCAATGGACTGCTCACACCAATCGGATCGCCCGTCGCCGTGGGTACTGCCAACGGCGGCCTAGCCTTCCATCCGGAATGGACCCAGTCGTCCAGTCAGCTGTACGCCGCTGACACCGCCGCCAGCAGCATTGAAATAGTGAACGTCGATAACAACAGCGGCGCCATCAGCGCCGGCGGAACGGTTTCGGCTTCCGTCCCGCCGCTGCAGTTGGTGGTAGACCAGTTTCCGCTGGTGTTCCAGTAGGTTCTCTGCCCACTCGAGCGCGATTTTGGCTAGAGTGGGCAGTTCTACTGCTGGAATCTTCCGGCCCGCTCCTCGTGTCGTCTTTCCGACTTAGCGGGACCCTTCGGCTTCGCTCAGGGCAGACTTGCGAAGGCGCTGTCCCCACACGATCAAAATCTTCGCACTATCAAAATTTACACACGACAAATCTACTCGGTGCGGAGGGCGTTCATGGGCTCGATGCTGGCGGCACGGCGGGCGGGGATGAAGCCGGCGATGGCGGCGAAAGCGGACAGGATCAGGACCGCGGCGGCGAGCGTGAGGGGATCGTAGGTACGGACGCCGTAGAGTTGACTGGCCATGAAGTGAGCGCCCAACAGAGCGGCGGGAATGCCGAGGGCGAGGCCGAGTCCGACTTGCCAGGATGCGGAACGAAGGACCAGAGCGACGACGTTACCGCGGTTGGCGCCGAGGGCCATGCGCAGGCCGATTTCGCTGGTGCGGCGGGCGACGGAGTACGACGTGATTCCGTATAGACCTACTGACGCCAGCACCAGCGCCAGGATTCCGAACAGGCTGGTGAGGCGGCTGATGAGACGTTCCTGATTGAAGTTGCCGGCGACCTGATAGTCGAGGGAGTGGAAGTCGAGGACGGTGAGGTTGGGATTGATGTTCGCCAGGGTGCGGCGGATGAGCGACTCGAGGCTGGCGGCATCGCCGGTGTAGCGGAGGGTGATGGAGTTAGGGAAGATGGAGCGAGTCTCGGCGGTGATGAAGTGGGGTTCTGTGACGGTCGTGTTCAACTGGGTCATGGGGCGGAAGTACATGGGGCGAAAGTCGTCGTGCGGGTTGTTGTATTTGGCGTTGGCCACGATGCCGACGATCTCGTAGTCGGCGGAGTATTTCTGGTCGAAAGTTCCGAAGTGGTGGCCAATGGGATCGTCGTTGAGGAAAAACTTCTTGACGAAGGCCTGGTTGACGACGGCGACCATCGGCGAAGTAGCGGTGTCGTGTTCAGTGAAGCCTCGGCCGCGAAGGATGGGCTGGCCGACGGTCTCGAAAAAGTGGGGACTTACGCGGTCCCAGGACGAGCCGTTATCCGTTTCCGGGGCGGGCGCAGGACGGCCCTCCACA
>DATHQJ010000035.1:0-2621 GCA_035482825.1 Binatus sp. (SeqCode) | reverse complement strand
GTTAACGAACGGCGCGGAAATCTCCGCGGAAATCATCGTGAACGCGGCGGGGGCTTTCGCCGCCGAACTTACGCCGGGGCTCGAGATCAAGAAGAGGAAGGGCCACCTGGTGATCACCGACCGCTATCCCGGATTTGTGCGCCACCAGTTGGTGGAACTCGGCTATTTAAAGAGCGCTCACTCCGCGAGCGGCGATTCGGTAGCGTTCAATGTACAGCCGCGCCGCACCGGTCAGGTTCTCATCGGTTCTTCGCGGCAGTACGGTGCGGAGCACAAAGAAGTGGATCACTTCATGCTGGTGCGCATGCTGCGACGCGCGCAGGAATACATGCCAGGCCTGGCCCAGTTGTCGACGGTGCGAACCTGGACGGGATTTCGTGCCGCTACTCCCGACAAGCTTCCACTGATTGGGCCCTGGGCAAGGAATACAACAGGAGAGACGGCTGGGGGCACGACCGGAGACAAGTCCATATTTCTGGCGACCGGGCATGAGGGTCTGGGAATTACCACATCTTTAGCCTCGGCGCGGATTCTGGCCAATCAGATCACCGGCACAAAGCCGGAGATTCCAATCGAACCGTACCTGCCCTCGCGAACGGCGAAGGAGTATGTGCATGCCTAACCAGATCACTGTAACGGTAAACGGGACGCCGGTCCTGGTGCCCTCGGGGGCGACCGTAGCGGTTGCGATGGTGCTTGTGGGACAGGTTTGCCGAACGTCGGTGAGTGGTGAGCCGCGCGGCCCTCTGTGCGGCATGGGAATCTGCTTTGAATGTCGCGTCGCCATCGGCGGGGTACCGCACTGCCGAAGCTGTCAGGTGCTGTGCGAACAGGGAATGCAAGTCACAACCGAGAACTGAAGCTCGAAGAACTGAAGCTACAAGAGCTGCAACAGATGAGCAGCGAAGCGCAGCGCCATTTCGATGTACTCGTGATCGGCGGAGGCCCCGCCGGCATGGCCGCCGCCGCTCGCGCGGCAGAGTGCGGCGTCCGGGTCGGAATCGTCGACGACAATTTCAGGCTCGGCGGGCAGATTTGGCGAGGCGAGTCCGATGCTGCGCGATCTGACCACGAGCGATCTAATGTTTCGCAAAATACTGAAGCTTCGCGATGGGCCGACCGGCTGCGCGCGTCAGGAGCGACCGCTCTCTGCGGGCTGCGCGTAGTGCACCGGCCGGCCCCCGGCGTCCTGTTAGCAGAAAATCTCGATGGCTTCTGCGAACTCACCTACGACAAGTTGGTGCTGGCAACCGGAGCCAGGGAAAGATTCCTGCCGTTCCCCGGTTGGACTTTGCTCAACGTGATGGGCGCGGGCGGTCTGCAGGCGATGGTCAAGTGCGGCCTGCCGATTCAAGGCAAGCGCGTGGTGGTGGCTGGCACCGGCCCGTTGTTGCTGGCAGTGGCTTCCTATCTCCGCCAACACGATGCTGAGATCCCCGTGATTTGCGAGCAGGCATCCTGGAAGAGTCTGGCAAAATTCGGTCTCACACTGTTCAGCTGGCCACAGAAAATTATCCAGGGGATCGAATTGAAACGGGATCTCGCTGGCGTGTCGTTTGCCGCGAACAGTTGGCCGCTCGCCGCTCACGGCCAGAAGACTCTAGAAAGCGTGACCATTTCGCGAGCCGGGAAAAACCAGAACATTCCCTGCGACTATCTCGCCTGCGGTTTTCACCTGGTTCCTAACGTCGAATTGCCGTTGCTGCTGGGTTGCGCGGTCAGCAATGGGTGTGTGCAAGTCGACGACCTTCAGACAACGACTGTCCCCTCCATCTTCTGTGCCGGCGAGCCAACCAGCATTGGAGGCGTGGAGTTGGCGCTCATCGAGGGTCAGATTGCAGGCCTGGCAGCGGCCCGACGCGGGTTCGAAGCCAAAGCCTTATTCGGCAAGCGCCAAAAGGCGCGCCGCTTTGGCCGGTTGCTCGATCGCACGTTGCGCTTGCGCTCGGAGCTGCGGAGCTTGTCTTTGCCAGACACGATCGTGTGCCGTTGCGAGGACGTTTCCTATTCTCGCCTTCGGCAGCACGGCTCGTGGCGCGCCGCCAAGCTGCACACGCGTTGCGGCATGGGCCCGTGCCAGGGGCGAGTCTGTGGCCCCGCCACACAATTTCTGTTCAACTGGAATGCGGATTCCGTTCGGCCGCCCGTATTCCCAGCCCGCGTTGAAACCTTGGCGGCCATCACAGGCCGCTCGCAACTGCAACACGACGACGCAACAGGAGGACGATCATGAACTGGAAGGGTGTGCTCCCTGCAATCACCACCAGTTTCACCGAAGATCTACGTGTCGATCACAGCTTTTTGACGAAACATTGCCACTGGCTGTTGGACAACGGTTGCGCCGGCGTCGTCGCCCTCGGTTCCCTGGGAGAAGGCGCGACTCTCTCTTTCGACGAGAAGGTCGAAATTCTGCGCACTTGCGTCAGCGCAGTTCATGGGCGGGGACCAGTCGTGGCATCCATCTCGGCGCTCACCACTTCGGAAGCTGTGGCCCTTGCCAAAGCTGCCGCGGAACTTGGCTGCGACGCTTTGATGGTGCTTCCGCCCTATGTTTACCAGGGCGATTGGCGGGAAATGAAGACGCACGTGGCCACCGTGTTTGCGGCCACTCCGCTGTCCTG
>DATHQJ010000034.1:0-4797 GCA_035482825.1 Binatus sp. (SeqCode) | reverse complement strand
GCGCGGGCTGCGGAGCTGACCGGAACTTCGCTGACGAAGGAGTTGAACAAGGAGTCGCAGACAAAGTCTGCCGCTTCGCTGCGCGTGATTGCAGATCATTCGCGGGCTGCAACGTTTCTGATTTCCGATGGCGTGCTTCCGGCTAACGATGGACGCGGGTATGTGCTGCGCAAAATTATCCGGCGAGCCATTACGCATGGGCGCTTGCTGGGACAGACGAAGCCGTTTCTTTTTGACATGGCGTTTGCCGTTCGCGATCTGATGCGGGATGCGTATCCGGAACTGAATAACACGGCGGATCGCGTTTCCAAAGCAGTGAAGGTTGAGGAAGTGCGGTTCGCGCATACGATGGATGTGGGTCTGCAGAAACTCGAGGCCCTGCTCAAGGATTCGGCAGAGACCCTCACGGGCGAGGACGCGTTCAAGCTCTATGACACGTTTGGGATGCCGCTTGATTTCATGCAGGATGCGGCTCGGGATCAGGGAATCGCGTTTGATCGGACTGGATTTGATCGCGCGATGGACGAGCAGAAGACTCGCGCCCGCGCCTCCTGGAAAGGTGCGGCGAAGCAGACGGCGAATCCGGTTTATCAGCAGCTTCCGAAATCTGTGTTTGAGGGGTATGGGCAGACTCGGTCGGACGGATGTGAGGTTCTCGCCATCATTAAGGATGGGCAGGGTGCTCGGGAGTTGAAGGCTGGCGAGTCTGGCGAAGTGATTCTCGATCACACGCCGTTTTATGCAGAGTCGGGCGGGCAGGTGGCGGATCGGGGATGGTTTTATTCTGACGATCACAACACTGTGGTTGCCGAGGTGACGGGATGTTACTCGCCGATTCAGGGGGTGCGGGCGCATCAGGTGGTGGTGAAAGGTGGAAGTTCAAAAACCCCACCCTCTTTCGCACAGAACGCGAAAGAAGGGTGGGGCAACCTTCGCGTTGGGGATAAGGTCGACGCCGTTGTTAACAACGACATTCGAACGGCGACCATGCGGAATCATACGGCTACGCATTTGCTGCATGCGGGGCTGCGGGAAATTTTGGGGAAGCATGTGAAGCAGGCGGGGTCGCTGGTGGCGCCGGATCATTTGCGGTTTGATTTTTCGCATTTCACTGCCGTGGAAGACGAGGAGTTGCAGGATATTGAAGATCTGATCAATAAGGAATTGCTGCGTAACATCAGAGTTGAGACTTTGACTGATGTGCCGCTCGACGAGGCCATCAGCAAGTATCATGCGATGGCTTTGTTTGGGGAGAAGTATGGGGACAAGGTGCGGGTGGTGCGGATCGGGGATTTCTCTACCGAGCTTTGCGGCGGGACGCATACGGCCGCTACGGGTGAGATTGGGCTGATCAAGATTTTGAAAGAGGGTAGTGTGTCGTCGGGGGTGCGGAGAGTGGAGGCGGTTACGGGGGAAGGATCTCTGCTGCATTTTCGTCGGGATCATGAGTTGGAGAACGTGGTGTCGGCATTTGTTTCGCCCACCCCTTCGCCCCGCTCAGGGCAGGCTCTTTCGCAGAAGGCGCGAAAGGATGGGGCAACCTCATCTGATGAGATGCCGGCGTCTCCGGCTGAGGCTTTGAAGGCGGAGTTGGAGAAGAAAGATAACGAGATCAAGCGGCTTACGCGCGAACTTGACGAGGTGCGGATGAAGTCGGCTTCGGCATCGATCGGGACGGCGAATATTTCCGACAAGGTCAAAGACGTGAAGGGCGTGAAAGTTTTGGCGCATCGGGTGGACAATCTGGAGCGGGCGCAGTTGCGGACGCTGGTGGATCAACTTCGCGACAAGATTGGATCGGGAGTGGTGATTTTGGGGTCTGCTTCAAATGGTAATGTGGCTTTGATTGTGGGCGTGACTAAGGATTTGACTGGTCGCGTGCAGGCGGGGAAAGTGATTGCACCGGTGGCGCTGAAGGTTGGCGGCAAGGGCGGGGGGCGTCCGGATTTGGCGGAGGCCGGGGGCAAGGATGCGTCCGCGCTGGATGCGGCGCTGGACGGGGCTTATGGCGTGGTGGAGGAAATGCTGGCATGAGTTCGACGGACGCGAATGCTCCTCTCGATGGACGACTGCACTTCGTCAAACATAAGGGGCACGCCATCTATGTGTGTGACTTGAGCCACTGCACGGCCAAGGAAATCCTGGTGCTGCTGGATTTGATACGCGCGGATATCAGCCGGCATGCGCCGGGGTCGCTGTTGACCCTGACGGACTTCACGGGCGCGCAGATTGACAAGGAAGTGGCTACGCAGGCCAAGAAGATTCTGGTGCTGGATCGTCCTTATATCAAGAAGTCGGCGTGGGTGGGGACGGAGAGTCTGCCGCATGTGTTCTACGAAAACTTCAAGAGCTTCTCGCAGCGGGATTTGCCGACGTTCAAGACGCGGGAAGAGGCGATGGAGTGGTTGGTGGGGGAATAGGGTCTAGCTTCTAGCTTCTGGCTCTCGCGGCTTCTTCAACTCAACGCGAACGCTTCTACTATCGGATGCGGGCGTCACCTCGCGACTTGCGCGGGCGAGGGCGCCCGCGCCACATACAGCTTTAACTTCTCCACTTCAATGTGACGGGGCCCGGCATCGGGTGCTTCATTTCTGTGCCGGTGCGTTTGGCTTCCTGGTGGGCGGCCTTTAGTTGGAAATACCATTTGGCGGGGCGGTCGGCGTCGTCGATCAGCATCAGGTGGGGGTTGTGTTGCAGACCCTCGGCTTGGAGTTCCATGGTGCGGCGGTCTTGTTCGACGAATTTTGCGAAGACGAATTTCAGAATATTGGGAACGAAGGGGACCCAGCGGAAAAGATTCCAGGCGGCGACTACGTCGATGCGGCAATGATTGCGGGTGATGGGCGTGACGGTGGTGAGGCTGGAGAACCAGTATTTTCCGGCGCGGATGGTTTCGGTGCGGAGGTTGGGGAGAACGAAATCAATTGTCGTGGTGATGGAATCGGCGTCGGCATAGAGGCGCAGGAGTTTGTAGGGCGCGGAGTTGGAGCTGGGGGTGTGCGCGCTCATGCGGAAGCCGTTGGGGATCGGTTCGAAATTCTTTTTCTTTTCGTGAATGCTGTGCTGGCTGCGCCACCACCAGGCTTGATGGACGAAGGGACCGTGCGCGGGATCCATTAAGCCGATGATGCCGTGGTCGATGCTGACGGGCATTTCGGCTTGCAGGTAGGCGAGGTTATATTTGGCGCTGAATTTTTCAATTTGCGGGGCTTCGTCGGGGGGCTCGGCGGGCGGCGCGAATCCCGCGCCGGGCGGGCCGGGGTCGGGAATGTAAACCCAGATGAAACTGTCCTGCTCTTCACAGGGATAGCTTCCGGCGTAGATGCGATCCACTTTGAGATTCTGATCGGCGGTGAGCGAAGGGATCAGTTGACACTGGCCGTCGTGCACGTCGAACTGCCAGCCGTGGTATCCGCACTCGAGATTTTCTCCGTCGAATTTGCCGCAGTGGAGGGGCATGCCGCGGTGCGGGCAGGAGTCGCGGAGGGCGAAGGGCTGGCCGACGCGGTCGCGGCCGATTACTAGGGGGATCTCGAGGAGCGTCGTTTTGTACATCTGGTTGCGATGAACGCGGTCGGCGGGCAGGGCGCGATACCAGAAGCCGGTGAGCATGAGCGCGTCGGGCGACTGGCGTTGCGGGAGATCGAGGTCGGGCATGGGGAAATTGCTGATTGCTGATTGAAGAACATATGCTAGCATCCGCAGGAGTTTGACGGGGAGTTTGATGAGAGAGCCTCAGGGGCTAAAGCCCTCTAATCTCTGGAAAGCTCGGCGGCACGACTAAAGTCGTGCCCTTCCCGTTTGCCGCGACAAGCACATGGAATTCATTGGGCATTTTCGCAGGTTGACGGCGGTGCAGCGGAACACGTTTATTGCGTGTTTTCTGGGGTGGTCGCTGGATGCGTTTGATTTTTTTATTCTGACGTTCTGCGTGAGCGCGATCGCGACGCAGTTTCAGACCAAGGTTTCCGTGGTGGCGGAGGCTATTTTCATCACACTGGCGTTTCGTCCGGTGGGCGCATTTCTTTTCGGAATGATGGCGGACCGGTTCGGACGGCGGCCGACGTTGATGGTCGACATCATTGCTTATTCGGTGTTTGAACTGTCGTCGGCGGTTGCGCCTTCGTTGAAAGTGTTTTTGATCACACGGGCGCTGTTTGGAATTGCCATGGGCGGGGAGTGGGGCGTGGGGGCTGCGCTGGCGTTCGAGACGCTGCCGGCGGAGGGACGCGGATTTTTCTCGGGACTGCTGCAGGAAGGGTATGCGGTGGGGTATCTGCTGGCCGCACTGGTTTTTGGCACGGCGTTCCGCTTCGTGGGCTGGCGTGGAATGTTTGTGATCGGAGCCCTGCCTGCGCTTCTGGTGATTTACATTCGCACGAAAGTGGATGAATCGCCGGCGTGGGTGCAGGGACACGTGGCGAGAAAAACCGAGGCGCGAGTAGGGTCGGGCATCTTCACTTATCTGGGAACGTTTGCTTTCCTGATTGTACTGATGTTTGCCTTCAATTCCTTCAGCCACGGGAGCCAGGATCTGTATCCAACGTTTCTGACGAAAGATCATGGGTTCGCGCCGCAGACGGTGGGGTTCATCGCTATCGTCGCTAACATTGGAGCGCTGCTGGGAGGGATTTTATTTGGCACATGGTCGGAAAAGATTGGGCGGCGGAAGGCGATTGTGATCGCGGCGCTGTTGTCGATTCCGGTGATTCCGTTGTGGGCGTATTCGCACACCGTCCCCATGCTGGCGCTGGGCGGTTTTCTAATGCAATTCATGGTGCAAGGCGCGTGGGGCAT
>DATHQJ010000033.1:0-9942 GCA_035482825.1 Binatus sp. (SeqCode) | reverse complement strand
CACGTTTGGCGCGGTCGGATCCGGGAAGGAAGCCTGCATCTTTCTTTGTCAAGGCGCGCAAGGAGGCCGCGGCCGCGGAGCCAACACCACCACCTTTCAGCACGATGGAGACGAAGAAGGCGACAAGGGCGTCTGGATGTCAGTCTGGGTCGACAACGTCGACGAGATGCACGATCACTGCGTCGCCGCGGGCCTGGAGATTACATTCCCACCGACCGATATGCCATGGAACGTTCGCGAGATGCACCTTCGCCATCCCGACGGCCACGTATTTCGCGTCGGCCGCGGATTCGAGCCCAAGAAGTAAGGACCACGGAGATCCGAATAAAAAGAATTGGTCGGGACGGGCAGATTTGAACTGCCGACCCCTCGCACCCCAAGTTGAGCCGGTTAGCGGGCGTGAGCGAAGCGAGAGCCCGCTGGCGAAATCCCGAGCGTATTTTGCGAGGGACCTTAAGTTGAATGGTCGGGACGGGCAGATTTGAACTGCCGACCCCTCGCACCCCAAGCGAGTGCTCTACCAGGCTGAGCCACGTCCCGACAAGGAAGGAATTTCCACCGGTTCGACGCCCGCCGTGAGGCGAACAGTCAGCCTCCAGCGGAGGGGTTCACAAAAGCAATTCTACACTAGAGCCGGCCCGTTGCTCGCTCGCGCCCCCACATAAAAAATTGTCATCCCGACTGAAGCGCGCCCTTCCAGAATGGAAGGGCAAGCGGAATGGAGGGACCTGCTGTTACGCTCGTAGGCTGCACTCAAGTTCAGTTCCGAAATATAACGCCAAGCGCGAGCCCGCCCCTACTCCAAATCCCTCCAATTCACCCCCACCCCCATATCCACCTGCAGCGGCACGGCCAGCGCGTGCACCTTCTCCATATGCTCGCGCACCAGCGGCTGCATGGCCTCGACTTCATTCTCGGGAACTTCAAACACCAGCTCGTCATGCACCTGCAGCGTCATGCGCGATTTCATCCCGCGCTCGCGCAGCACCGCATCAATGCGGATCATCGCAATCTTGATCAAGTCCGCCGCCGTCCCCTGCAGCGGCGTGTTCACCGCGGTCCGCTCCGCGAATCCGCGCTGATTTATGTTCTTGCTGTTGATGTCCGGAATCGGCCGGACTCTTCCAAATAGGGTCCGTACTTTCATGTCGCGCCGCGCCTCGTCGAGAGTCCTGTCGATGAACGCCCGCACCCCGCTGTACTTTTCAAAGTAAGCCGCGATGAACTGCTTCGCTTCCGCAGCCGGGATCCCAAGTTGCTGCGACAACCCAAACGCCGACAGGCCATACACAATGCCAAAATTCACCACCTTGGCCTGCCGCCGGTGGTCCGGCGTCACCATCAGCGGCGGCACGCCGAATACCTGCGACGCCGTCAGCGTATGGATGTCGTCTCCCCGCCGGTAAGCCTCCACCAGCAGCGGATCGCGCGAAAAGTGTGCCAGCAACCGCAACTCGATCTGCGAATAATCCGCCGTCAGCAGCACATGCCCCGGCTCAGCCGTAAACGCCGCGCGAATTCCACGCCCCAGTTCCGTGCGGATCGGAATATTCTGCAAATTCGGATTCGCCGATGAAAGCCGCCCCGTCGCTGTTCCCGTTTGCCCGAAAGTTGTATGCAGCCGCCCCGTCGCCGGATTGATCAGCGCCGGCAACGCATCCACGTACGTCGACTTCAGCTTGGTGAGTTGCCGGTAGTCGAGCACCATCCGCGCAATGGGATGATTCTCCGCCAGCTCTTCCAGCACATCGACCGCAGTCGATATAGTCCGCCCCTTGCCGTATTTCACCGGTTTGGGCAGATTCATGCGGTTGAACAGCACATCGCCCAGCTGCTTCGGCGACCCCACGTTGAACTCCATCCCCGCAACTTCGTAAATCTCTTTCGCCTTGACCGCGATCTCGCGCTCCAGTTCGCTCGACATCTGCGACAGCGCGGCCGTATCGATTTTCACTCCCGCCTGCTCTATGCGCGCCAGCACCGGAACCAGCGGCAGATCCATTTCTTCATACAGCTTCTGCAACCCCGCCTGCTCAACTTCTCCGCGCAGCACGCCTGCCAGCCGTCCCGCGATGTCGGCCGACTCCGCCAGTTCTCCACCAAGTTTTAAGTTGAAGCGCCGCAGAGCCACGTCCGCCAGCCGGTGCGCCGAATACGTCGGATCCAGCAGATACGAATACAGCATCGGATCATGCCGCACGCCCGTAAGTGAAATCCCCGTCAAATCCAGCGCATGAATCGCCGCTTTGTAGTCGTGAATCGTCTTCGGCACTGCAGCATCCGTGAGCACAGCCCGCAGTTTCTCCGCCGCCCCGCCCGAATCCATCTTGACCAGCGTGGCCGATCCCGCCGCCGCCGAAATCGCAACCCGCATGCTCGAAGACGCCGGGATAGTCTTGCCCACCGGTTCGGCCAGACCCATCATCCCGCTCATGAACGACATTTGCGCGTCCCGCGGCTCTTCTTCTTTTGTTTCCTCTTCTTCCTCAATTGCAATCGCCGGCTCGATCTGCTCCACCGCCACCGCCAGCGCACTTCCGGGGGCCACGGCGCTGACAACGCTCTCAACGTCCTCCGCCGATGTCGCCGACGCGTAGCGGGTCTCGCTCACCTCCACCACGGGCAGCAATTCTTTCAGCAGCGAAGTAAATTCCAGCTCCGTAAACAGCGCCCGCAGGTCATCGACGTTCGGATCGCCCGCCCGCATCGCTTCCAGATCAAACTCAATCGGCACATTCGTGTCGATGGTCGCCATGCTCTTGCTGAACAGAATCGTGTCGCGATTATTCAGCAGCGACTCGCGGTAAGTTTTCTTTTCGACTTCCGCCGCGCGCTCCAGCGCCTGCTCCACCGTACCAAATCGCCGGATGATTTCCACCGATCCCTTATCGCCAATTCCGGGCGCGCCCGGAATGTTGTCAATCGCGTCGCCGCGCAGCGCCATCACGTCGATCACCCGCTCCGGCGGCACCCCCAGAATTTCTTCCACCTTCGCCGCATCGCAAATCAAATTGTCCTTCGGCGGATTCAGAATCTGCACCCGGTCATTCACCAACTGCATCATGTCCTTGTCGCTCGAAACCACATACACCGGATGCGACGCCTCCGCCGCCTTCCGCGCCAGCGTGCCAATCACGTCGTCGGCCTCGAAGCGGACGACCTCCAAAATCGGTATGCGATAGGCCTCCAGCGCCCGTCGAATATACGGAACCTGCTGCACCAGATCTTCCGGCATCGCCGACCGGTTGGCCTTGTAGCCCTTGTATTCCACTTCCGTAAACGTCTGCGACTTGCTGTCGAACTTTTTGATGCTGGTCACGGCCTCCGCTTGCTCGTCGCGAAAAGTCGGCCCCGCCACATCAAACACCGCCGCCAGATATTCCGGAGAAAAATCCTCGCGCAATTTGCGCAGCATGTTCACAAAGACGTAAATCGCCGCCGTCGGCAAGCCCGTCTTGGTCGACATAGACTTCTGCCGCGCCATCGCGTGATAAGCGCGAAAGATAAACGACATGGTGTCGATGAGATAGACGCGGCCGTGTGCGCTGGCGGAGTCAGTCCGGGACGGAGCGCCAGCCGCGCCTTTGCCCTCCGCGGATGTCGCCGTCGAAGAAGAATCCGGTGATTGTTTGCTGGGTGACAACCCGCTTAGTGTAGCAGCAGAAAAGTGGCTAGAAGTCGATCCGGAAGTCGGCTCTTACGACTTTCTTCCCAGACGCAGGCGAGTTGTCGCGAAAGACTAAATAGTATTTCGCAGGCTGCTCGAAGGTTGGCGGCAAGCTGACGTTTACTTCCTGCGCGTCCTCTGCGGAGAAGATCGCCTCGCCGCCATGTCCAGCCAGAAAGTCGCCGTACTGTTTTTCGTTCAGCACGAGGAATCCCACGTCCACATCGGCGCCCTGCTTCGCGGACGACTGATAGCTTCCCCGAAGTTGTGGATTGGCAGCACGCGCCGGCACTTCAAACGGCAGGTTCATCGTGCCCGCAACTCGAAACGTTCGGTGCAGAATCGCGCTGCTGGTGCCCACCGGCGATTCCGCAACCGGACCGGAAGCCGCCGCCGGATGCGAAACGGGTATCACGGTCGGCACCGGCGAGAGTGTTGCGGTTGTGGCTTGCGTCTGAGCCGCCTGCGGCGTCTCAGCGCTCACAGGTTTCTTGCCCAACATGTAGTCAGCCAATGGCCCCGAAACGCCTACGACCTGCTGCGCCTCTCGCACCTCCGCATACGTTGCCGGAGGCTGTTCTGCAATCGGAGCGCTTCGTGAGGCCAGCGCGTTCGCCACATGATAGCGGTGCGCCCAGGCGAAATGCCCAACCAGCCCCAGAACGCAACACACCGCCAGCCGCCCGATCCATCGCTTCATAACCGTTCCCTGCCTTCAGAGAAAATGTTAGCGGGTGGCGGGCGGCTGCGGTAGCTATCGATGGACCCGCGAACGGTTACTTCGGTTTGCCGTATTCCGTGTTGAAGTGGAGCTTGATTTCCCCGCACGTCCCCTGCTCCGGCGAATACACCACGCAGGTGTCGAAGGGCTTGGAATAAATGTGCAGGCTGACCGCGCGCTGGTTGAATTCCCGCGGGTTCACCACGCGATGGACCGGATCCGCAGGATCAACCGCGCATGGCTGCGCGACGTTCATCTCGACCGTATTCGTCGGCTCCACCCGGCTGCGTCCCGCCTGCAAGTCCTGATCAACCAGATGAAAGTTCTCCACCAGCAAGCGCCCGATCGGCACCGCCATCCAGCAATTCTGATCGCGATGATTGTGCACCGAACTCGCCTGCCCAACCTCCCAGCAAATCGCCATCAACTCATAAAGCTCGGTGCGGTCAATCAGATTCCGCGTATAGTGCTGCCGGTCCCAGGTCAGGTAGGGAGCAAGAGAGTCTGCGCTGACGGGAGTATCCCGTAGGAATCGTCGGACGGGCTCAATCGGCCCGAACGCAGACTCGGGAAATTGCCGCAGCCCCTCGACGAATGTCTGGATCGGGACCGTCTTTGTCGCCGTCGTCATTCCGGACTCCGGAGATCGAGTATAGCGCAGAAGGATCAGGGTGTTCGTTTCTCAAGATCTTCTCATCACTGTTCGCTGGGTTACTCCGGTTTTCCGTACTCGCCATGCCCAGTGCCGAAATTTCTCATCAGTTGCTGGTTGAGACCCCAGACCTGGTCCCGAATGCATGGCCTGCCGGCGGTTCTTTCGAAGATCTTGATTCCGCTCTCCAGTAGAAAGTGTCTGACCTCGTTTTTCGTTCTGACACTGTCGTCTCCGCTCCGCATCGCCAGGAAATCGTGACACGAAATGCACACTACCTCAGTCTGCTTCAATATTTCCGACATGCCTCGGATGGCCAGCCGCTCCGCTCCCTCGATGTTCATTTTCAGAAAGTTAATTCGACCCAAGTTTAATTCTCGATGGAGCGCGTCAACGGTTGTGGCTTGCACCGGCTTCCCTTTCACCAAACTCAGCCGATTCCCGACATACGTCCTGGAATCAATGATCATCGCCGTAGCGTCGGGAATATCGGCAATCGCCCGGTGAACGCAGATCACGTTAGTTAACGCGTTATACTGCACGAGTTTCTCCAGGCAGTGGTAAGTTCGTGGATGGGCCTCGACGCAGATCACTTTCCCAAGTGGTCCCACCGCACGGGAAAAACTCAACGTTTCTTCGCCCACCCCGGCACCGATATCCACGACTACGTCGCCAGGCCGGGGCCAGTACTTCCAGAAGAAATTTTCGCGCGAAGATTCGTCCAGGCACTTCAGGTCCAACCCCAGGAATGGCTGATGATAGGCGAAGTATCCTGTCTCCGTCTCGTGCATCCAGATTCCGTCATCGTAAAAGATTCTTTTGACGCCCCTCCCGTGACACCGGGCAAGCGAACTGGAGACTGGGCCTAAAACCGACCTGATGCCTCTTTGATCTAAGAGCGTTTTGATGCGATCCAAAGCGAGCACGAGGACTCCGAAGAGAGGATTCGCTTCGAGCAGAGATGAAAACTCGCCAGAGCTTCTACGAAGAATACGGTACCGGGATAGGAGACGCCAGTAAGGAGTGAGTTCTTAGCAAGGGCTCGTTCCAAAATGGGCACGCCCCCTGGGTGTGCGACGCGACTAAACTGCGTGTTTGCGACGACGCAAATCGCGGAGCAACCCTGATCGCAGCAGCCACAGACCTGCTGCCACCGCTGCTGCCCACGTCACCGTCACCATTCCGATCTGGATCAAGCCTGCCGCACGGCTGGCATGACCTGAGGTTGCCAGCGGTACAACTTTCGCCACTTCGTAGCTGATCCCTCCTGCAAACACCGCCGTCAGCGCCGCCTTGGCCAACTCGTCCCAGCGCAAGCCTCGAAACGACACCAGCCCTCGATAGTGCAGAAGCAAAGCCAAAGACAGCAGGTTCGCCACGATTCCGAGGTCGGACGCCCAGGCCAGCCCGATCACACCAAAGGTGTGGTAGAGAAACGAGTACATGGGAAGAGACGCCGCAGTGAGGATGGTTGCCGCCGCCATGGGAGTAAGCGTGTCTCCCGCCGCATAAAACGCGCGAGCATAAAGTCCCTGCGCCGACCAGGCCACCAGGGAAACCGAAAACCAGAAGAAATAGATTGCGGTCGCCTGCGAGTCGGCAAAGTTAAACGCTCCCCGTCGGTACACCAAATCAATCAGCGGCAATGCCGCCGCCATCATCCACGCCGACGCCAGAAACGATGCCGCCGCTACCCGGTACACCGAATCGTTCACCGTATCGGCAAATTCCTGCAACCGTTTCTCGTTGAACAGCCGCGCAAAAAATGGCAGAGACGCCTGCCCGGTCGCCTGCCCCAGCACCGCGATCGGCACCGCAAACAGCCGCTTGGCATAATTCAGCCGCGCAATGTCGCCCACGCCGCTGGCCGCATAATGCCGCAGAATCCAGTCGTCGGCCGCCACCAGCGACACGCCCAACATCAGCGGCACCGAGAGCCGCACCCACTCGCGGAACGCCGGATTCATAACCTCGAACGACGGCTTGTATCCCGTCCCAATCCGCGCCGCCCCAATCACGCTCGCCAGAAACGGCCCGGCAACGCTGCCGGCCAGCGCCCCATACGCCAGCGACGCAATCCCGAAATGCCGGCCGCCCACCACCCCGCCCAGAATGATGAACAAGTTGTAAATCAGTGGTCCAAATGCGGGGAACAAGAACAGCCGGTGCGACAGCAGCACCGCCGAAACTACTCCGCCCACATAAAAGAAAATCTGCGCCGGCAGCAGAATGCGCGTCAGGTGCACGCAGAGTTCAATCTGCTTGGGAGAAAATCCTTTCACGAACCAGCGCACAAATTGGGGCGCGAAAATCTCCGTCGCGATCGTCCCCACAATCATCACCGCGGTCATCACCGTGATGATGATGGAAAACGTCTTTTGCGCATCGGCGTCGCGTTTCTCCGCCAGAAAACGCGTATAGATTGAAATAAAGGTGATGGAGGCCGCGCCTCCGGCTACTATGTAGTTGAGAAAATCCGGCAGCGTGAAGGCTGCGACATACGCATCGGTCTGCGATCCCGCGCCGAATGCGAAGGCAATATAAGCTTCGCGCGCATACCCGATCACACGCGACAGCATCACCGCTCCCATCAGCAGCAACGTCGCAGAGAATGCCGTGTGCTGGTGCGATGGCCGGAAAAAACGCAGCAGTTTTGTCATTGAGACCCGAATCGGGATGGAATCGGAACACTTAATCTTATCGGAATCTCAACCCGTCGGGCAGTTACGGAGTGAACACAGGCGTGTGGGGCGGACACTCCTGTCCGCCCGCTTTTGACTTAAGCCTCCGTGCACGCAGAGCCCTTAGCGTCACTTGCCCTCCGCCGAAACATAAACCTTATCCGCCGACACCAGATCCACCTTCGGCACTTCCGTCCGCAGCTTCACCGGCTGCAGTCCCGCCTTCTTCGGAGGCCGCGCAAGAAACGTCAGCAAAAACTGGTGGCTCATCCGGCGCGTCAAGTCGTCCAGGTAAGGAGCAAACGACACCGGCGTGCCATAGAATCCAATCGAATAAGATTCGCCTCCGCTCTCATCCGCAAGCTGCGCCAGATAAAGCTGTCCCCAATACGTCTGCCAGTGACTGTGACCTGCGTGGCCCACCCCCGGCGTATAAATCGCAGATACCACAATGCCCGCCCGCTGCGCATTCGCGATCGACTCCTGCAGATACGGATCCTGGATGTCGCCGCTGCCGTAATAAAGATCGACTCCATCCGAGATCATCAGCACCTCGCGTCGCGCGTTGCTCTCCGGCCAGCGTTTGATCAGATCGCTCACCGAAAAATATGGGCTGCCATTCACTCCGCGGATTCCCATGGGAAGCCGCAGCGCCTTGGCTGCCAGGTCATGGTCGCTCGTCAGATCCTGTGCAATCTTCGCCTCCCCATTCTGCATGTAGGCAATCCCCACCTTCGTGGTGGCCGGTTGCCCGCCGATAAACTGCCGGATGTCCGCCAACAGCGGGCCCAGCGAGGCATCCGACCCATCGTCCAGCATGATGAACAACTCCAGCCCCGCGCGCTCTCCCTGCGCCGGAACCCATTCCGTCACCGCGTCGCGCTCTTTCCCCTCATACACCATCACATCCTCGCGGTTCACCACTGGCACCTCAGACCCATGATGCGGCTCAACCGTCACCACCATGTGTACCGGAATGCCGTTTGCCGCCGGACCCTGCTGCGCCCAAAGGCTTCGCCCTCCGCACAGGCACACAGCCAGACCCAATATCGCGTTCGTCATCAACCTATATTTCTTCATGATGCTCCTTTCAAAAGGCAGCCCTTGGCCAAGGACCATACGTCCTGAAAGTGCAAGGGACCTTCTAACCCATTAGATGTTCTGGAGAATAAAAGGGTGGGACATCTAGCTGCCGCAGACTGCCCAAAATCCAGCCGCGGAGCGGCGAAAGAATGCAGCCCACGGCGTAAGCCGTGGGTGGTCAGGGGAAAACGAGCGAAGCCCCGGAGGGGCGAAAGAGGACTTACGATGCGACCTGCTGCCCACATCGAACACTGATGCGATAATTTCCACGTGAACGATTCCACCATGATCCCCGCGCGGTCCTCCGTCCTCCGCCGATCTTTCCGCAAAGATTTCCCCGCCGCCGTGCGCGGCGAAGGCGTCTACCTCTGGGACGCCGATGGTAACCGCTATCTCGATCTCTCTGGGTCCGCGGCGGTCAACTTCATCGGACACGGCGTCCCGGAAATTTCCGCCGCCATGGCCGAGCAGGCCGCGAATCTCGAATTCGTCCACACCAGCCAGTTCACCACGCCAGTCGCCGAAGCCTACGCGGAAGAACTGCTGGCGTTCGCAGGAGAGAACTTTCGCGGCGGCGCGGTCTACTTCACCTGCGGCGGTTCCGAATCCATCGAAACCGCGCTGAAACTCGCCCGCCAGTATCAAGTCGAAATCGGACAAGCATCTCGCTACCAGATCATCAGCCGCCACCAGAGTTATCACGGCTCAACCCTCGGCGCGCTCTCGGTGTCCGGCAACCAACGCCGCCGCGAAATGTATTTGCCCATGGTGAAAGAGTTCGCGCACGTCGGCATGCCCTACTGCTACCGCTGCAACTTCGATTGCACTGATGGCTGCCGCAACTGCGGCCAGCAATACGCCGCCGAACTCGAACGCGCCATCGAATCTACCAACGGCGAAGCGGCCGCCTTCATTTTCGAGCCCGTCAGCGGCGCGACCCTCGGCGCAGTCGTCCCTCCGCCCGGATATTTACACTCGGTCGCCGAAATCTGCCGCCGCCACGGCTTGCTCCTCATCGCCGACGAAGTAATGACCGGCGTGGGCCGCACCGGCCGCAACTTCGCCGTCGACCACTGGAGCGTGTGCCCCGATATCCTGGTCACCGCCAAAGGACTCTCCAGCGGATACGCCCCGCTCG
>DATHQJ010000032.1:0-7479 GCA_035482825.1 Binatus sp. (SeqCode) | reverse complement strand
TATTGTAACGCCGCAGAGAATGGCCAGCCGAGACTCTCCAGAATCTGACTTGAAAACCGGCATCTTCCATGCTACCGATAAGCCAATGCGGATCATTCTTCGTCACGCTGTCGCTGAGGATTTCGAATATTGCAAACGTCTGTACTTCGCCGGAATGAAAGACATCATTGAGCAATTGGGCTTGGACATGGCTGCCCAAACAGCCAGCTTCCCCCAGCAATGGGCGGTGGCGCAAGTTCGCATCATCTCCGCCGACGGATCAGACGTGGGCTGGTTGCAGAGTGCCGTGCGAGAGGAAGGGCTTTTTGTCGGACAGCTCTTTGTGGACGCCCCCTTTCAGGGGCAGGGTATCGGCACCCAGGTGATGAAGCAGCTCATTGGTGAAGCCGCAGGTCGGAATCAGGCAGTGAGCCTGGCGGTTGCGAAAATCAACCCCGCTCTGCGGCTCTACAAGAGACTCGGCTTCAGGATCACGCACCACGATGATCGCAAGTTCTACATGACGCTCGATCCTGATGCCGCCAGGTTTCTTTGAAACTGGCACCGATACTCTGTTGGATATTCTATTTCGATTGCTTGTAAACACGCGGATCGGGCAGCGGCTCCAGCCCTCGACCCGCAAAGATTTCCTTGAACTCGCCCAACAGCGCATCGTGCACCAGGCCATTCGACGCCAGCGTTTCGCGGCTGTCGATTTCAAACATCGATCCGTCGAAGCGGCTGACCTTGCCGCCGGCCTCTTCCACGATCAGCACACCCGCAGCCGTGTCCCAGGGATTGAGATTGAATTCCCAAAAGCCGTCGAATCGCCCGCAGGCCACGTTGCACAAATCGAGCGCGGCCGATCCCGCGCGCCGCACCCCGTGAGTGCGCAGCGTGATCTGGTGGTAGAAGTGAATATTCGGATTCTTGTGCCGCTTGTGGCTGGGAAAACCCGTGGCCAGCAGACACTCTTTCAAGGTCGCGGCTTTCGAAACGTGGATCGGTTTGCCGTTGAGGTGCGCGCCTCTTCCCTGCTCCGCCGCGAAAAGCTCATCGCGCGTCGGATCGTAGACGACACCAGCCACCCGTTTTGTTTCCACATTGGAGCCAGATTGTGCAACTCGATGCTCTAGCGCCATCGACACGCAGAATACCGGATACCCGTGGGCAAAATTCGTGGTGCCATCGAGCGGATCGACATACCAGCGGTAGTCGCTGCCCTGATCGTTCAGACCCTGCTCTTCGCCCAGCACGTCATGCGAGGGAAACTGCCGGCTGATGCGCTCGCGGATCAGCGCCTCGGAAGCGCGGTCCGCCGCCGTCACCAGATCGGCGTCACCCTTGTATTCAATCTTGAGCCCCTGATGAAAATACTGCATAAGCAGCGCCCCCGCCTCGCGTGCAATTGCGGACATGGCGGGAAGAAAGCCTTCGGGATCGGGTGCGGTCTGTGCCATTTTGAAGAAGGGCTTCCGGCTTTCGGCTGCCGGCTTCCGGAATTCAGGATCAGTCAAAAATTGTGGAAGCGTCGCTCGCAAGTTGCGGACGCCGGAAGCCGAGAGCCGGAAGCCGACTCACTTCCTCTTGCCGCCATCTTCCGCGATGTACATGATCTCATGCTTGAAGATGAACAGATTGGGCGCCCCCTCGCGCGTGAGCCGCACCATATTCTTGTCGTAGTACTCGATCCAACCGTGGACAGTCTGGCCATCCAGCAACTTGACCGAGACCGGCTTTTGCTTTTCCCCCAGTGCCTTGAGAAAAGCGGCCTCCTCGAAAGTATCTTCCGGCGGAGGAGTTCGACTGCGCTTGGCGGCATTAGGATTCCCTGGTGGAGGGCGGAACGGCATGCAGGCATTGTACACAAAGCGCGGGCGGCAACTCCGACCACGAAAAAACCGTGACGCACTTCTCCGCCAATGAGGGACCAACTGCCTGGCTCAAAACTCGATGCGCAGTCCAAACTCGAACTGACGCGGAGCGCCGAGCGCATAAGTACCGGACTGAAAGCTGGCGCGGAACGGCGTCAGCCCCGTGCCGGCCACTCCGCCCACCGCATTCGGCGCCAAGGTCCCATTCGGACCTCCCGGAAGCAACGAAGCCTGGGGAAGATTGCCGGGCAGGAATGTGTTCACAAAGTTGAACACGTTAAAGATGCTGGCGCTGGGTTCGATCGTGATGCGCTCCCTGATCTTGATGGGCCATGCCGCCTTGAAGTCCGTCGACTTCAGCCAGGGAAAATTCTTCGCATTGGGATTGACCGTCGCCAACTGCGGCAGGACCCAGCCCAGTGCATTCAAGTCGGCCTGGGTCATGACCTGAATCGGCGCGGAGCCCGGACACGACTGGCTGCCCACCAGACAAAGCCCCGCGGGCGTCAACTGACCGGCAAAGTGCGTGTTGTAGGCGCTGATGACGTTCGGCAGGTTGCCGATGTCGGTTCCGCGCATGAACTGGCCGATCTGCGTGCCTGGCACGGGCTCGGGTGCGCCATTCGAGCCCAGACCTGAGCCCAGCCAGTCGGTGGCAAAAATTTCGCCGCCGCTGGTCAACTCCGGCAGTTCCAGGTTCTGCGGAAGCGAACTATAGAAGTGTCCGATCAGGCTGATCCGGGTATAGAACGGCAGATCGAAAGTCCCCCCAAACGACAGTTGATGTTTGCGATCCAGAGCGTTCGGTCCAGTGAATTGCAGAGGGTTGTCATTGTTGGTAGCCAGGTTGATAAAATCCTGATCCTGCACCTGGCTGATGAACTTTGAGAACGCGTAGGAAATCTGGAAGTTTGCCGCCTTAATTCCAGGCCACGGCTTCGCCACGTTCTCCACCCACTTCGCCTGCAGACCCTCGTACACCGAACGGCCGATGGGTTCGAGCGTATCCAGCGTCCCCAGCGCACCATTGCCAGCGCCGCCGCCGGTGTTGTTCGTTCCGTTCGGAGTAATGCCGGGGAAGGCGCAGAACGAACAAGGAGCTCCCCCTTTAACTGCATTGTTTGAATCGAGCCCTGCCGCAGAGTACGCAGCCTGGGCGCCACCTAGTCCCAAGTGCTGAACCATGCAGGCCGCCTGGTTGATCCCGACCGCGCAGCCGTTTGCCAATTGCGCGGAGTCGCGGGCCGCGAGAGCGTTGGCCATGTTGTAAGAACGCGCCGCACCACTGTGATTCTGGTCAATGGCGAGCAGGTAATGTTCTCCAATGTTGCGGATCACATCCACGCTCATCACCATGCCCTTACGAAATTCGTGCTGAAAGCCGAGATTCATCTGCCACGACCGGGGCGTGCGATAGTTCGGGTCGAACACATCTATCCCGGACGCATTCGAGGCGTTGAGCGCGGATCCGATATAGCTTCCGTTGGGCGTAGCCGCAACGTTCGCAGCCGCAGCCGCTTTGAACGCGCTGCTCAAGGCCAGAATGTTGCTGGCGGCGGACGAAATCGTCTCTCCACAAAATGTGGGCTGAACCTGGTTGGTGCCCGCAACCACAACTCCCGCCCCTCCGGCAATTGGAGTTCCCACGGCGCCCGGATTGGTCGGCCAGTTGAACGCGCTGGGAGTACCCGAGGAACACACTTCCGGAGTGTAAGAAAAGATTCCGGTCTTCAGCCGCGCCGGACTGTCGAACAAGACATTGTTCCAGATCGAGTTCTCGAAAAACAGACCTGCGCCGCCGCGAATCACCGTCTTGCCGTTGTTGTTCATATCCCAGGCAAAACCGAACTGAGGCGCGAAGTTCGTGTTCGGAGTGCGCACCCGGTTGCCCAGTCCCGGCTGCCAGAGATTGAAAGTGGCGTCGGGACCGAGATTGCTATCCACGCGTCCCGTATCGCGCACGTAGTGAATACCATAGGTCAACGTCAGATTGCGTTTGACCTTCCATCCGTCGCCAACGTATCCCTCGAAACGGTTGTCGGGTCCCAGTCCGCCGCCCGGGTTGCCGAACGCCGGTGAAGGAGTCGAGAAGCCGACCCCGTTGCCCAGTTGTACGAACTCCGCCGGATACGCGGCGGGGTCGGTACTGGTAATGCAAGTAGAACGGCTCGATCCCGGCAGGCAGATGCCGGTGGTCCCCACCTGCGGATAAGTCGCAAACCCCGCAAAGCCACCGCCCTGGATATGATTGAATGTCGCGCCGTAGCGAATGATATGGCTGCCCAGGACCCGGCTGCCGTCGTACTTGTATTCATGATTAGACTGGAACGTAGTCTGCGGGGCCAGGAAGCTGGGACCGCCGCAGTAGGCGCCGCCGTTGCTTAACTGGCAACTGCCTGCGGACGTAGCACCGATGTTGATGCCAAGGCCGGGAATCGGATTGTCGATTCCTGCGGGAATTGTCGCGGTACTATCCACAATTCCGTTGCGAAATTTCAAGTACTCGAAGCGGATGCTGTGGTTATAAGGACCGGTATTGAAGTCGTAACCCAAGGTGTACGAGGGCGTATGGTTTCCGTTCCTAAATCCTTGCACCGAACTGGCCGAGCCGAAGGGGCGGATGTCGCTGTTCTGATCAAAGTTGAACCGGAAGAACGCGCGGGCGGTGTTGCGCAGCACGTAATCCAACCGGCCATCGGTCTGAAACTCACGGAAGGGCTGGACTAGCGTAGTGTTCAGTGTGTTGAACGGGAAGGAAAACGGTTCGGCTGCGGTCAGGTCCTGCTTGCTGCGTTCCGCATCGAGAAAATAGAACAGCCGGTCCTTGATCACGTAGCCGCCCACTCGCCCGCCGAACTGTTCGCGCTGAAACGGAGGCGCCGTCGCACCGGGCAATGCCGCCGCTGCCTGATTCCCACGAAACAATCCAAAGGCCTCGCCGTGCAGATCGTTTCCACCCGAACGCGTGCTCACTTCCACTGCGCCGGAACTGGTCAGCTCGGTCGAAAGATCGAGCGACGACTGGGAAATATTGAACTCCTGGATGGCGCTCGCGGGAATGTTCTGCGTGGTGGTTCCCACTGTCTCATCGGAGATGTCCACACCATCCACTTCAATGCGAGCGGTTCGGCCAAACCGCCCTTGAAACGAAATCGAGGAGAAACCGTTCTTGGTAGGGTCGAAGGTGCTGCCCTCCTGGATCTGCACTCCGGGCTCGAGTTGCGCCAGATCGAGAAAGTTGCGCCCGTTCACCGGAAGATTGTCGATCTGACTCGCGGTCAGCACACCCTGTACCGTGGATTGCTCGGTGTTCACAGCTATTTCAGTGCTCTGCACCTGCACGACCTGGCTCTCTTGTCCGGGCTCCAACTTCACGTTGCCCGCAGAAACCACGCCCACCTGGGCAGTCACGGCAAGTTCTGCTGTCTTGAAGCTCTTGGCTTCCACGCGCACCGTATAGTCCCCGGCCTGCATGGGCCCGGACGAATAGGTTCCCGCAGACGAAGTGGTCACGTGAATGGCGCCCGCCGTGGCTTTATTCGTAATGGTGACCTTGGCCCCGGAAAGCACGGCTCCCGTTTTATCGGTCACAACTCCCTGAATGCTCCCGGTTCCAACCGTGGACTGGGCCAGTAAGAGTGCGGAAGAGAGCAATATCAAGCAAATAGAAGTCACGCCAACAGCGATCAGGCCCATCCAGCCGCGCCGCCTGCAGAGCGCAGGGGATTTCAAATTCAGCATCGTCAACCTTCCTTTATTTCGGTGAAGAGTTTCCCAACGTAAGCCTTAAGCTCGGTATGACACAAACTTCCGCTTCAGTCCCTCGCCGCTAGTACGCGCTTCGGGTCCGCCCCATCCAGCCTGGGAATGATCCTTTAGCCTACAGCAATTGCCGGGTCAGCCGCTTGTCGACGCAGCGATATTTAGAACCTGTCACTATTCTCAATCGCTTACGTCGCCCCCCAGTAGCCCTTGCGCCGAGGCCGAAAAACGGGCTCGCGTACTCACTCTGACTTGACCGTGTAATACCCCGCCCGATGGCGGACCCGATAGCTGGCGGCGTCCGGCACTCCCGCTACTTTGACTTCGATGCGGCGAAACTCGGAGAACGATGTGCGTTGCGCCGGATAATACGCCAGCAGATACTGCGTGCGCAGTTCGTCGCTGATCTTTTGGAACGCCTCATCCAACTGGGCCATGGAAGTGGCATAGTAGTATTTACCGCCAGTATCTTCCGAGAGCTGAATCAGGGCGTGCTCGCCTCCGGTTTCGCGCCCCGCGCTGTTTTCAATGGGGACGATGATGATCGAGTAGACAATGGCTTCGGCCTCTTCCGCGGCGCGCACGGCTTGTTGGTAGTCGAACCGGCTGGCCGTGTCTCCGCCATCCGTGATGAGAACGATAACCTTTCGACCCTTGCGCTTATCCAGAGCGCGCGAAACCACATAGATCGCGTCGTAGAGCGCTGTGGCAGCGCCGAGGCGGATGTGTTCAATGGCTTCGTCGATGCGCTTGAGATCGGGAGTGAATCCCGGAGTGGACTCGTGCACGATCTCGCTGAAACCGTAGACGGACAAACCATCAACCGGGCGCATGATGGCATGGGCGAATCGCTTGGCCGAGGCCAGTTCCAGCGGCAAGTCGTGCCGCGTGCTCAGGCTGGTATCGACGGCGAGCCCGATCGAAAGCGGCAATGCGGATTCCTTGTCGAACACCGCAATCCTCTGCTCATGATCGTCCTCTTTGAGAACAAAATTCTCCTTCTTCAAACCTCCGATAGGAGCGCCGTGTTGGTCGGTCACGGTGACGAACACGTTGACTAGCTTGACGTCGACCCGGAGGGTTTCCATCGGCTCCGACTGGCGGTCGGGTCTCGGTGGAGTTTGCGGAGGCGGATTCTGCGGAGCGGAGCTCGGCTGGCTTGGACTCTGCTGTGTGGCCTGCTGCGCCCATAGGCCGTTCGGGACGAAGAATAGGCCAATCAGCAGTAGAGTCGTGGCGGGTTTTCTCATCGAGTGATGGAATTATACCTGCCAAGTCGGCAGCTCTTGGCCGCTCAGTTAGATGCGGCGTGTACTACCGGGCTGCCTCACCCCCGGAATTTGCCCGCGGAATTTCCTCCGGGAAGGACTCTCCATCGGCCCAGACGGCACCGTCTTCGAAATACTCTTTCTTCCAGATGGGTACCGTGCGCTTGAGCGTGTCGATCAACCAACGGCAGGCGTCAAAAGCGGCGGCACGGTGCGCCGAGGTGACCGCGATCAGCACGCTGGTCTCGCCGATTTCAAGCCGCCCCAGCCTGTGCACAATGGCCACGTCCCGCACCTGAAATTGCTGCACCGCCTGACCGGCCAGCGATTCCATCTGTTCCAGCGCCATCTCCTCGTAGGCCTCGTAGTCGAGGTAGAGCGTCTTGCGCCCCCGCGTCTGGTTGCGGACGATTCCCTCAAAGACAAGACCCGCACCATCTTCGCCGCGCTTAAGGCCGGCCACGATACTCTGCGTGTCGATGATTTCGCGCACAATCGAAGCGTAGCGCCGGCGTCCCGCCGGCTGTCGGGGGGGCGTCTCGCCCGCCCCTTCGGGAGCACCGCCACTCACCGGCGGTAGCAGCGCAACCTCGTCA
>DATHQJ010000031.1:0-14645 GCA_035482825.1 Binatus sp. (SeqCode) | reverse complement strand
GCCCAGGCCACGCTCGAAGATATGTCCGGCTCCATCGACATGATCGTCTTCCCCGAGGCCTACAAACGGATCGGCGATAAAGTCAAGCTCGAAGTTCCTGTGCTCGTAAAGGCCGGCGTACGCATCGAAGAAGGCAACAATCCAAAGGTGACTGCGGCGGAAATTCAACCGCTCGAAGAGGCCAAAGTCCCGCTCCCGCGCGCCATCCGCATTCGAGTGCCGTTAGCCACCTCCGGCGAGGCCGTCGTCGACGATCTGCACACACTCTTTTTGGAGCGCAAAGGCGAAGCGAAAGTGTTATTTGACGTGGAACGTGAGGGCGATTTCATGGTGGTGATGGAAGCGGAAGGCTATAATGTGATTCCGGACCGCAACTTCATCGCCCGCGTCGAACAATTGTGCGGGCGGGGCAGCGTCCGCATCATCGCCTGATTCCAGCGTCGCCTATTAAAACATGGCACCTTTCGAAAAAGCGCAGCAGGAACTCGAACAGATCGAACGCCAGGTCGCCGAACTGGAATCTCCCGGCGCCGACGACGCCACCCGCCGCCAGATCTCTAAACTGCAGGATCGCATCGATGCGCTGCGGCGCGAAATGAACACGCCGCCCACCGCCTGGCAAAAGACCGAACTGGCGCGGCATCCGCAGCGTCCGCAGTCGCTCGACTACATCGAGCGCATCTTCACCGATTTCAGCGAAATTCACGGCGATCGCAGTTTCGGCGACGACGCCGCCATCATCTGCGGCATGGCCCGGTTCCATGGCGACGAAGTCCTGGTCGTCGCCACGCAAAAAGGCCGCGACATGAAGCAGCGCGTCCACCGCAACTTCGGCACGCCGCATCCCGAGGGTTATCGCAAGGCCATTCGCGTGATGCAGGTCGCGGAAAAGTTTCGCCGGCCGATCTTCACTCTGGTCGATACCGACGGCGCATATCCCGGCATCCATGCCGAAGAGCGCGGCCAGGCCGAAGCCATCGCCTACAATCTCCGCGAAATGGCGCGGCTGGAAGTGCCGATCATTGCTACTGTGATCGGCGTCGGCGGCAGTGGCGGAGCCCTGGCCATTGCCGTCGCCGACCGCGTGTTGATGATGGAGAACTCGATTTATTCCGTCATCTCCCCCGAAGGTTGCGCCGCCATCATGTGGCGCGACGCCACCAAAAAAGAACTTGCCGCCGAGGCCATGCGCATCACCGCCACCGACCTCAGCGAACTCGGCTGCATCGACGGCATCGTCCCCGAGCCCGAGGGCGGAGCCCACCGCGACTACGAAGCCGCCGCCAACCTGCTGGATGTCACCCTGCAGAAACATTACGCCGAACTTAAGAAGCTCCCCTCTGCCGAATTGCTCGTGTCACGATATAATAAGTTCCGCAACATGGCCCAGTTCTACGAGACCGAATAAGCGATTTCGTCGGACCTTTGCTCATATCCCAGATTGTCGTGCCACAGTTTGTCATCCCGAGCAAAGCGAGGGACCTGGGTGTTTGCTGGCGCCAGCGGTGCAGCACGCACAAGCAAGAACCCAGATCCCTCGCGTTGCTCGGGATGACAAACGGTTTAAACCGAATGACAAACGGTTTAAAACCGGATGACAAGCAGTTCTAAAACAGGTTCCCCATGGGCCACAGGCAGGCGATTTGGCGCGACGGCGCGGCTCGGCGGCCGTTATAATGAAATGTTTCCTCTTGTGCAATCCATAACTTACGGGCAAGACGATTCTGCCCGCTGACTGAAGGAAGGTGTTGGGATGGCTACGACGGATATCACGCCCCAGGAATCCTCTGGCGGCGTGGGGCGCAAGCGCATCGTCAACGACATGAGCATTCAGGTCGCGACGGTCAACGGTTCCGGCTCGCAAAGTTCAAATACAGTTCTGCTGCGCAGCATTTTTCAGATGGGCGTGCCCGTCTCCGGCAAGAACATGTTCCCCTCGAACATCGCCGGACTTCCCACCTGGTACACCATCCGCGCCAACAAGAACGGTTATATCGGCCGCAAGAAGGAAATCGATTTCCTGGTGGCCATGAATCCCGAGACCGCCGTTGAAGACACCATGTCGCTGGCTCCCGGCGCCGCGGTCCTCTACGACGAGCCTCTCGCGTTGCACAAACTGCGGGATGATCTGATTTTTTACTCGGTTCCCTACGACAAGCTGGTAGCCGCCGTATGCCCGGAAGCGAAGCTGCGCAAGCTGGTCAAGAACATGGTGTATGTCGGCGTGGTCGCCAGCCTGCTCACTATCGAGATGGGTGAAGTTGAGAAGGCGATCCGCAAGCAGTTCGCCAAGAAAGTGAAAGCGGCGAGTCTAAATCTGTCGGCAGCGCAAGCCGGCTTCGACTACGCCAAGGCCAACCTGCAGAAGCGCGGCGCGTTCTACATCGAACGCATGAACGCCACTGCCGGCAAGATCATCATCGACGGCAACTCCGCCGCCGCTCTCGGTTGCATGTTCGCTGGATGTACGGTCGTTACGTGGTATCCGATCACGCCTTCGTCCTCATTGGTCGAGACGATGATCGAGTATATGAAGGAATATCGCATCGGTCCCGACGGCAAAGCCACCTTCGCCATCGTGCAAGCCGAAGACGAACTCGCCGCGATCGGCATGGTCATCGGCGCCGGCTGGGCGGGCGCTCGTAGCATGACCGCAACCGCCGGCCCCGGCATCTCGCTGATGTCCGAATTCGCCGGCCTGGCATACTATGTTGAGGTGCCGGGCGTAATCTGGGACATCCAGCGCGTCGGCCCCTCCACCGGTCTGCCTACGCGTACCTCCCAGGGCGACATTCTTTCCACCGCGTTCCTCTCGCACGGCGACACCAAGAACATCATGCTGTTTCCCTGCTCCGTCACCGAGTGCTTCAGCATGGCGCCCGAAGCCTTCAACTTGGCCGAACAGTTTCAGACACTGGTCTTCGTCATGTCCGATCTCGATCTCGGCATGAACAACTGGATGTCCGATCCCTTCGAATATCCCACCACGCCGATCAATCGCGGCAAAGTTCTGAGCAAGGAAGATCTCGACCGCCTCGGCGGATTCGCGCGCTACAAAGACATTGACGGAGACGGCATCGGCTATCGCACGCTGCCCGGAACCATTCATCCCGCAGCGGCGTATTTCTCCCGCGGTAGCGGTCACAACGAAAAAGCGCAATACAGCGAGCGCGCCGACGATTTCGAAAACAACATGGAGCGCCTGAACCGCAAATTTGAAACCTCGCGCTCCTTCGTTCCCCGGCCTGAGATCACTAAAGGGAACAACGCCAAAATCGGCATCATCGGCTTCGGCACTTCACACTGGGGCATCACCGAAAGCCGCGACCAACTCCGCGACGAATACGCCATCGAGACCGACTACCTGCGTCTCCGCGCGTATCCTTTTACGCGCGAAGTTCACGAATTCATCGAGCAGCATGATCGCATTTATCTCGTCGAACAGAATCGCGATGCGCAAATGCTCACCCTGCTCAAACTCGATCTCAAGCCGGAACTGATCCCGCGCCTGCGCAGCATCGCCCACATCACCGGCCTGCCGCTCGACGCGCGGTCGATCACCGACGAACTGACCAGCATGGAAGGCAAGTAAACGGAGTGAGTGGGATCGTCGTTTTGAAAGGGTGTGGCCTCAAGCCGCACCGTGGAAGAGCGGCCCCTCAGGGCCGCGTGTAGGCTATAAAGAAAAAGGGCTTTAGCCACGAGGAGCAAGCAATGGGCACCACGACAGTCGAACCCGGAGCCGCCGCACCAGGCCCCAAGACCAACCGCATCGGCCTCACCGTCATGGACTACAAAGGCGGCAAGACCACGCTGTGCGCCGGTTGCGGCCACAACGCCATCTCCGAGCGCATCATCGAATCCATGTACGAGATGGGCGTGCAGCCCGAACTACTCATCAAGCCCAGCGGCATCGGCTGCTCCTCGAAGACTCCCGCTTATTTCATGAACCGCTCGCACAGCTTCAACGCCGTGCACGGACGCATGCCCTCGGTCGCCACCGGAGCCCTGCTCGCAAACCGCCGCCTGGTCTGCATCGGCGTCAGCGGCGACGGCGACACCGCTTCCATCGGAATCGGACAGTTCATCCACCTCATGCGCCGCAATCTTCCGATCATCTACATCATCGAGGACAACGGCGTCTATGGCCTCACCAAGGGCCAATTCTCGGCCACCGCCGATCTCGGTTCCAAGTTGAAATCCGGCGTCTTGAACGACCTTCCGCCCATCGACACCTGCGCCCTCGCGATTCAACTGGGCGCAACTCTGGTCGGTCGCTCGTTCTCCGGAGACAAGCGTCAGCTCGGCGCCATGCTCAAGGCCGCAATCGCGCACAAAGGCACCGTCATGCTCGACGTGGTATCGCCCTGCGTCACCTTCAACGATCACGAGGGCTCGACGAAGTCATACAAATACGTGAAGGAGCATGAAGAAACTTTGCAGGACGTGAGCTTCGTCCCCCACTTCGAAGAGATCGATGTGGAATACGATCCCGGCACGACCGTCGAAGTCACCATGCACGACGGCTCGCGCCTGCACCTGCGCAAACTCGAAGAAGATTTCGACCCCACCGACAAAATTCGTGCCATGAGCCGCCTCACCGAAGCCCATGACAAAGGAGAGGTACTCACCGGCATTTTCTACGTGAACCCCGAGGCGCCCAGTTTCATCGACATGCTGAACGTCGTCGACCAACCCCTGGCCACGCTGCCTGATTCAATGACGCGCCCGGGCAAAGAAGTGCTAGACGCGGTGATGGAAGAACTGCGCTAGCCTGGCTTTACGTCCGAGTTAGGAACGTTTGTCATTCCGAACCGGGCAGAAAGCCCGGTGAGGAATCTGCTTTTCCAAGGCGCCACTGATTCACGCAGTCTTGCGCACCGGTTCCCCGCTATGTTCCGGACTCTGCCCCGGTTCCGGAAAATCAGAGTCCGCATCCTTCAACATCGGATCCTGATCGCGATGCCCAATCTGTTCCTGCAATCCCACATTCCCCGGATCCTTATGATCCTCAACTTCCGTGGCGCCCTTCTCTGCATCCTGATCCCGCGTCTCATGTTCCATGACTCAACCTCGGGTATTAATTTGGCGAACCCAGTGTAGTACTTGAGCGCTCGCAATCCTAGAGTGATAAAGTATGACAAGTTGGTGGGGATCAAGGAGGAGAAAGCGTATATGAGGCGCTTCGTTTTCGTACTGCTGCTTGCCATCCTGTCCAGCACATTTGCCTTCGCGTCGCCGGCATCGGCGCACTCGAGGCTCACTCCAGTGAAAGCGGCTCAGCACCGCCGCGACTCTCGGGTCGAGCGCCATCGCGCGCACAGAGCCGTCAAGCGCCACACTTCCCGGCGTCATCGCCGCATGGTATAGGCCCCCGGAAGTCACTTCCCGATCGTCGGAACCCCCAGCTTGCGCAGCCGATCCCGCGCCTGCAGCGCCTCTGGCGAATGCGGATAGCGCTGGATCAGGCGCCGTAGCTCGCTCACGCCCTCGTCCTGCTTGCCCAGTTCCACCAGAGCGAATCCCTTCTTCAGCTGCGCCGACGCCGCTTTATTTCCGCTGGGAAAATTCTGCAGCACCTGATCGTAGCTCTGCGCGGCCTGCTGGTAGTTGGCCTGCCGAAACTGAATCTCGCCCAGATAGAAATAGCAGTTCCCTGCCAGATCGGTATTGGGATAAAACTTGATGTAGTCGGAACACTCCTGCAGCGCCAGGTCGTTCTTGCCGCCGTTGTAATCCCGCACCGCATTGTTGTAGAGCACGTCCGGCGGCGGAGCCGCTGCCATGGCCTGTTGCTGCGCCTGCTGCTGGGCCTGCTGCGCCCCCAGACTCTGCTGCGCCGCCTGCATGTCTTCCAGTTGCTTGGTGACCTTCGCCAGGCGCACCTTGATCTCGTCCATGGTGTCGTTCAGCGCCTGCACCTGCCCGGAAACCTGGTCGACCTTCGATCCGGCATCGCCCTGCTGCTTGGCCAGCGTAGTCTGCAGCCCATTCAGCGCCGAAGCCACCTTATTCACCGCGTCGGTATTCTGCTCCACCAGATTTTTCATCACGCCCATGCGTTCGTCGAAGCTGCGCTGCATGGCGGTCATCTGTTCCTGTAGTTGCTGCACCTGCGTCTGCAACTGCACCATTTCTTTGCTCGCGCCCGAGACCGGACCTACCGCCAGCGAAAGCACGAGAAATAACGCGAGAACCGCGGAAATACCATGTCTGTTCATTGAGGTTTCCCCGAATACGACAATTGTTTAGATGCCATGATTGTCCCACAGGCTGGGAGGATTCCACACACATAAGGAGTGGCCCGGAACCGGAAGACGCAATGGGGAGAGCCCCCATAATCGTCTCAGCGCACACCAGCGCGCCCTTCCGGCCAGAACGAAGCGGGAGACGCCGCCGGCGTCCCCCGAATAGCGATTTTACTTCTGATAGACCAGATGGCCGCGGCGATTCTGCTGCCAGCAAGCTTCGTTGCTTTCTGTGCAGAATGGTTTTTCCTTGCCGTAGCTGATGGTCTTAATCCGGCTGGCGCTGATGCCCGCCGTCGTGAGTTCGTTCTTAACCGCGCTGGCGCGCTGGTCGCCCAGAGCCAGGTTGTAGTCGGTGGAGCCGCGCTCGTCGCAGTGTCCTTCAATCGTAATGTTGATATTGGTGTGCTGCGTGAGGAACGTCATGTCGGCCTGGATGGAAGCCCGCTGGTCGGCGCGAATGTCGGCCTTGTCGTAGTCGAAATAGATGTCCTTAATGTTCTGACTAAACAAGTCCTCGTCCGTAACGTTCGGAGCTGGCGCCGGCGGCGGTGGCGGCGGCTGAGTTACGGTAAGCCGTGCCGTGGCTTCCTGGCTCCCACCCGCTCCCTTGGCGACGAGGTGATAAGTCGTGGAATCCGTCGGGGTCACGCTTTGCGATCCGTTCGGTTGCACGGCGCCAATTCCGTCAATCGACACATCGGTCGCATTGCTGGTCTGCCACGTCAGTGACGCGGACTGCCCCGCCTGAACGGTATTCGGATTCACTGAGATGGATGCGGTTGGAGCCGGCGGTGCCGGCGGTGGTGGTGGCGGGGGTGGAGTCGCTTTTTTCTTGCAAGCCCCCAGCGTCAGTAAAGCGCCCAATGCAACGATCAGCAGAGACCACTTGATACTTTTTTGCTTCACTTTATTCCTCCCTGGGACCCTGAAGCTCGCTCCAGGATCAGACGAAGCGTATTTACTATTTCCAACTCCAGTTGGGTTGGGTGTTGCGTCCCGCAAAAGTCAATTGCTGGATCTTGGTTCCATCCGCCAGCATGCTCCAGATTTCCTCTTTGCCCGATCGGCTGGATTGAAACACAATATGCCTTCCATCCGGCGACCACGAAGGAAAATCGTTCCGCCCGCCGTCGTGCGTAAGCTGTACCCACTGCTTGCTGGCTATATCCATCAGGTAAAGGTCCGAAGCCCCCGGTTCGCCGGGTCCATACTTGCGCACCCAGGCGAACAACAGAAACTGCCCGTTGGGCGCCCAGTTCGGCGACACCGCGTAGCCCTGATCGGTCATACGCTGTTGGTTCGTGCCGTCGGCTTCCATGGTATAAATCTGCGGCAGCCCGGTTCGCCCGCTGACGAACGCAATCTGCGAATTCGTCTTCCGGTTCCACACCGGAGAAACGTCGGGCCCTTTGGCCGTCGTCATACGATGTAGATTCCCGCCGGACACATCCGACACATAAATTTCCGGCTCGCCCCCGCGCGACGACGAAAACGCCAGCTTCAAACCGTCGCCCGACCACGCCGGAGAAAGGTTCGTCCCGCCCAGGTGGGGAAAACTTACCGCCCGGTTGAGGTCGATCGAATACATCATGATCTCCCATCCGGTCTTGGTCAGGCTGCTGAATGCCAGCCGCGACCCGTCCGGCGAAACTCGCGGCGCCAATGAAATCGACCCCAGATGCGTAATCTGGTGCTGGTTCGAGCCGTCGTAATCCATCGCCCAGATTTCCTTGTGCCCGCTGCGGTCGCTCACAAAATAAATCTGCGTCTCGGCAATGCCGTTGATCCCTCCGCCCAGCCGCAAGATAATTTCGTCGGCGAACTTGTGCGCCATCACTCGCGCCGCCGCGTCGCTGGATGTATCGGTGTACTGTTTACCCAGCACTTGCGGCGACTGCGTATTCTTCAAGTCATACAGCCAGCCCTGCACCGTCAGCCGGCCTCCCGCCACACCTAAACTTCCAAAAGCCAGCATGGCGGCATTGGGAGGTGGTGCATTCCACGCCGGGAAAGTAACCTCTGGCGGCTGCCCGGGAACCTGCAAGGGATAGAAACTTTTCGAAACCAGCTCCACGACGCCCGACACGTCGAGGTCGTTCCACAGCGTGTCATCAAAAGTCTTGAGCAGCGCGGTGTTCGTGGGATCAGAACTGGAGGGCTTGAAGTCGGGGACCGCCAGCCGCACCTTCTCCACGCCCAGGCTTGTGCCTGTCTTCACCCAATCCTGCGCGAAGAGGTTGCAGCAAACGATAGAGGAAACGCAGATGAGAACAAGCGCGCACCCGGAGCCGCGGAAACGACTTGAGCTTCGCCGGGAATTTAGTCTAGCGCTTGCTTCCATCCGTGTAGAGCTGAAACATACTCCGTACGAGAATATCGTATCCCGATATGAATTGCTTTGCAAGGTTCTTCCCTCTTTTATGGCTCACTTCTTGCTGTAATCGAACCAGTACTCCACCGAAATCTTTCCACCGGAATAATCCGGCGGCAACGGTCCGAAAGTATCAATCCGCTGCAGCGCCCGCACCGCCGAAATATCCAGCGAAGGTACGCCACTGGATTGTTCCACCTGCACATTCGCCGGATGTCCGTCGCGAGTCACATCGAACGTAATGTACACCCGCTGTGCCGTTGTGATTTTCGGATCGACCTCGTATTTCAGCCAGTTGTCCGAAACTTTCTGCTGAATCACGTGCACATACCAGGCATACTTCGTCCCAAAATCTCCGCCGCCTCCCGTAACTCCAAACCCGCCCTTGGCGCCGGCAGCGCTGAAAGACCCGTAAGGTCCGCTGACCGGTCCGCCTTCTCCAAACGCAACCTGATTATTCTCTTCTGGCGGCGCGGGCTTCGCCTTGTCTTTGGGCGCCGCCTCCTGTTTTTTCTTAGGCTTTATTTTTGTATTCTTGCCCTGAATATCAATCGCGTCGGGCTCTTTTTCCTGCACCTTGGGTTGCGACTGGGTCAGCCCCTTCGACTCGTTGGCCAGCACATTCTGCGTCTGCGCAGGATTCGCCGGCAGCGGCACCGTGCTGACCAGCGTCGCGCCGATCGCTTCCCCGCCGCCGCCCGCTCCCCAGGTATCGCCGCTCCGTCCCGCAAGAATCGCCGAATAGATCACGAGGAACCCGATCGTCGCCACGTGCAGTCCCGCCGACCACGCCAGCGCCGGACCCCAGCGGTCATGCTCGAAATAGATTTCAGCGTTTGCTGCCATTTTGCTCGAGAGGTTGCGTCACAATGCTGACGTTGGTGATCCCCGCATGCTTCACCGCATCCATCACCGTGGCGAATGCGCCGAAGGGAACGTTTTCGTCCGCCCGCACAAAAATAAACTGGTTGCGCGGATCCCGAATCTTCTGCCGCAACTTGCCGGCAATGTCATTAATATTGATGGCGTCGTTGCCCAAAAAGACACGCTGATCTTTATTAATAGTGATCACCAGTCGCTCTTCGGTGATCTCTTTCACCGTCCGCGTCTTCGGTACGCTGACGTCGATGCCCGACTGCAGCACCGGCGCCGTCACCATGAAAATAATCAGCAGCACCAGCACCACGTCGACCAGCGGAGTGATGTTGATGTCGGCCAGCGCGCTCTGCGTGCGTCCGTTGGAAGCGGTGAAGGCCATCAGCGCCTCACTTCCGCCGAGACTTGCGCCTGGCTGTGTTCCACCGCGTTGAGCACTTCCAGGGCAAAATCATCGCTGCGAGCGGCAAACTCCCGGATCGACGCGCCAATCAGGTTATAAGCAATGACCGCCGGAATCGCCGCCGCCAATCCTGCCGCCGTGGTAATCAGGGCCTCTGAAATTCCGGGAGCCACGGCCCGCAACGTCGCCGCTCCCGCGGTCCCCAGCCCGTGAAACGCATCGATGATGCCCCACACCGTGCCAAACAATCCGACAAACGGCGTCACTGCGGCCGTAATCGCGAGCCACGGCACATTCCGCTCCAGCCGCGTGATGCCTTCCGATGCCCCGATCTGCATCCCGCGCTGAATCGACAGCAGATTCCGGATCGTGCCGGTGGTCTGCGCCTGCCGCCGGTACTCCTCGTATCCACCTTCGAAAACACCGACCAGGGGGCTGGGCTTGAACTGCTCGGCCACAGCGGCAATATCCTGCAGCCGTTGCGCCTTGCGAAACGCGCGCACGAATCGCCCGCTCTGCGCCCGCGCCCGCCGCAGCAGGCTCCACTTGGTCAGGATGATGGACCAGGAGATCAGGCTGAACGCCAGCAGGCCGAGTAATACCAGCTTGGCGACCGGGCCACTGTTGGAGATCATGTCGACGATTTCACCGCCGACGAACGCTGCTAGCAAGGGGAAGACATGCATTGCGTTTTAGAGGAAATTCCTGCTGCAATTATAGATGAACTCAGCCACCCACTTTTCCCCACGTACCCGATCCGCCAATGAATTATTTGCAACGATGTCACTGCCTCAGCGGCTTGCCCTCGGGTCGCTGTTACCGATCGTGAACTGCACCGTCATGGAATCCAGATAGGGTGAGTCCAGCGGCGTGCAGTGCAGAGCCTTGACCTGCATCACGACATAAAATGCTTCGACCTTCATGATCCGCCTCGCGCGAATTGGCACAGGAGCGAACTGGTTGGGGTCCAGCCGCCACAGATTATTCTTCGCCTCATCCGAAGCCTCCTGCTCCGCCAGCAGAAGATTGCCATAGATGCTGTGCCGCAAATCCCTGAGCGTTACTGCCCAGGACGTAATCTTGTCGTCGCCTCCCGGCATTTGCGGTATCACCGTCAGGACGTAACGATCCTTGCCCTGAGCATCCTTGATGGATTGCTGGTACGACGCATTCTCCGGTGTGAGCTTAAGCTCGAAACTATCTTCCGTGACGCGCGTCGGACCGGTCCGGAAGCTCTCGGCATACACTGTGGCAGGACTACTCTGGCCGAGCAACGGCGCCGCTAACATTCCCCACGCCACGACCGCAAAGACAATCCGATTCATCGGCGGTTGACCTCCTCCATCGCGCGCACTCGGGAAGTAATCGCCGTCGACTCCGCATTCATTTTTCGCAGCCAGTCGCAGAGCGCGCGCGACGCACGACTGCCGTTCCGCGCCAGCCGCCAAACTTGCGGCCACAACCAGGGCCGCAGCGCGGCGAACCAGGCAAATCGTCCTTCCAGAAACCGCCCGTTGGAATCGACGAACCGTTCCATCGAGGGGAAAGCAAAATCAAATTCATCGGAAATCACTTTCACTACCGCGAACCGTACCCCTCGCGCCTCGGCCGCGCGCGCGACCGCCGCCGCTTCCATATCGACCGCCGTCGCGCCAAACGAATCCCGCAGCCTCGCCTTCTGCTCCGGCGTCGCGACCTGACCGAAAGTGACCAGCACGCCCTCCCCGCTACCCAGATCGACTTTGCTGCCGTCGCCTGCATTCACCACGTGTCGCGGCTGCACGATGTCCCCCACTTTGAGTTTAGGATCGAGCGCTCCGGCAAAGCCCGCCGAATAAATCAGCACAGGCGCATAGATCGCGATCACCGCCTCGGCCGCTCGCCGCGCCGCTTCCGCGCCAATGCCACCGTAGACCAGAACAAACCCATCCTTTTCGAAAAATCGGAAACGCCGCCCGCCGCTTTCTTTCTCGCTGGCCCGCCAGTCTTTTATCAGCGGACGCACCTCGCGCTCCAGCGCGACCACGATGGCGACTCTAGACATATCCGTTGCCCCGGAACCACTCCACCGCGCGGCGTAACGCGCCCTCGACCGGTACGATCTTCCATCCCAATTCGCGCTCCGCCTTAGCGGAACTGGCAAACATTTTCTTCCGCCCCATGCGCACCGTATCCACGGTCGCCCGCGGCTCGCGGTTCAACAATCGTCCGGTAATCGCCTCGTCGATGACTCCGGTGGCAAACGCAAAAAAATACGGCAGCTTGATCTTCGGTGACGGCAGCCCCGTAATCTCGCCCAGTCGGTCCAGAATCTGTTTCAGCGTAAGATCTTCTCCGCCCAAAATATAGCGTTCGCCCGACCGCCCTTTTTCCAAGGCCGCAACGTGCCCCAATGCGCACTCCCTGACGTCAACCAGATTCAATCCGGTTTCAACATAAGCGGGAAATTTGCGCTTCAGGAAATCGAGCACGATGCGCCCCGTAGGTGTCGGCTTCACATCCTGCTCCCCGATCGGGGTCGTCGGATTCACCGTCACCACATGCATCCCGCTGCGCCCCGCCTCCAGCGCAACCTGCTCCGCCATAAACTTCGATCGCTTGTAATGCCCGATCATGTCGGCCAGCGACACCGGGGAATCCTCATCCGCGGGATGTCCGTTCGCAGTAAACCCTACCGTCGCCACGCTCGAGGTATACACCACGCGCCGCACGCCATTTTTCCGCGCCGCCTCCAGAATCGCGCGCGTCCCCTCTACATTCGATCGATACATCTCCTCAGGATCCCGCACCCAAAGCCGGTAGTCGGCCGCCACATGAAAAACCGTATCGCAGCCAGTCATCGCTTTTTCAAGAGATGCGGCGTCGCGCAGATCTCCAGTCGCAGTCTCAGCTTTGAGTCCCTGCAGATTTTTCAAATTGCTCGTCGGACGCACCAGCACTCGCAGTTCCGCGCCCTGGTCGGCGAGAGCGCGGGCTACATGAGAGCCCAGAAATCCGGTAGCGCCAGTGACGAAGGCTTTCATATTGGAGTTCGCATCTTATCGAGGCGATTGTCGCAGGCGAGAACCGAGGCACGAGCGATTATTTGCGACGGTAGGGTTTGGATTCGCTCGGAGTCGCCCCCACGGAACGGTCAGGCAATCCTCCAATACGGCGCACGGCACGCGATGTAACAAGTATTCCCCGGAGGGCTTCGTTTACAGCATCCTCCGTCGGAAACGCCTTAGCTACGTCAGGCTGGAGTACAACCACGTTCGTCCCATTTCGATATTCCCGGTAATGTTTCCCTTGGACTCCTCCCTTCATGGAGGCGAAATCGTACTCAGACTTCACCTCATCATGGTTTCGCTGCTTAACGGTTTTCTTCATAAAATCTCCCCTCGCGGCGCGTGACTCGCCGCGCACTGATGATCCGAATATTGTCGCCCCTCTCGCTGTGAACCACAACCAGCACTCGCCCATTTGCCGACTCTCCAATGGTAAGGAACCGCTCTTCGAGTCCTGAATGATCGACATCTGGAAATGTCGTCGCGAGAGGATCACCGAAGACGGTCGCGCCCTCCCGGAACCCAACGCCATGCTTTCGCCGGTTCGAGACCTCTTTGCGTAGATCCCACTCGAACTGCATCCGGGATCAGTATAAACACTTCGGACAACCAAGTCCGCGCCCTGATCGGCGAGAGCGTGGGCGACGTGGGAACCCAGAAATCCGGTAGCGCCAGTGAGGAAAGCTTTCAATAGCGTCTCTCATTCTTAGTTTAAAGCAACGGCCGGCGGATCACGGACAAACTGAGTTGGAATGAACGGACGGCAACGAGCACACCCTCCGCTTGAGGTTTTGAGCGCAAGGACCTGTTGTCGTCAACGGCATGCAGACTGGCGTGGGGAAGTGGAGAACCAAGCGTCCCACACGGATGACTAACGTGCTGCTGCCTACACTTCGGCGCATGGCCTTTTCGGCCACGTGATGATGATCACTTTATCGCCGGCCGCATCTTTCGGCCGGAGGATTCCATACACTCGGAAAAGTACATTTTCGTACGTGAACTTGGTCGTGATGAAATCACCGTCGATGTCTTCGTTCAGCGCCCGCGTCAGATTTCGTCCGCGCTCGTTTTGTGGAACTAGGTCATCGGTGAGACCTTGCACTTCTTTTTCCGAGAAGGAATCTCCGAACCTTATGACCGTATCGGTCGTTTCTCGCTTCTCGATCGTCATTTCGCATACCTGGCCGTCGGCGGCGAATCTGGCCGTCATCAGAACGTCAGGGCGAACCTTGTAAGCGGTGACGTGCGAATATTTGGCGCTCAGATCGGCGGATGTTTGTCCCAAGGCGGCAACGCCGAGGATCAGAACCAGAATGCAAATCTTAGCCATACTGACTTCACTCCTGACCAGCCATTCTAGGCTGGCGGCTGACGATAAATCGCCGTTACACTTACTAATCAGGCGTAAACCCCGAACACCCGTAATATGTCCACGCGGTTGAACGGCGCTCTAACTCCCCGCCTTCTCCATCACTTTCCCATACGTCGTCAGCGCCAGCAGCGGAAAATAATCCCGGTAGAGGTGGTACATCAGATAGAACACGCGCGGAAATCCAGTGCCGGTGAAGAACGGCTCGTCCCACGATCCATCTTTTCTCTGGGTGCGCAGCAGGTAGGCGATGCCCCGCGCCACCGAATCGCTGCGAATGTCATTGGCCGCCAGCAATCCCAGAATCGCCCACGCGGTCTGCGAAGGC
>DATHQJ010000030.1:0-11899 GCA_035482825.1 Binatus sp. (SeqCode) | reverse complement strand
TGCACGCGGCGGCACCTGCGAAAGAAGTTGCATCCAAGTCCAAGAAAGCAGACGACGTGCAGGGTGTTTTCGTCGTCCGTAACAAGAAAGCGACGTTCGTCCCGGTCAACACCGGCATCACCGGCACCACCGACGTCGAAGTGCTGGATGGTCTTAAAGAAGGGGACGAAGTCATTACGGGAAGCTACAAAGTCCTGCGTACCCTGCGTCCCGGCAGCAGCGTAAAGATCGACAACACGGTGCCGAAGAAAGAAGACGAAACAACATAACGTTTGCCAGGTTGACGCGTCCAAAGGAAAACCGGTGGCAAAGTTGTGGGTCTTAAGTTCGCAGGTCTTACGAAACAGGTCTTAGGAAACGGCGTCTCAGAAAACGGAGCCCGAAGCAGCAAGACTGAACCCCGAAGTTAACGAAACCGAAGTTAACGAATCCGAGGTAACGGAAGAAGATCGGAGAGGTCAGTGGCATCGGAGCAGGAGAAAAAAATGGCAACCGCAGAAGTCCTCAGTATGCCGAATACCGCGACGCTGGCGCCGCCGGAATCGTGCATGATCGCGGCCGAAGATCTCTGGAAGACTTACGACATGGGGTCGGAGCAGCAGGTGCATGCGTTGCGCGGCGTCAATCTGCGCATCCAGCGCAATGAATACGTCGCTATCATGGGGCCGTCGGGTTCGGGCAAATCGACGCTGATGAACCTGATTGGCTGCCTCGACACGCCTTCGCAGGGAAAGTACTGGCTGAACAGCCAACTGGTAAGCGAACTGGATGACGACGAACTGGCGCGCATCCGCAACAAGGAAATTGGATTCGTGTTCCAGACCTTCAACCTGCTGGCCCGGGCGACAGCACTGCACAACGTGGAGTTGCCATTAATCTACGCCGGCGTTCCCACCGAGGAACGCATGGAGCGCGCCAAAGGCTCACTGGCGGCTGTGGGCATGGAACAGCGCATGAGCCATAAGCCCAACGAACTTTCCGGCGGCCAGCGGCAGCGCGTCGCCATCGCGCGCGCCCTGGTGAACAAGCCCTCGATCATTCTGGCCGACGAGCCCACGGGCAACCTGGACTCGCAAACCGGCATTGAAATCATGGCCCTGTTCGACCGGCTGCACGCCGAAGGCAACACCATTATCCTGGTCACACACGAGGGCGATATCGCCGAGTACGCGCACCGCGTCATCCATATTAAAGATGGCGTGATCGCGAGTGATGAAAGCAAGGGACCCGGGCAACGGAGCTAAGACAAAGTTTCAGTTTTCCCAGGCCCAGTCGCAAAGGCTGGGCCTTTTTTTGTAGCGCCGCCGTCTCGGCGGCTGTCGCGGGGGCGTCCCGCCCGCGCACGCAGGACAAGAAACAGCGCCTTTCTTGATTCTTGCGAGTACTTTCTTCCCTTTCAACTTCCCGTTGCTTTTTCGGGTCATAGAATGCGCGGGCGAGACGCCCTCGCGACAGCCGGCGGGACGCCGGCGCTACTTGGAACTCGCCATCTCTGGGCTCGGTTGTTTTTCTTCGGCCGGCGCTTCGGCGGTCACCACCCGGTCGCGGCCTTCCTTTTTGGCGCGGTAGAGTGCGGCGTCGGCGGCCTCGATTAGTTCTTTGGGAGACGTACCGTGCAGAGGAAGTCCGGCTACGCCTACCGAGACGGTGATGCTGGGGAGCGGCTTGCCCTGATGCAGCACCGGCAACTCGCGCAGCTTGGAGCGGATTCGTTCGGCGCGGGCCTGCGAAGCTTTCAGGTCGGCTACCGGAAGGATGATGATGAACTCCTCACCTCCGAAGCGGCAGACGAAATCCTCGGCGCGCACGCTCTTTAACAGAAACGCAGCGGTTTCGCGCAGCACGGTGTCGCCCGCGTCGTGTCCGTAGGTGTCGTTGAAATTCTTGAAGTGATCGAGATCAAGCATCAGGACGCCCAGACCCTGCTCGGCGCGCACGGCCCGCCGGGTTTCCCGTTCCATCGACTCTTCCAGATAGCGGCGATTGTAAAGACCGGTTAAAGGATCGCGGATCGCCTGCAACCGCAGAGCCTCGCGCAGGCGGATGTTGGCCAGCGACAAGTTCACCTGTTCGGCAAACATGTTGGCCAGCAATATCACCGGCTCGGGCAGTACGCCCGGCTCGATCATCTGGAAGTGGAGGAGTCCGGTGGCTTCGCCATTCGAAAGCAGCGGCAGGCAGCAGTAAGAGCGCTGGCTGGAGTTTGCGTGTACGCAATCCGCAGTGTGGTCGCCACCCGCGACCGCGTGTATCCGCCCCGAACGCAACGCCCAGCAGTCATGCGCCCTGAACCCTTGCGCGGGCAGGACGCAGTCCGCCCAGATGGCTACCGGGTCGAGCAGGTCGCGCGCCGAGTTGAACAGCAGCAGCGCGCCGCGCAATTCGGGAAAAATTTTCGGCGCCATTCCCGCGACCACCGGGAAAGCGTCGATCACGCTGACACAACCCTGCAGCAGTTCGGCCATCTTAATGAGTGCCGTCTTCCGGTTCGAGCGCCGGGTGAGTTCCTTCACGACGCTCTCGTTTTGTTCGTTGAGTTCCTGCTGCGCCAGGGCGCGCTCGCGCATCTCCGCGCTCAAATGAATGTTGGCCTCCATGAGCGCGGCAGTGTGCTGCTTGACTTGGTCCTCCAACACTTGCTGGTGGCGCATCTGGTCATCAATGTCGGTGCCGGACCCGAACCACTTCATGATGACGCCGGAGGAATCCCGCATGGGGGCAGCGCGGACCAGATGCCAGCGATAGCCTCCCGCAACCGTGCGCAGACGATATTCCATCTCAAAAGGCTCGCCGGTTGTAACCGACCGCGCCCAACTTTGCGCGGCCAAGGGTTGATCGTCAGGATGGAGCGCGTTGGCCCATCCCGATCCCACACTCTCCTGTTGACTCATCCCAGTCGTTTCATACCACCGGCGGTTGCAGTAATCACCCTCGCCTCCGGGAAGCGCGGTCCAGACAATCTGCGGGATCGCCTCGGCCAAGCTGCGGAAGCGAGCCTCGCCGTCGGCCAGCCTGAGCGATCGCAACCAGCGCCGGGCCGCCGTCAACCGGCCCGCCCGCTTGAGAGCCGCAAACGCGGCAAACAGGGCCAGCACAACCGACAACGCGACCAGCCAGTAAGCGTAATTTCCCTGCAACATCGTCAAGCCCGACGTAGAGGACCTCCAGAGACAAATAAGGGCGCGAATCTAATGGCGTAACCGCCGACGCGAAGTTCTCCCTCGGTCGGCGGACCTGCTGGAGTAACACATCGGCAGGACTGGCTTTTCTCTTATTAGAAGTTGATAAGAAAGGTTTTGGAGGAAGCCAAATCGGAAGAGGGCAGGTGATGGCAAGAAAAAGAGACGTAGCTGAGCTACGTCCCTACGAGAAGGATTGCGGAAGAATTACGGAGTGGTGCTGACCGGCTTCACCGCAGCCTGATCGTTGGGCCCGGCGATGAAGAAGTTGTGATCGTACATGTTGCGATACATGCGTCCGGCAATCTCGGCGGCCTTCGGACCAAACGTGGGACGTCCGCCTTCCAGAAAGATCACCACTACGACGCGTCCCACGCTCGTATTGGCGTAGGAAGCAAACCAGCCGAAGCGGGTTCCGGCGTGGGAACAGGTTCCGGTCTTGCCCAGAATTTCTTCTTCGTTGAAGTTGAGACGCAGGCTGCGGGCGGTGCCGTATTGCACCGCGCCGGCCATGCCGTCGGAAAGTTCGGGAATGACGGGAGCAATGTCGAGCTGGCGTTTGACGCGCGGCTGGAATCCCGCTACTTCCTCGGGTGAAGTCGGATGCTGCAGGTAGTAGAGTGTTCCGCCGTTCGCAATCGCCGAGACCATCGCGCCCAGTTGCAGCGGAGTCATGGAAACGCCCTCGCCAAACGAGCACATCTTGCCAACGCCGCCGAGCTTCGCCGGAATCGCTTCATCGGGATAGCTGCCGAGTTGCTCGCCGGCAATGTCGTAGCCGGCAAGCTCGCCGAGTCCGTATTGGTGAGCGTAGTAAGCGACTTTCTCAAAACCGAGGTTGCGTCCGAGTGCCTCGAAATATGCGTTATTGGAGTGGGCGATCGCGGTGGTCAGGTCCATGCGGCTGCGGCCGCCGAGGGCAACCTTGGTGTCTTTCGAAACCAGGCCTTCGCTCAGGGCCGCCAGAGCCACGGAAAGTTTGATGGTCGAGCAGGGCTGCGCGCCGCTCGACAGAGCCAGCTTCTGGTTCACCATGGCCAGCACGCGTCCGCTGGTGGGCTCGATGGCAACGACGGTTCCGTTCATGTTGCCCAGCGCGTCAATCGCGGCCTGGCGGACCACTGGATCTTCTCCGGCAGTGACGTCGCCAGCAGCAATGTCCTCAGCAAAAGAACTCATGCCGAAACGCTCGTGATAACGATGACGGCGCGTGGTCGTCGAGACTGGAGTAACAGTCGCGCTGCGGCTGCGCGCCAGGTGATGCAGGCGGCGCCGCGTGTGCTGGGTCTCACTGATTTTCGTTGGCGATTTCTTGGCCGAAGAATGCGTGCTGCTGATGTGGGCTGCCCAACTCACTCCCGCTAGAGGCAGAACTGTCAGCAGGGCCACGTAAAGACGAAGAAGGCTCGTTCCTTTAGACATCTTGTTGAATCCACTCCCCACACGCGTATGCATACTTCGATGCAAGCGAAGTGCCAGCATTTGGTAACCCGCCAAAATCAATCAACTTCGCTGATAATACGGGAGTTAACATATTTCTGGCAACGGAAAAATTTGGATCGGGTAAGACATTATTTTCGCCTTAACCCATTATGGAACAAGCACATACAAAGCGATTACCTCGGGCCAGTCCCCTTCAGTAACGCGTTACCCGGTTACTCGTAGGGTACTCCCCATGTGCAGGCGTTTTCCCTGCTGTCAGACGTTCAGTTAACTCTTGACGAAGATCAAGGCAGCAGGAACGCTCTCAGGCACAGCCAGTCTCACTACCTGAGAAGATGCACAATGAATTCCTGCCAGGCTTTGTACATCCCAAATGCGATCAAGAGCACTAAGGTCACCGTTCCGCCGATCTCTGCGCTGGCAATTCTCACGTTGGTTAGGAGGTCCAAGAAGCGTTTCATGGTGCACCTGCCCCGAATCCCACGAGAACCAGATTGGTTACTGCCTTTCGATCGTACGAGAGTTAGTGGAATTCAGGCAAACGAAAAGTTTCGCCTCCGGGAACCGCTAATTTCGGACTTAACCCGTTATGGAACAAGCACATACATGGCGATTACCTCGAGCCAGTCCCCTTCGGTAACGCGTTACCTGGTTACTTGGAAGGTACTGCCCATGTGAAAAACTTTTCTCACAACCAGGTGCCCCCAAGTCCGGCAACGGCCATTCCCGGCTATTGCGCGTTCAGCAGCGCGGGATTTGGAAGCGGAAGGCGGAGCGACTGATTCGCGCTTTTTGTCAACAACCAGTCCGCCGAATTCTTAGATCTTGCTCGTCGAAATGTTTCACTTGCCGCCGTTCTAGGTCGGCCCTACAGGAGATCAACTGCCTTAATGAATTCTGTTTGTCTGTCTTTTCGTCGCGTGGCATCAGTTGTTTTTTCGGTCGATAACGTCTGATACGTAGAGACAGCTTGCTTAAGCGGATCAGTTGAGAACTCGTGAGGGTCGTGAGGCTTTTCGATAAGACCTGCAAACTTCACGAATTTCTTCGTCAACGCTGCCGCACTGTATCGCTTCAGCAGATCACTGCCCAACAGAGAAGTAGCCACTGTATAAAAGTGGGTCTGGTCCGTGGCAAGCCGGGAATCTCCTAGCGTAGAGGTCTTATAGGCTTCCTGAAGAAATTGAAATGCGGCTGTGAGGGCAGCTCTCTCTCTCTTGGACAGTTTCGCTGGGATTTCTGGCTTCTTGATGAAACTTTTCAAAATCTCAGTAGGCTTCCTATGCGTACCATTGGAGCGCACAAACAGGGCCAGTTCCAGCAACTTTTCCCACATACGGTCCGCTTGCACGGTCGCATCCACAACACTGGACACTATCTTTAATCGCTTGAGCACCGAAACGAACGGGGTCTTCTTTCTTCGCGTGAACACGTCCTGTCGTCTCACTTGGCGTTCAGCGATCAGATTGTAAATGTCCTTTAGCAGAGGATCACCCTGCTTCATCGCTCGAACTATGTTAATGCGGCTAACATGCACGCCAGACGCATTAATATCAACGAAAAGATTTATCATTTCGTTGAGAGAGGTGTTTTCGTTGAGCTCTATCTCGACTGTCGGAATCAGGTATTCGCGAAGTCGGGCAACCGTAGCTTCCGGTAAATCTGCAAATGTCAGTTTTTTCCCGTCCCCAAAATCAACAGCAAAACTGGCGTCCTTTCTGTATATCGGATCAAGTACGTAGTGTCGCCAATTCTTGACGCCGAACTTTCTCGCCTCGCCGGCCAGAAACATTACGATACTATCCAAGCGCTGTTTCCCATCCAGGATATTGAACTTGAAAGCGTCCCCGGCTACGTCTTTGTACATGAATATCGCGGGTATGGGTCGGCCGTTCACAATGTTCTTAATGAGCTCTTTTCGCATTTTCAACTTCCATACCTTCGGACGTTGAAATAGCGGTATCAAGTTCATGCGTTCTTCGTTGAAATACTGGACAAGTATTTCAAGCTTCGTCTGAGAGTTGCTGTAGTCCATTCGCGCGTATCCTCCGTGGGGGAAGAAGAGTCATAGTACACCTTCATCTCGGGGCTCAACTACTTCCGCCGCGCCCCACCGCCCTATAGGTCATCTTGACGTGCGGCGGTTTGGTGAGGTGAATATATTCTTGCGAAGGGAATTGCAGCCTCAGGAAAACCGGCATCGAGGCAAGGCAGCGCTCCGCCCTTCTCGAATCGGTCTTTAAGCCACCGACCTACATCACCTCGTTGCGCTTGCGCAGAAACGCGGGGACATCGAGATCATCCTGCTCGAAGTTGGTCATCACCGTGCCGCGCAGGTTATCGCGCATGCTGTCGAGCGAAATCACGTCGGCGGCCACGCGCTCGGGCACGTGCGCCAGGGGTACGGGAACCACGTCGTCCGCGTAGTCGCGAACATTCGCAGAACCGCCATCGAACGCGGTATGGGATGACATGATGTGCTCGGGCATATCGTTGCGGGGTCCGGCGCCGTTGGGAAAATCCATGGGGTCGGCGTTGGCGCGGGCATTGTCATTGTCATTGTCATTATCGTTATCGAGCGCTGCGGCATGCCGCGATGAAAACGACATGTGCGTTTCGATCGGGCGGGGACGCGCCGACGGGGCCTCGCGGAACCCGGTGGCGATGACAGTGATCTTCACCGCATCTTTCATCTTCTCGTCCATGACAGCACCAAAAATAATATTCGCGTCTTCATGCGCGGCGCTCTGAATGATCGAACAGGCCTGTTGCACTTCGGACAATTTAAGCGACGAAGATCCAGTGATGTTGATGAGGATGCCGCGGGCGCCATCGATGGCCCCGGCTTCGAGCAGCGGCGAAGCAATCGCTTTCTGCGCCGCTTCGATCGTACGCTTGGGGCCGCTGGCCGAGGCCGTGCCCATGACGGCGTATCCCATGCGGGCCATGATGGTCTTCACGTCGGCGAAATCGCGGTTGATGATGCCGGGGATGGTGATGATGTCGGAAATCCCCTGCACGCCCTGACGCAGAATGTCGTCGGCAATGCGGAACGACTCGAAGAAGCCGGCGTCCTCGGCAACAGCGAGTAACTTTTCGTTGGGGATGACGATCGTGGTGTCGACCGACTCCATCAGTTCAGCGATGCCGCGCTCAGCCTGCGCCATGCGGCGTTTGCCTTCAAACGAAAACGGCTTGGTGACGACCGCGACGGTGAGCGCGCCCATTTCAACCGCGAGCGACGCGATGATCGGCGCAGCGCCGGTGCCGGTTCCGCCGCCGAGGCCGGTGGTGACGAACACCATGTCCGCGCCTTCGAGGGCTTCGATGATTTTGTCGGAATCCTCGAGTGCGGCCTTGCGCCCGACTTCCGGATTCGCGCCCGCACCCAGACCGTTGGTCAGCTTCACGCCAAGCTGCAGCTTGACCGGCGCGTGCGACATGCGCAGGGCTTGCAGGTCAGTGTTAGCGACGACGAACTCGATGCCCTCCATCCCGGCATCAATCATGCGGTTGACCGCGTTGCCGCCGCCGCCGCCGACTCCGATCACTTTGATCTTGGCGTCGTTGCGCGCCTCTTCGTTGAAGCTGATGCGAATGCTCGAGTCTTTTTTCATAGTCTCCACCTAATTTTGAATTGCGCTTTTCTTCGCGAACTCTGCGGCCTCTCTTTGCGTTCTCAGCGGTTAAAAGCTTTTCTGTTTGCGGCAAAACAAAAGCCTTTGACCGCGGAGTTCGCTGAGAACAGCCGCAAAGAACGCTGAGAAAAGCAAGTGCGTCGATCTAAACCTTTCTTGGGGACCGTGATCATCTTCTACTTCCATGTCTGCTTTCAGGCTCCCTTACCCACTAAAAGCGCTTTCAATCTCGTGCCCCAGCGATCTTCCTGTAATCCGCGGGCGATGCGGGCGCGCTGGCCGTAGTTCACCATGCCCAGCACGGTCGCAAACTCGGGCTCGGATAATGTCGACGGCATCTTGGCCAGCGGTGCGGGCCACGAGAGGCGCACCGAGCGCCGCAATACCGACTCCGCCACGTCGAAAATGCCGGGCAGTCGCGACGCTCCTCCGGTCAGCACGATGCCGGCGAGGCAGACATCGAACATGCCGCTGTGGCGCAGGGTCTCGCGCATCATTTCAAAAAGTTCACGGGCGCGGGGCTCCAGAATTTCGGCGACCAGGCGTTGCGGCATCAGACGCGAAGGGCGATCGCCGACGGAGGGAACTTCAACTTCGTTACCTTCGGGAATCAAGGTGACGATCGCATTGCCGTAAATCTTTTTGATCTTTTCCGCCTCGGCCAGCGGCGTGCACAAACCCACCGACAGATCGCTGGTGAAGTGGTCGCCGCCGACGGGAATCACTCCGGTGTAGGCGACCGCGCCCTGCTGAAAAACAATCAGTTCCGTCGACCCCGCGCCGATGTCGGCCAGGCACACACCCAGTTCGCGCTCGTCGTTGCGCAGCACCGAATCTGCGGCGGCCAACGGTTCGAACACAGTGTCGTCGACGTGCACTCCGGCGCGGTTCACGGCGGTGATTACGTTTTGCGTGGCGCTGGTCGCGGCCGTCACCATGTGGACTCGGACTTCAAGCCGCGCGGCCATCATGCCCAGCGGATCGTGCACACCCGCCTGCTCGTCGAGAATAAATTCCTGGGGCAGCAGATGGAGAATCTCGCGATCCGGAGGCAGAGGAATCGCGCGGGCACGGTCAACCGCCTGCTTAATTTCATCGCGTCCAATTTCGCGCGGACGCGTCCCCAGACTGATGCCGCCATGACTATTCACGCCCCGCACATGCGCTCCGCCAATGCCGACGGTGGCATTCTCGACCGGCGCTCCGGCCACGTCTTCCGCGGCCTCGCAGGCTTTCTGGATCGCGGCCACCGCCTTGTCGAGTTCCACGATCACGCCCTTGCGCGAGCCGCGCGACTCAGCCACACCGTGGCCGCGATAGCGCAGGCCGCTGTCGGTCAGCTCCGCCATCAGCGCACAAGTTTTGGCGCTGCCTACGTCGATCGCGGTAAGAAAACTTCCCTGCTGGTTCGCCATGTTCTATTCGTCCGCCTTATCAATTCCTCGACATCGTCGTTAATTAATTTGAAAATTAATTTGAACTCGTATTCGTCGGCGGCTTCGCAATCGCGGCGCTCGGTTTCGGAATCGCAGGATGTACCGCCGCAGCTGGCGCCGGCTTCTTCATTTGCGTTTTCTGCGACCTCGACGGCGCTGACGCCTTCGCCACAGCCTTTTTTGCCGCAGGGCTTTTCGCTTTCGTCGCTGCCCTCCTCGCCTTCGGCTTCGCCGCCGGCTTTTTCGCCGCAGCCGCTTTCGGATCAAGCTTCTTCTCGGTCAACTCAAACGCCGGCTTGGGCAGAGTACGATCGTGCGGGACCATGACCGGACTCACGTTTGCGGAGTGCACGCTGGCAGAATGCATGCTCGCGGAATTGATGTGCGTAATCAGCGCCGCCGGCTTCACACCCGCCGCCGCGGCCGCCTTGGCCGCCGAAGCTGCCAGCGCGGGCTGCTTCGAACGTCCTTCCATATCCGGATTCACGATCACCTGGTTGTCGTAGCGCAGGTTCACCGACTCCAGCTTCTGAAATTGCTGCCGCCATTCCCGCACGTGGCCGACGTAAGTTTTGTAGCGCTTCAGATATTCCGACGACCCGAGTTCGACCAGCACGTCCCCCGCGGGATCATTCACTCGAATCTTCAGGTTTTCGAGATCGGAGAGATCCACCTCGCTCAGATCCTGCGAATAGTGGGCCCCGCCGGAATCGAGTTCCTGCACCAGCGAGTTGTAGGCCTTCATGCGCGGAGCCCGCGTGGATAGCGGCTCGCCGGGATTCATCCCCAGAATTACAGGAAAGGAATATTTACGTTTCTGGGGCAGTTCCATCAGTGTGCCGCCGGCATCGATCAGGAAAATCCGCGGGCCCACGCGGGCGAAGGCCACAGGTGTGCGCTCATGAATTTCAACCTTTAATCGGTTGGGCACGAAGCGCATCACGCTGGCCGATTCGACCCACGGAATCTGTTCGAGCTGCGCTTTCTGCTGGACCAGCGGAATGAAGAAAATGTTGCGGCCAATGTCCGCGCCCATCACTTCCATGATTTGCGCCTTGGTCACGTTCTGCATGCCGGTGACGTCGATGTTGTCGCTCGATTCCACGCGAAAGCGCCACGAGCGCTCGCCATATTCATACAGCCCGGCGGCAGCGATGGCGGCAGCGCACAGAAGCGCGGCCACGATGCACGCCCACAAAAGCCGGCTTGCAGTCTTCTTGGGGATTGAACTGCGGCGGGCGGAAACCCGTTTTTGCCCGCGCAGGAAAGGAGATTCCTCGTCCACATCCAGGTCGACTAGGCGCGCGTCGTCCAACTCGTCGCGGGCGGGTTCGGCGTGCCCTGATTCCACGCGGGAATGCCCGGCGCTGGGTGGGTACAACTCTTCCTGCAAGATGGTGCCGCTGGATTTCCGCGCCATCAGTTCAGGTCAGTTGTCGTGAGGAATCGCTGAGCTGTTTTAATATAGCCGCAATCGGGCTGTTGAGATAGACAAAATATCTGTGTTTTGCACAACCGGGAACCGTATTGGGCACCGCCACGAACGGGCCACTCTCCATAGTCTCTGTCATTCCGACCGGAGCCGGAGCGACAACGACGGCGCAGTGGAGGAACCTGCTGTTATTTTTGTGGCGAGAGAGAAGCAGATTCCTCCGCCGCTCGCTTGCGCTCGCGGGTCGGAATGACAAGAGGAAAAAAACGGGCGCGGCCGGTTCTCCGCGCCATCTCTAGTACAGGAGGAAGGAACTTGATGGCAATGGATTAAATCGGGCCCGAACCGGACTCGACCTGAATCACGGGAGCCGGAATTCGAACCATCGGCACTCGCGGAACTTCCACTCGAATCCTGGGGCAAGCCGGCACCCGAACCGCGACCGGGTTGAACGCGACTGCCGGAATTCGAATGCGGGCGACCTGCGCCTCAATCCGGGCTTCCATGCGCGCTCGGTTGGCCTCCAACCTACCCAATTGCGCCTCTTCGCGGGCCGACATCAGATTCAATCGCGCCTGGGAGAGTGCAACCCTGCTCTGAACTCGCGCCATCGACGTCGCCATCGGGCAGGATGCCGTCTCGTTCTGCGCCGTCAGCATCCGTGCGTCAGCCAGAAAGCGGTCCGCGTTCCCGGAAGCCAGAGCCAACACCGCTGCGGAACGATACTCGACCTGATCCGTAATCTGTTCCACTGCCTGGTGTGCCCATTGC